>WRGQ01000164.1 GCA_009787115.1 Bacteroidota bacterium
ATTGTAGATGGTTTACGTTCTATTGATGAGGCAATTTTATTTCTACATTTAAGACATGGAGACAGAATCGGTCATGCTGTAGCATTGGGGATTGATCCCGAAAAATATTATAACGACCGTCCCTATATTGCAATGCCTTTACAAAATGCTTTGGATAATTATGCATGGATACTGTATTGTATTGAAAAATGTAAAGTTAATATCTCATCCTCTTTTTACGCTTATTTAATAGCGCAGTTTGATACCTATTTCAATACTTTATATAGTAGTCTATCTCCCGAATATAGTGATTTATCTCCTGATTTACAGTCATATATACAATCGTGGAAATTAAGAGGAGATAATCCGAATTGTTATTCCAAAGAACTGAATAAAGATAAGGATAATTTAAAAGATATTAAAAGTTCTCATTTGAATCCTGTTACTGAATGGAATAAATATGATTTCTGTTATAGAGACAAGTATAAAAAAATTAACAAAAACGTTTACGATTTATATCACCGGTATCATTTTGACAATGATTTAAAAAAGGCAGCAACAGAAATGGTTGAAATAGAAGTGAATGACGGATATATAGAATTGGTAAAACAACTTCAGGTCATTATGCGTCATTTTGTTTTAAAGAAAGGAGTTGCCATTGAGAGCAATCCTTCTTCCAATTTCTTAATCAGTAAGTTAGATAAAACCATTGAACTTCCTGTTTTTAAATTATTTCCCGTTGAAGAATCCGGAAATGATTCTATCAGATTGAATGTGAGCATTAATACAGATGATCAGGGCGTATTTTATACCTCTTTGGTTAAAGAATATACTTTACTTGCCGGAGCTTTACAAAATGAAAATAATAATGAATTAAGAATATATTCCGACGATAAAATCTTAACATGGATAAAACATCTTATTGATAACAGTAAAAGTCAATGTTTTATGCAAAAGGAAATGGAGAATTGATAGATCAAGTACAAAAGTATTGTAGTAACACATGTTTCGGTTCTGTATTAAAAAGCAATCCTTTAACTATTTTTTGTTTTAATTCGCTTTTTTCAAAAAAACTCGTTGCAAAATTACATATTTCTCAATTCCAGTTTTAACATCTCATAAACTTCTTGCCACGTTTTTTTGTAAAAATCGGTGCTTTCATCAGCAAGTTTTCCAAAAGTTTTTGAAGAATAAAAAATATCAGTGGCTTTTTCTTCAAAAACATTGAAGTCAAGTACAAACCGTTCTATTAATGATTCTCCAATTTTAGACAGTTCGTATCCTATATCTTCCGAATTTTCTATATTATTAAGCATTTGAAGTGAACGCCTTGTACAAAAACAAATTTGGTGTGTTTCCCTCATAAATTTCAATTCTTCCAGAAATTGCTGTTTGGAAATTTTACCTTTTAGATATGTTGTTATCCGTGTAGCAATTTTATCATCAGCAACAGGACCCTCTACAATATCGTAATCATGTGTGGGTTGAGGCAATGACGTGTCTCTGTTTTTGGCAACAAAATCAAGCCAATTTTCATCGTATTCGACAAATCTGAGTGTTTTTAGATTAAAATACAGAAAAGCATTTTCGTTAAATTCAAATTCTGTTACGATACCTTTTGTTTTGTCTGATAATCCTCTACGCTCTGCCCAAAACTGTGCTTGTTCTTTAATTTTTGTTACATAAAACCCCTGCCCGAAATCTTTACCTATTTCGCACTTTGATAAATCAATGTTATCAATTTTGGTATAACTGCCATGAAATACTCTCATCGCATTCCTCCATTGTTACGACAAACTTCATACATATCTCTAACCGCCCAAAACGGATTGTCGGTATGCAAAGCCCACCAGCATTTATTTAAGTAATCCATACCTCCGTATTTTTTTAAATACAAATAGGCATCTTGTACATTCATTTTATAACTTGAGGCAAACTCCGGAATAATAAACGAAACAAAACTTATCTTATCGCTTAACTCTTTGTCTATCTTTGTTGTTTTCATATTTTTTTTTTGCTACAAAAATACAAAGTTTTTTAAATATTGTAAACGTAAAAGACATAAAAATATTTTTTCAACAACAAACTTATCGTTGTTTGGGTTTGGATAGATTTCTACAAAAACATCTCTCATATTACTGCTTAATTTATGATATTTATTATTTTTGCAGATGTACCATTTATTTTAATAAAAAAATGTTTTATGAAACTTTGGCTCGCCCCACTGCACGGAATTACAGGCTACCTCTTTAGAAACTGTTTTATCAAACATTTTCAAGGCATAGACTACGCCATAACGCCGTTTATTGCGGCGCAACCCAAAGATAAACTCAATCCTAAGAAACTTCGCGACCTGTTTCCCGAAAATAACACAGGGCTACACATCATTCCCCAATTTATGGGCAACAAACCTGTGGATATTAAAGAAACGGTTGTTGTTTTATATGAAACTTTCGGATACTCTCAGTTTAACTGGAATATCGGGTGCCCCGTAAATAACATTGTGCGTAAAAAGCGCGGCTGCGGCGTAATGCCCTTTCCCGATTTAATTGAAGATACGGTGAATGAAGTTTGTAGTAAAACGTCTGTCCATTTTTCACTAAAAATGCGCTTGGGTTTCCATTCTCCGGAAGAAGGATTAGAAATTTTGCAACGACTTGCCCCCTACCCTATTGATTTTCTTTGCATTCACCCACGGTTGGGCGTTCAGCAATATGAAGGAACTGTGAACTTGGATATGTTTGAAACCTTTTATCAAACTACCCAGCATACAATTGTTTACAGCGGCGATATTAATGATACGGATTTTTTTATAAGATTACATCAACGTTTTCCTAAAATTGAAAATTGGATGTTAGGACGCGGAATATTGCAAAATCCGTTCTTAGCGGAAGAAATAATCCATATAGCAGAAAGCAGAAATCAAAAGGCAGAAAGTACAAAAAAAACTTCATTCATACAAATCAACCTCAGAAGCAGATTTATTGATTTTTACAATGAATATGCCGAATTATTGTGTGTATTAAAAGGTGAAAAAGTTGCCTTGTCGGTATTAAAAGAACTGTGGCACTATTTTGCAGTATTTTGGAAATTAGATTCATTAGAACTCAAACGATTGTTGCAGATAAATGATTATTCTGAATTTCAAAAAACAATTGAAAAAAAGATATTCAATAAAATGTAATTTTGCAGCAATCTTTTTAATGCTGATAAGCGCCGTATGAAAACTGTGTTTCGATATTTCCTGCTGCTAAGCGTTGTAATCATTCCCCTGTTTGTTTTATATAAGGATGAAGAGCAATTCCCAATTTTAATCGGCGCATTTTTGGGCGTTACACTCACTTATTGGATTGCTGTTTGGATAATAAACAGAAGGCAGAAAACAAAAAGTAGAAAGTAGAAAAAAAACGTCACTCGTCACTAAATAATAAGTTATGAACTAAAAATTATATTCACATGAAAAAAATTATTTACTCTTTATCTGTATTATGTTTATTTTTCTGTGCCTGTCGGGACGTAACGGATCTACTTAATGATAAAGAACAACTTATTGCTATTTCTCAGGTAGATAAAGAATTTTCTTTCAAAGAGGTATCTGTTTTCTCGGTAAATGATACCATTCAGGAGATCTATATTGATGAAGAAGGAAACGTAATAAAGGGTAAGATTTTGGCAACTTACCAAAAAGATTTGATAATTAAGCAAATGGAAGAGCGAGGTTTCTTCTATATTCCATTAACGGAATTGTTGAATGATACACTCCCTGATATTTTTATTGATCTCTTGTATGTTGAAAACAAATATGCACAAGTTTCCAATTATGGCTGGTGGTACGACCATTATGAGCCCTCATGGTTCAATTATTGGAATCTGGATACCTGTTATCCCTATTACCCGATTTCTTATACTGCAATAACTTCTTATACCACAAAGTCTTTTATTATGGATTTTCTGTATTTGAGAGAATCTCCTGAACATACATATAATGCAGAAAGTTGCTTCTTTGGATTGGTGCGCGGTATTGCTGATAAATATACAGAGAATGAGATTGCTAAATATATCAACCAATGCTTCGACCAAACTCCTGAACTTAAAAAAAATAATGATTAAATATGAAATAGTTTATGAATAAAAAATATTTTTTTATCTTTTTACCTTTTTATCTTTTCACCTTTTTCAATGGTTCGGCGCAAGTCAATCAATTTTATTCCATTGAGTACAGCACAGGCAGTTTGGTAGGGGTAAGCAGTAAATTTATCAATAATTACAGTTGGCGCGGCGGGCAATTTAACGCTCAAATATTTCTTATTGATAATTTGGCGGTAGGATTCAAATTGGGATTCAACAATTTCTATTCCAAAGTTGAGCCGAAAATGTATGATTATGGCACAGGATTGCGTATCTATGCCAATACCTATCGTTATGTACGCACAGCGCCGTTTCAGATTGGTGCTGTGGGACACATTTTGCCAAACGATATGATCAAACCCTACGTAGGATTATATCTGGGTTTGTGTTATGCCAGCGAATCCGTGATGGTACAGGATGTACAGGCAAGAAATGAAAATCTTGGATTTATACTTACACCTGAGTTGGGTTTCTATTTACAGTTCGGTAAAAAATCACCGGCAGGAATTAAATTCTCGGCTGCCTACAATCTGGCTACCAACCATTATAACTTAAGTATGAGTGAATATAAAGACTTGCAATCGGTGAATGTGAATCTCGGATTAACATGGATGGTTATGCATCGTTAGGAATTAACGATAGTTCTCGTTGTAAACTTTCCGTCCAATCGGGTATTTTGATTTTAAATTGTTTTTTTATTTTAGACAACTCTAAAACCGAATAAGCAGGGCGTTTAGCCTTAGTGGAATACTCTGTCGTAGTAATTGGGTGTACCACACAGGGCAATTGAGCCATCTTCATAATCTCTTTGGCAAATCCGCACCAAGTAGTAACTCCCTCATTAGCATAGTGAAACACCGTTGGTCTTTTTATTTTATCTTTTTGTTCAATGATATTGAGTATTACATCAGCCAAATTGTGTGCATTGGTCGGGGCGCCGTATTGGTCGTCAACGACATAGATATCTTTCTTTTCTTTTCCCAATTTTAACATTGTATTCAAAAAATTATGCCCATATTGGGAATATAACCACGACGTCCTGATAATAACGCTTGGGCTGCAATCATCTAAAATTGCCTGTTCTCCTGCCAATTTCGATTTACCGTAAACAGAAACAGGATTGGGACGAGCATTAGGTTTATAGGGGGCAGTAGCGTTTCCATCGAACACATAATCGGTTGAAATGTGAATCAGGAAAACGTTTTGTTCCATACAAATATGTGATACAACCCAAACGCCGGTTGCGTTAATATCAAACGCTTCTTCCGACTCGTCTTCTGCATTATCTACAGCAGTATATGCGGCAGCATTGATAATACAGTCTATTTTATTTTCATAAACAAAATCAGAAACGGCGCAAATATCGGTAATATCCAATTCTTCAATATCAGTAAAGAAGAAATTAGAGGTATCGCTCACCGCATACCGTCCACCGCATACTGCATCCTGCAGGCATCTGCCTAATTGCCCGTTGCTCCCGGTGATTAGAATGTTCTGTAGTTTTTTCATAAAATTAGGGGCGTTGTTTTGTGTTAATTCGTTCATTTTGAGCATAATTTAGTTATTATTAGATGATGTTTGACAAACGCGGCAAATATACACATTGAAATGCCATTTGTCAAGGGAAAAAGTATTTTTAAAGAAAACGTCACGCGTCACGAAACCAGTGGCGAGATAAAATTTTCAGAAGAAAATAGTTTTATCCTATCAATAAAAAACTACTTTTGCAACTTCTTTTAAAATACTTAAACAAAATAATTAAACTATTTTAAATACAATATTTTACAAAATTAATAGATTATTTTTATATGGAAATCATTGGAAAACTTATTCAAAAAATGCCTATGCAGTCGGGCATTAGTAAAACGGGAAACAGTTGGCAAAAACAGGAATTTGTCATTGAGACGCTGGAACAGTATCCGCGTAAAATTTGCGCCAACCTTTGGGGCGAAAGAACTGCCGTATTAGAAACGTTGAATATTGACGATAAAGTAGTAATGAGTTTCGATTTGGAATCTCGCGAGTTTAACGGCAAATGGTACACCGATGTTAAGGCATCGAAAATAGAACCTGTTGCTACAAATCTTCAACAAGGGCAACAAACCCAACAAACAGCCTCAACTGCAACAGCCGCCGCACCAACCCATGAACTGCCGGAAGAATTTGAAACATTTACCGACGAGGGTGTGGGTGATGATTTACCATTCTAAAAGAGGGTAAAACCGTAAGAACGTAAGATTAAATTCATATTTTTCACTATTTAAATCTTAAAATTTTAAATGAAATACGGCGTTACCCATCTTTCCCAAATCTCTATGCGTGCCGAACCATCGCATAAATCACAATTGGTTTCGCAATTACTGTTTGGTGATGCTTACCATATAGAAGATATTGTTGATGATTGGGTAAGAATTAAAACGTTAGATTGCGGATATGAAGGATTTATTGAGAAAAAACTGTGGAATGTGATGCACGAAGATGATGCTACGGAATATCATGCTGTGAAAAAATATATCGTAAACGACTATCTTATTTTTATTAAAGAGTTTGAAACTAACGTTACTTTTCCGGTTTTTATGGGTTCTTCGTTTCCTTATCCGCAAGACAATATGTTAATATTGGGAAATGCCATCTTTATCATTGAACTTCCTGAAACACGAACTTTTCCAAAACACCCTACCCTATCCGAACAACAATCAGCACTGTTGCACTTTGCTTCCGGTTATTTGCGTGCCTCCTATTTGTGGGGTGGCAGAACTCCCGCAGGTATTGACTGTTCGGCATTGGTGCAATTGGCTTTCAAAAGCGTAAATATTTCACTTCCGCGAGATGCTTCACAACAGGTAAATTACGGAACACAAGTAGATTTCGTTACAGAATGGCAAGTAGGCGATGTGGCTTTTTTCGACAACGAAGAGGGAAATATTATCCACGTCGGTATTATCTGCGGCAAAGATAAAATACTCCACGCCAGCGGCTACGTCAAAATTGATATATTAGACACTACCGGAATTTATAACAAACAATCGGAACAATATACACACAGGTTGAGGGTGGTGAAGAGAGTGATTAATGATTAATGATTAATGATTAATGCTTTTTACACCTTTAAACCTATTAACCCTTTAACAATTAAACATTAAGCATTAATCATTAAAAACAATGTTTCTTCACGGTGAAAAAATTTTCCTGCGTGCGTTAGAGCCCTCCGATGTGGAGCTGCTCTATCAATGGGAAAATGACCCTGAAATTTGGAAGATTAGCCAAACAGTTACCCCTTATTCAAAATATACACTCAAACAGTTTGTGGATAGCGCACTTGAGGATATCTGTTCTTCAAAACAGGCACGATTTATGATCAACATTATGCACTCCAAACAAACGGTGGGGATCTTGGATATTTTTGATATTGATTTTCTGAATAGTCGTGCAGGTATGGGAATTTTAATTGACAAAAAATACAGAAATCAGGATATTGGCGCAGAAGCTGTAATGCTGGCATCTAACTATATTTTTAATACGCTACATCTTCATCAAATCTATTGTAATGTCTTACACAATAATAATATCAGTTTTAAGCTATTTGAAAAATGCGGGTTTGTTACTATCGGCATTAAAAAAGATTGGACAAAAACATCAAATGGATTTGAAGATGTAATTATGTTACAACGAATAAACAATTAGAAATTACGAATTACGAATACACTTATTAATCATTAATCATTATGAAAAAACTATTTACTTTAATTTTGTTAACCATCTTTACATTATCAATGAATGCACAAGACATTAAATTAGTTTCTCCTCAAAAGAAGGGAGGGATGCCGCTTATGGAAGCATTGGCAAATCGCAAAACCAATCGTGATTTTACGCAACAGGAACTTACTCCGCAGCAATTATCCAATCTGCTTTGGGCTGCAGTTGGCGTAAACCGCCCTGATGGAAGACGTACCGCGCCTACTGCAAGAAATGCACAACAAATTGAAATTTACGTGCTGAACAAAAAAGGAGCGTATCTTTATATGCCCAATGAACACATCTTAAAATTGGTTGCAGCAGGTGACCACCGCAAAAGCGGCGCTTCTCAGGAACGTTTTCAAGAGTGTCCGCTCATGCTTATTTTAGTAGCAAACTACGACAAAATGGATGGTTTTTCCACAGAAGCCAAAGCGATGTACGAAGACACAGATGCGGGCAACGTCAGCCAAAACATTTACTTGTACTGTGCTTCCGAAGGGTTGGCAACCTGTGCGCTGGGCAGCATTCACCGTGAAAAATTACAGGAACTACTTAAATACAACGGCAAAGCCATTTTAGGACAAAGTGTGGGGGTGGCGCAATAGTCTTTACCCAAAACTGAATTCCCTACCCTGCTCGCAGTGCAGTGCACATTGCGAACAAATATGTAATTCTCCTTTCAACCGTTGCTGTATCATCTGGGATAAACGTTCGCTAAGCGCCTGAATCTTTACCGTTTGCGCTACTTCATTCGCAAATGCAAACATCAATAACATCTGTGCATTCTTTTTGCAAATACCGCGTGAACGTAAATAAAACATAGCGTTTTCATCTAATTGCCCTACTGTGGCGCCGTGACTGCATTTCACGTCATCGGCATAGATTTCTAAAAAAGGCTGAGTTTGTATATGCGCCGCGTCGGTCAAGGCAATATTTTTATTAATTTGGTAGGCAGCAGTACGTTGTGAGTCTTTTTGCACAATAATATGTCCGTTAAAAACGGCTTGCGCTTCATCATCTACAATCCCTTTGTAAAGTTGTCGGCTGTTGCAGTCGGGAGCATTGTGCCACACTTTCACTTCATTACAAATCTCCTGTTGTTTATCCACCAGATACAAACCGTTTAACTGTGCATCTGCAAAAGGTTCATTCAGATAAACATACAAAGAATTATTCACTTTTCCCGCATTAAAAGTAATCACATTAGAGTAAAACTGAGAATATGCACTCTGATGCACTCTAATTTGATTGGTTAAGATAGAACCTGCATCTTTATTTTCCATTTTATAATACTCCAACCGTGCATTCTCTGCTAATGTAATCTCTACATTATTAATAATATCCGATTGTTCTTTTTGCAAAGAGTCATCACAATGCAGCAACGACAGCGAAGCATTTTTTTCTAAGACCACCTTAAAATGTTGGGTTAGTTTTAAAGGTTTATCGGTTTGAATGGCAGAAACAATTTGAATGGGTTTATCCACAGTTACATTTTCAGCCACGTGAATGAGTAAATCTCCCTGGTTTTTAATGGAATAAATCTTAACCCCTTCACATATTGTTCCTATAGGCTGCCAATCTGCTTTTTTTCCATCTATCAATACCCACAGCGCAGTGTCAAGGTTTTTTATTTTACATCGAAAAGAATTAGGATTAGAAAGTTCCATTTTCGTACTCTTTTTTAATCCACTCATAACCTTTTTCTTCGAGTTCCAATGCCAACTCTTTGGTTCCCGATTTTACAATTTTTCCGTCAAAAAGCACGTGCACCACATCAGGCACAATATAATCAAGAAGTCGTTGATAATGGGTAATTACAATCGTAGCGTTCTCTTTTGTTTTTAATTGGTTCACGCCGTTTGCCACAATACGCAGGGCGTCGATATCAAGTCCTGAGTCGGTTTCGTCTAAAATTGCCAATTCGGGTTCAAGTACCGCCATTTGAAAAATCTCGTTACGTTTTTTTTCTCCTCCTGAAAACCCTTCGTTTACACTACGTTCGCTCAATTTTTGGGTAAGTTCAACCACTTTTTTCTTCTCCTCCATCAATTTCATAAATTGAATAGCGTTTAAAGGCGTTTCACCGCGATATTGGCGAATTTCGTTCAGCGCAGTGCGCATAAAGTTGGTGATGCTTACCCCCGGAATCTCCACAGGATATTGAAATCCTATAAAAATCCCTTCTCGTGCACGGTCTTCAATACTCAAATCAAAGAGGTTTTTATCTTTGTAAATAATCTTTCCCTGTGTAACGTCAAATATTTCTTTTCCTGCAATTACAGAAGCCAACGTGCTCTTACCTGTGCCGTTAGGACCCATAATGGCGTGCACTTCGCCTCTCTTTACTTCTAAGTTAATCCCTTTTAAAATCTCTTTTTCTTTGATAGAAACGTGAAGGTTTTCGATTTTTAGTAGCATAATTTAAGTTGTTCTATTCAATTAACTAATATTCCAGTGCGTTAAATCTCATCAAGGAAACCGGCAGAAATTGTTTCAACGGTTAAATGACAAAAAAAAACCATTTGCAACAAATGTTTAGACTTTAACAAATCTGTTGCCACATGAAAATTTTCATCTAATAAATTACTCCAATGTTTTACTTTATCTTCTTTTGTCATTAAGTAATGATTATTAAAGGGTGCAAAAATAATATTTTATATGAATTTTAACTAAAATACTATTTTTGTGCGCTTGAAAAAATGCACTCTATGAAAATCATTTGCATCGGTCTCAACTACAAATCCCATATTGAGGAATTAAAGAAAACCATTCCTGCTGTTCCGGTATTTTTTTTAAAGCCGGAAAGCGCACTTACGCGAAGAAATCGCCCCTTTTTTCATCCCGATTTTTCCGATAATATTCATTATGAGGTAGAATTGGTTGTTCGTATTAACAAATTGGGAAAATATATCCAAAAAAAATTTGCACACACCTATTATGACGAAATCGGGCTGGGGATAGATTTTACGGCACGCGATATTCAGGCAGAAGTTTTTAAAAACGCGCTGCCTTGGGAAATCTCTAAAGCCTTTGACGGCTCCGCTGTAATCAATCGCTTCCTCCCCAAAAACTGTTTCAAAGATTTAAAAAATATCAATTTTTCACTATTCAAAAACAAACAACTTGTACAGCAAGGCAATACCTCCGATATGTTGTTTTCTATTGATGAAATTATTGAATATGTATCTCAATTTATCACATTAAAGATTGGGGATTTAATCTTTACAGGAACTCCGTGCGGCGTTGGAAAAGTAGAGATTGGCGATGAATTAGAAGGCTATATTGAAGAGGAACTGATGTTTAAGTGCAGGGTGAAGTAGTAACGCACGACAAGTCTATTCTCTTTATCATTTTTATCTCTCTTTATCACCAATCACTTTTTAGATACTGCCATCAATCCCGCAAACATCAACCCTCCGTTCAAAATCAGCAATTCAAATCCGAACTTGTAACCGCCCAGCAATACTGCCGAATATTTGGAGAGAAAGAATACGATTGCCGGCATTAACAGCGCAAAAATCGGAATGAACCAGCCGGATTTTATCACTCTTTTAGTAAACATTCCAAAAGCAAATAATCCTAAAATTGGTCCGTAAGTGTAGCCGGCTATGATAAAGATAATGCGGATTAAGGCATCATTATGATAGTTGCCAAAGACAATAATAATACCCAAAAAGAGTAGCGACATCAGTACATGCGAGAGCCTTCTGACCACAGTGCGCTGTTTTTCGGATGTTGTCCATCTTTCCATATTAAGAATATCGAAACAGAAACTTGTGGTGAGCGCTGCAAAAGTACCGTCTGCACTGGAGTAGCCGGCAGCAATCAATCCAATTACAAAAAAAAGAGCCGCAACCATTCCCAAGTTATTGAGGGCAAGATGGGGATAAATCTGGTCGCTTTTCATACCCGACAAATCAATCCCTTTTTGTTGGGCATATACTAAAAGTAATCCGCCCAGCAATAGAAAAAAAGCATTTACAATTACCAGAATAGCGGTAAACGACATCACATTCTTTTGAGCATCTTTTAAATTCTTACAAGTCAAAGTTTTCTGCATCATATCTTGGTCTAAGCCGGTCATAGTGACAGTAATAAACATTCCGCCGAAAATATGTTTCAGAAAATAATTGTGTGCGCGCCAATCGGTAAGAAACACCTTTGAATGTCCTGAGGTTTGAAGCGAAGTAAAGATTTCACCAAACGACATATTAACATCCTTAAAAATGATAAAAATAGTAATTACAAGTGCAAGTAAAAAGAAAGTAGTTTGGAGTGTATCCGTCCAAACTACTGTTTTTATTCCTCCTTTAAAAGTATAAAGAAAAATAGTGAAAATCATAATGATAGACGTTCCCCACATCGGAATACCCCAAGAGTCAAACAGAAACAGTTGCAACACAAAAATCACAAGATACATTCTTAATGCCGAGCCAATCAATCGTGAGATGATGAATAACAGAGACCCCGTTTTTTGTCCTTCAATTCCAAAGCGTGTACCCAAAAATTGATAGATAGAGGTTAAATTCAGTTTATAATAAAGTGGCAATAAAAGATAGGCAATAACCAAATATCCAAGAATATATCCCAATACTACGCCATAATAAGTAAACTGTGTATTGACCACATCTCCCGGCACCGACATAAAAGTTACTCCAGATAGCGAAGCGCCAATCATTCCGTAAGCAACTACAAACCAGGGTGATTTTCTATTTCCGCGAAAATATGCGTCATTATTGGCTTTTCGGGAAGTTAACCACGAGACTAAAAACAGTAACGCTGTATAAGAAATAAAAAATGTTAAAATTAAATTTTGCATATTAATATCTATCATCTAATCGTCTAATCATTCTTCCTTGCTGCCACCGACAAAATTACACCCAAACAAACGCCCAAAAATGCTGCGAATAATACCTGAAAATCAGGCGGTAAAACGAAAGTAAGTGTGTGTGCCGGTATCCAAAACAATGGGATTGTCTTTTTAAACACAAATTTCCATTGCACTTTCCAATTTAGCGAAGTGATAATCTGCGTAAAACTAATTTTTTTAGTAAAAAATCCTTTAAGTGTACCGCCGGTTTGCATAATGTGGGTATCCGTAATTTTATGCAGCGTCATGAAGACCGGCGCAAAGGTAGTGTTCATAACTACGCTTATGCAAAAAGCGCCGCACAGTTTGAGCAGGGAGAAATTGCCAATCATAGCAGCGTTTATTCCGGAAAACAGTTGAAACTTGTCTAAATATGCCGGTACGCCATTTCTGAAAATCCCCATCATCATGGCAATCCACATACCGAGCACTCCCCACACAACGGCGCGGGGCAGAATGCCAAAATTGGGCATATAGTACTTTCCTGTGCGAATACGCAACCCTAATACTTCTCCAAAAGTAGATAGAACGGCAAATTTCAAAAATGCCATAAGTAATGGATAGTGTTGATTTATTTCTTCATAACAATCATAAACCTGTTGACAAATAAAGAAAGGCACAAAAAACAAAATGCTACAAATTAGAACAATGATATCTTGTTTTCTCATTATTTAAAATTTAAATATTAACGACGATAAATGAAAAACGACAAACGCCACTATCCAAGCCAGCGCAATAGAATAGACTACCGAAAATATCGCCCATTTCCATGCTCCTGATTCTCTTTTGATTGTGAAAACGGTAGCCACGCAGGGCATATACAACATAGCAAACACTAGAAACGCCAACAAGACGGGCGTTGTGAAAATATTGGTATTTTTCAAA
This sequence comes from Bacteroidota bacterium, assembly GCA_009787115.1. GTDB lineage: Bacteria > Bacteroidota > Bacteroidia > Bacteroidales > WCHB1-69 > WRNX01. The sequence continues at coordinate 13,601 of WRGQ01000164.1, forward strand.
TCCTCTCCTACTTGCGTTTCTTCTTCGCCCGTGTGATACAAAATAGCCATTGTGCCTACAATAAACTCTTTAGCAGCTAATCCCGTAGTTAGGCAGACACTCAGCTTCCAGTCGAAACCCAGCGGACGCAATACCGGCTCAATAAAATGCCCGAATCGCGCCAAATAGGTCTCTTCTCTAAAACTGTTTACATCGTAATTGTTTTGTTCTTGCGACAGGGTTGCAAACTTCGCCGAAGCGTCCATAGAACAGGTGGTATGGCTATCGTCTTGTGTTTTATTGTTTTGTGGAAAATGACTTAAAAACCAAATCGCCATCATAGCAATAAGTACTACAGTGCCAATTTTCTTCAGATATTCATAACCGGCATCCCATGTAAGTCGTAATACTTTGGCTATCTTTGGTTTTTGGAGCGGTAATACTTCAACGGGCGTTAAATCTAACTCCGTTTTAAAAAATACCCTGTCTAACAAAAATGCTGTGAGAATAGCCAGCATTATGGTAACGCCATACAAGCCAAAGATAATGAGTACGGGGTTGTGCGGAAAGAAAGTCCCCACCAAAAGTACCAAAATAGGTAATCTGGCGCTGCACGACATAAAGGGGATGAGCAACATAGTCAAAATGCGGCGTTTTGTATCAGGAATAGTTCTAGTAGCCAAAATTGCGGGAACATTGCAACCAAACCCCATAAGCAAAGGTATTGCGGAGTTGCCGTGCAAACCTATTTTGTGCATTAAATGGTCTAAAAGGTCAGCCACATGCGTAAGATAACCAGTGTCTTCAAACATATACATAAAGAAGAAAAGTATCAGGATGTTGGGTAAAAACGATAATACATTTCCTACTCCGTTCACAACGCCGTTACTGATAAAATCGTGCAACATACCGTGCGGAATTATTGTAGCCAAATATAGATTTAACCGTTCTAAAAGCCATAAAATTCCCTCTTGCGGGTATTTTCCCAACATAAATGTGCAAAAGAACATCAACCAAATGAAAAAAAGAAAAATTACGGTGGCAGGTATTTTTTTAGAAAAAAAGTTGAGTTTCTGCAAAATGTTATTCTTTTAAATTTGTATTAAAAAGGTGCTGTTATTAAGTTGCCGCAAAAATACAGGAAAATCTTTAATCTATTTTTTAATATGAAACGGAGAGTTCTCTTCTTATTATTCTTTACAATCTGTTTTTATTATTTTTGTGTATAATTAAAAAAAATCATGTTTATTTGCGGTTGCAAAATTTAACTGTTAATTATTATGGCAAAGGAAACATTCGGACGTTTTGACTGGGCAGCAAAGCAGTTATTAGGAAGTTATTAATAATCAAAACATATTTTTATGAAAATTGACATTATTTTAGCGGGTGTGGGCGGACAGGGTATCCTTTCTATAGCTTCCATTATTGGCTATGCCGCTGTAAAAAAGGGATTAACCATAAAACAGGCTGAGGTGCACGGCATGAGCCAGCGCGGCGGCGATGTGCAATCTCATTTTCGTCTGGCAGACCACGAAATTGCCTCCGACCTCATTCCAAAAGGAGAAGCCGACCTGATTATTTCGGTTGAGCCGATGGAATCGCTACGCTATTTACCGTGGCTGCACAAAGAGGGATGGCTCATTACCAACGACCAGCCATTTGTTAACATTCCTAATTATCCTGACAAAGAAAAGATTATCGCCGAATTGGATAAACTACCCCGCAAAGTGGTAATTAATGCCGATGGAATAGCAAAAGAATTAGGCTCTGCCCGCTCTGCCAATATGGTAATTTTGGGTGCCGCTTCTCCCCATATCAATATTCCTTTTGAAGATATTGAAAACGCCGTTGCAGAAGTTTTTGCCCGAAAAGGCGAAGATATTGTAAAGGTAAATTTAGCCTGCCTGCGCGCAGGTAGAGAGTTTGCGCTTAACCTTTAGTCAAATAATGGAATACATCTTCCATTGAAAGTTCGTGATCTTGTTTGGTTTTCTTGAATGAGGTTACTTTTTCTTTGAGTTCCTGCATTGAATTGTCTGCCACAACATTTCCTTTATTAATGATAATAACGCGGTTACACATTGCCTCTACCTCCTGCATAATATGCGTGGAAAGTAACACGGTTTTACTTTTTCCGCATTGACGAATCAGCTCTCTAAATTCTACTAATTGGTTAGGGTCTAAACCGGTAGTTGGCTCGTCTAAAATCAACACTTCAGGGTCGTGGATGAGCGCCTGGGCTAATCCTACGCGTTGCTTGTAGCCACGCGACAAAGCGCCAATCTTTTTATGCTGTTCAATTTCCAGTCGTGTCATTTCAATCACTTCTTCAATTCTCTGTTTCGTGTCTTTAATATGATAGATGTCTGCAATAAATTCTAAAAATTCTCGCACATACATATCGTAATACAACGGATTACTTTCCGAAAGATACCCTATGCGTTTGCGCACTTCAATGGAGTCGTTCCAAATATCGAATCCACACACAGAAACATCGCCCTCTGTAGGCGGAATGAAACAGGTGATTATTTTCATCAGGGTGGATTTTCCTGCACCGTTGGGACCAAGAAAACCTACAATTTCTCCTTTTTTTACTTCAAAACTCACATTGTTTAAAGCGTACTGTGTTCCATAAACTTTTGAAACATTAGAAATTACGATAGACATAACACTATTTTAAATTGGGGGGCGCAAATTACAGTCTGATGATTTTGTTTTTCAGTGCATACTGCACCATTTCCACTGTATTGTTAATATTTAATTTTCTGAATATATTATACTTATGATTTTGTACGGTACTTACACTGATATTAAGTTTGTTAGCAATTTCTTTTGCCAGCAACCCATTGCTGCACAGTTCTATGATAGCCTTTTCCCGTTCGGTAAATTCGTGTGATACTGTTGCACCACAATTTTTTGAAACATAGATTTGGTAAATAATTGTTGCGATATCTTCCACAAAATATTCATAGCCATCCATTATTGACATTACGGCGTGAACAATTTCGTCCACGTCGCCTGCTTGTTTTGAAATAAAACCATTGATACCAAGTTCAACTAATGATTTTACAATTTCTATGTCATTTTCATACGAAACGATTAAGATTTTTATATCAGGATATAATTTGCGCAGAAGGGAAGTTACTTCAACACCATTCATACCGGGCATGGCAATGTCAAGCATAATAATATCACAAGATACTTTATTGAGCAATGCAAACAAAGCCTCCCCTGAATCAGCATCTCCAACAACACTCAAACCGTAGCAATCGGAAAGTGCAATTCGCATAGTAACGCGAAATAATCTGTGGTCATCTACAATAATTATTTTTACCATAATATTAAATATTTAATGAATGTTTTGCAGACTTCTATGTATTTATTATCACAAAGTGTTAATTTCAAACCAGAATCTGCTACCTTTCCCCAACTCGCTTTCAATTTGCAGTACGGCACCGTGCTGTTTAAGCATTTCGCAGCATACGTGCAACCCCATACCGGTTCCTGTTTCGCCTGATGTTCCCATACGTGTATGGTAGTGGTTTAAACAAGATATTTGTGCCAGTTCCGATGCTGACATTCCTACTCCGGTATCGCTTATAGATATAGTGCATTTACCTTTTTGAGAAGCAGATACATTCAAAGATACATAACCACCCTGCTCTGTAAACTTTACGGCATTAGAAAGCAAATTACGAATAATAGTGGCAATCATACTCACATCTGCTATAACAATTGTATTATGAGGTATATCCGTTATTAATTGTACGTTTTTATCGTTAGCCATTCTGCGAACCAAAGCAATATCGGGAGCGATGCCCTGTTCAAGGTCAAAGGAAACCGGCTGATAAGTTATGTGGCTACTCTGTAATTGAGCCCAACATAACAGTCTGTTAAGAAATTCTACCTGCATATCGGCAGATGCAAGCAACTCACCGCAATAATTTTTTAGAGTAGCGGTATCCCATTGCGAGCATTTACCGTATAGTATTCGTATAGCATTTCGTTGGACTATTGCAGGGTTTTTTAAGTCGTGAGAGATAATGTTGAAAAATCTATCCTTCGTTGCATTCATTTCCACTAATGAACGGTTACGGATCCGACGAATACGAAGCATAAATATCAATAGCATAAGAAGTAAAAAACAAATCAATATCCCAAGCAACAAGAATGTGTGTTGCATATCTTGACGGTCAATGATCTGTTGTTGCCGTTCAATTTCAATCTCTTTTTTTGCTGTTTCGTATTTTGCCAACATTTCCTCAGCGGAGCGGAGTGTTGTTTGATAGGCTATTGCCATCTCTGTCATATTGTATTTTCGCCAATACTCAATATTTTTTTTGTAATTATTTTGTGCCACTGCCAATTCGGAAAGTAATAAGTAGCATTGTTTCTTTTCAACAAGCGCGTCACGCGCGTTGGCTATTTCCAACGCCTCTTTGACATAAAATTCCGATTGTGAATAATTACTTTTCATCTGTTCTAATCTACCAAGCAAGATAAATTCGTCACAACAAGATGGATAACCGAATTGCTGATTGATTACCAGCGCTTTTTGCGCATAACTTTCAGCCTTATCCAAATCAAAAGAAAACAACGCATTATTAGCTAAATAGCAATAAATTATACCCATTAAATAGAGATTATTTGTTGATTTACAAATATCTAAAGACTTATCAAAGTAACTGTTTGCTTTATTATACTGCTGTACTAATGAATATGCCATTGCCAAAGCACAAAGTGCAGACTCGTCTTCACTGTTTAGCGCCACAGATTTTTCTCCGTATTCAATAGCAGCTTCCGCAGAATTGACACAAAAGTACACCTGTGACATCATATAGTAAAGCATAGCAAGTTTAGGTTTGTTGTCCTTTTTTTCATAAAAAGGCAACACCTCCATATAATAACTCAAAGCCGTTTCATACCATTCTTTTCCAAAATAGATATTACCTATATTGAAGATAATATGAGTTAACCATTCTTCATCCTGTATATGCTTTGCCAATTCTTGCGCATATTCAAGAATTACCAGTGCAGAATCGCACTGCCCTTCGCGGTTAAGGATGTTTGACATAGAGGCTGCATACAAAAATTTGCCTTCATTCCAATTTAACTGCTCGCTTATTTCGTTCAATCTTATGTAATACTCTTGTGCTTTATCAAAATCAAGCCCCTGATAAATATCGCCTATATCATTATATAGTTTAGCAAGAGTAGTATCAAAAGGAGCGGTAGCAGCAAGCAGTAGCAGACTGTCTAATGTTGCATCACCTGTAGCCGACAATAACGTATCCCTAACCAAAACGCTTTGAACTGTTTGCTCTTTTGAAATTTCCGTATAATTATTACACGCCATAAAGGTTATGAGTAATAATAAAAGAAAATAAAATGGTAATCTTTTTGTAGTGGTTCTATCCATTATATAATTCATTTTCAAGTGATTATTGTTAAATGTTTGGCATTTGCAATTTAGGGTGTAAAAATATTAAATTTTTTATAAAATATACTATTGGTAAAATCATTTAAAATATAAGAAAGTGACAAAAGACGAGTGACAGGTGTGCGCCCTACGGGCGCGGGTTTTAATGATTTTGCCCTGTTACCCCGGTTAAGAAAAAGTTTGAGGTGCTATTTTTTTTTTGAGTACTTTTCTGATATTAAAAAGTAGTATTATGACAAGGTCAGGCTCTTTTGCTAAAAAAGACCTGACCTTTTGCAAAAAAGCTTCTGACCTTTTTACTAAAAGCTCCTGACGTTTTTGGGGCACTTAATAAATAACTTAATATTAGCGTTTTAAAATAGGCGCACAAAGGTGTAAAATGGGTGTACATACAAGGTGTAAAGGTTTATAGGGTTAAGGGGGTAAAGAGTTAAAAGGTTAATTTTAGGTTTATGCCGGTGGGGGAAAAGCCTAAACCTAAATTTGGATTATTTATGCGATTTCTTACTATTCATTATTCTTTTCTTTCCCATAACTTATGAAACTATTCCTTTTTTTATGTTTTTTTGCATTGTTAAAACGTGTTATTAAAACGCTATGAAAAAATTATTTGCTTTATTTCTTTTACCCTTTTGTGTAGGTTCCATTCTTGCACAAAATATTAACTATAATCAAGGAAGCATTAAACAGAAACATTACTTTCAAGAGATTCCATATCAAAAAATAGCGGGAGTTCCTGTAGTTCCTGTTACTATCAATGGAAAAATGTATAAGTTTGTTTTTGATACCGGCTCATCATCATTAGTTATATCCGATAATCTTCGTAAGGAACTTAACCTGTCCATAATAGGTCAAGAAATAGTATCAGGAGCATCAGGAGAACAAAAGAAAATGAAGAAAATTTTGTTTCCGGAAATACATCTTCAAGAAATTACATTTACCAATATTTCCGGAGCCGTTTTTAACGAAGATGTTAATTTTTTTGAATGTCTTGGAATTGATGGACTTATTGGCGGTAATATGTTAAGAAATTCCATAGTACACTTTGATGAGCAAAGCCAACACATCATTATTACAGATAATATTAAAAAACTTTCGCTAAGAAAAGTGATGCCTCAAAAGATGGAACTTTCATCTACACAATGCCTACCTTTTATTACTATATTTATACAAAACGGTGAAAAACGAGAAGGACATAAAGTATTATTTGATTCAGGACAAGACGATTTTTATATGATGTCAATAAGAAATAATAATGGGTTAAATATTAATACAAATATTGTTAAAAAAATTTCAGAAAGCGAAGGTTCTTTCGGTTTTGGAATTCACGGCTCTTTTGCAAATCAAGAACATCTACTACTTAGCATTCCCGAAATTATTGTAAATAAAATACCGTTCAACGATGTAATTATTACAACAACGCACGATGGAAATTCAAGAATAGGCGCTAAACTGCTTCAATATGGAAAAACAACTTTAGATTACAAGAAGAAACGCTTTTATTTTGAACCTTTTGACAACATCAACACAAGTGAACTTTCTAAAATGCCGTTGGCAATAAACTTTACTTTTAAAAATGACAAAATGGTGGTGGGTATTATTTGGGACAAAGCCTTAGAATCTCAAATCAATCTGGGAGACGAGGTGTTGAGTATTAATGGAGTGGATATTCAATCAATGAATTTTTGCGAATTAGTCCAATTAAGAACTCTCCCTGACGGTGATGGATCTGTTATCGAATTAAAAGATATAAAAACCGGTGAAACTAAAAAAGTGGAAATCAAACGATTGCAATTCAGCAGATAACCACCACGTTATATTCTTTTCTTTTTTTCCCAATCTCCATGATAAATCCCTGTCTGTTTTTCATTAATAATAGATATGGTTTTCGGATTGATTTTGATGATACAGTTATCGAAAATACAATCATTGGAGGTCATTATATTTCCATTTACAGACATATAAGGCAAATACACATTCCGAATAAAATCATAATTCAGTTTGTATGATATTTTTATTAATCGTTCTATATCAATATCATGATTATGAAAAATTCTGCTTATGGCGCTTTGCGTGCAACAAATAACCGGCGCCAAATTTTCTTCCGAAATATGTTGCTTTAAAGTTTCTGTTTTCAATATTTTTCCAATATGAATGGATTTTAAAAAATCGGGATTTCTACTTCCTTTCGCCGGGTTTATAAATACTTGATTATCTACAATTTTAATAATAACATCATCTTCATAATATTCCGAGTTTTCAAATAAAGGCATTTTTTGAAGATATACATGTAGAAAATTTACTCCCAAAATATATGAAATTTCTATTAATCTATTGATTCTTATGCTCTTTTGTTGAAATAATTTTCTGATTGCCCATTTCGTAAGATTAAGTTTTTCGGCAAGTACAACTTCTGAAAAATGATGTTGTTTCATTTCATGATGTATGATTTTTCCAATATGAATGCTTTACCCTTGAGCAATAAAATCCCTTAATTGGGAGAATCTAATTTTTTGAATTTGTAGTGTGAATTCGTGAAAAAAAGAAGATAAGCAAATAATGCTTTTTTATTAATTGTTACTGTTTAATTGTTAGGTCATAATTTTTTTAGGGGTTAATACTTGGGGGCAGAAATATACTATAAATTTGAATCATTGTAAGTGTGTGAAAAAAAATCATTAAAAGTGACGAGTGACAGGTATAGCCCGCGCTCGTAGAGCGCAAACCTAATTAGGCAGTAGCCTCAGCTACTGTATTATATAATGGTCGTTTGTATTATATAATGGTCGTTGTGCACAATCCCCCCACCGTCGTTTATATGGTGTGCCTCCTACGGAGGCATGATGAAGAGTAGCGTTTTCCTACACAGTAGCCTGAGGGCTACTGCTTACACGGGTGTGCGCCCTACGGGCGCGGATTATACCCGTCACTCGTCACTTTTAATGATTTTGCCCTACTCACAATAAGGGGGGGATAATAATTTCTCAAAAAAAACTATCTTTGCGGTCGTAATTTAAAAACCCTATTAATTTTATCACAATGGAATCTAAAATTCAGGAACTCACTGAAAAACTTTTTTTAGAAGGAGTAGAAAAAGGTGAAACGGAAGCGCAACGGCTTATTGATGATGCCCAGAACCGCAGAAAAAAACTGATAGAAGATGCGCAGGCAGAAGCAGCAGAAATCGTTAACAAAGCGCAAAAACAAGCCGCCGATTTGAAGAAAAACACCGAAGCGGAACTTAAACTCTATGCCGCTCAAGCCATGGAGGCGCTGAAATCGGAAGTCGTTAATCTTCTAAACCATACGTTGGCTCACAACGCCGTAGAAACGGCATGTAATCAACCCGATTTTATGCAACAAATGATCTTGAAATTGGTTGCAGAATGGGCTAAAAACGAGCAACTTACTATTGAAACCGAAGATGCAGCCGCATTGAAAGCCTATTTTGAACGCAATGCAAAAGAATTGTTAAATAAAGGACTGAAAATTGAACAGATAAACGGAAAAAAACATACCTTCACTATTGCCCCCGCCGATGGTACCTACAAGATCAATTTCGGTGAAGAGGAATTTATAGCGTACTTCAAAGAGTTTCTTCGTCCACAACTTATTGACCTACTGTTCTAAAATACTATGAACTACTACGCCTTCATTTCCGGCTTGCCCGACCTTATTCTGGATGAACATAAAAAAGTTTATTCTACCCGCGAATTTAACGAGGAGTTGAAACAACTACTCTCGCTCAAAGATAAAAGAATAATCAACAAACTTTTTCTTAAATATGATAACGACAACCTGCTTTCTTATCTAAAACACGGTGAGGAAAATATGCGTTTCAACGATTTGGCAAATTATCCGCAAGAGGTAATTATAGATATGGTAGAGATGGTTAAAGATGAAGATAGAAAATGGAATAAGAAGTATCATAATTATTTACAGATTTTTATTCAAGATTATTTAACGCATGATGAAACGCCCAAAATCTTTTGGGAAGACCACCTCTCCACGCTTTACTATAATTTTTTATTGAATAAAACCCACAACCTTTTTTTAAAAGAGTGGTGCGAACTGAATATGAATATCCGTAATATTCTCACGGCGCTATCTGCCCGCCGCGAAGGAATTGAGTATAATTATCTGATAGTTGGAAATAACGACGTGGCAACATGGTTACGTACTTCACAAAATCCCACACACAGTATTTCGGAATTTATTGATTATTACGAATCTATCCGCGAAATTGATGAAATAACCGACCTGATACAAAAGGAACAGCGTATTGATGAATATTTATGGGAATGGATTGATGAACAGACTTTTTTCCATTATTTTGACGTAGAGAAGATTATGGGCTATCTATTTAAATTGCAAATTATTGAACGTTGGAAAATGTTAGACGCCGAAAAAGGCAGCGAAATCTTTAAAAATATTGTTAACAACCTGAAAAACAGCGCAAAACTGCACGAAAATTTTGATATAATTAAAAGATAATAATATATGGCAACAAAAGGAATAGTAACAGGTATCGTAGCCAACTTAGTTACGGTTGAAGCGGACGGTCCGGTATCGCAAAACGAAATTTGCTACATCAATGTAGATAACGCAAAACTGATGTCGGAAGTCATTAAAGTAATCGGGAAAAATGTTTATGTACAGGTATTTGAAAGTACCCGTTTGCTGAAAGCCGGAGACACGGTAGAATTTGCAAATCACCCGCTCGAAGTAACTCTTGGTCCCGGAATGCTCTCGAAAAATTACGATGGTCTGCAAAACGACTTGGACAAAATGAAGGGTGTGTTTCTAAAACGCGGGGAATACACCTACCCACTCGACACTGAAAAACTGTGGGAATTTACCCCATTGGTTACCTCAGGCGTTACGGTTATTGCCGGCGACTGGCTCGGCGAAGTAATAGAAAACCACAAAAAACTCAAAATTATGGTACCCTTCGTTTTTAAAGGGAACTATACCGTGAAAGAGATTGTGACTAAGGGTGAGTATAATATCTTGCATACTATTGCGGTACTCACCGACAAAGAGGGAAAAGAGCATCCGGTAACTATGATTCAGAAATGGTCCGTTAAAAAAGCGGTAACGGCATACCGAGAGAAACCGCGTCCTTTCAAGTTGTTGGAAACCGGCGTTCGTCCTATTGACACCACCAACCCGATTGTTGAGGGTGGAACGGGGTTTATTCCGGGACCTTTCGGAACAGGCAAAACGGTGCTGCAACATGCTATCGCCAAGCAGGCAAATGCCGACATTGTAATTATGGCAGCCTGCGGTGAACGTGCCAACGAAGTGGTGGAAATCTTCGCCGAATATCCTCACCTCATTGACCCGCACACCGGAAGAAAACTGTATGAAAGAACGATTATCATTGCCAATACCTCCAACATGCCGGTGGCAGCCCGCGAAGCCTCCGTTTATACGGCTATGGCTATTTCGGAGTATTACAGGGCAATGGGATTGAAAGTGCTACTCATGGCAGACTCTACCTCCCGCTGGGCGCAGGCGCTCCGTGAAATGTCGAACCGCCTCGAAGAATTGCCCGGTCCCGACGCTTTCCCAATGGACTTGTCTGCCATTATCGCCAATTTCTATGGACGCGCCGGCTACGTCATCCTGAACAACGGTGAAACAGGCTCTACTACATTCATCGGAACGGTATCCCCTGCCGGAGGAAACCTGAAAGAGCCTGTAACCGAAAATACTAAAAAGGTAGCGCGTTGCTTCTACGCTTTGGAACAGGAACGTGCAGACAAAAAACGTTACCCAGCTATCAATGTCCTTGATTCTTATTCAAAATATTTAGAATATCCTGAATTTCAAGAATATATTGCCGAACATATCAGCCCCGACTGGATTGGAAAAGTGAACAACATCAAATCAAGAATGGTGAAAGGAAAAGAGATTGCCGAACAGATCAACATCTTGGGCGACGACGGAGTGCCTATTGATTATCATCAAACATTCTGGAAATCGGAATTGATTGACTTTGTGATTTTACAACAGGACGCTTTCGACGAAATTGATGCCGTTACCCCTATCCCCCGTCAACGTTATATGTTGGATTTGATTATCAACATTTGTAAAATTGATTTCATCTTCCAAAATTTCAACGAAGTAAGCACATTCTTCCGTAAACTTATCAACATCTGCAAACAAATGAACTACACGCACTTTGAAAGCGAAGAATTTAACAACTACCTGAAATTACTGAATGAAGAAATTGCAGGACAAGCAAAAAAAGACGCATAAAACCTTAATGATATTCCCTCTTTACCCCCTTAAACCTATAAACCTTTAAACCTATAAACCCCTATGGCAAAAGCATTTCAAAAAGTTTATACCAAAATCACAAAGATTACCAAAGCCACTTGCTCGGTAAAAGCGCAAGGAATTACCAACGAAGAACTGGCTTTCGTTGCCGGACGTTCTGCGCAAGTAGTTAAAATTGAAGGCGACGAAGTTGTATTACAAATATTTGGCGGAACAGAAGGTATCCCTACTAACGCCGAAGTAATCTTTATGGGAAAAGCCCCCTCGCTGAAAGTAGGCGAACAGTTGGTAGGCAGATTTTTAAACGCCTACGGAGAGCCTATCGACGGCAGACCACAACCCGAAGGCAAAGAGGTTGAGATTGGTGGTCCGTCGGTGAATCCTGTACGCAGGGAACAGCCCTCCGAGTTGCTGGCAACCGGAATACCCGGCATTGACCTGAACAACACGTTGGTAACCGGACAAAAAATCCCCTTCTTTACCGATCCTGACCAACCCTACAGCGAAGTAATGGCGCTGGTAGCATTGCACGCGCAATCCGACAAGATTATTCTGGGCGGTATGGGAATGTCTAACGACGACTACCTCTATTTCAAAAACACCTTCAGCAATGCGGGAGTGTTAGACCGTATCGTCTCTTTTATCAATACCACCGAAGACCCCTCTGTGGAAAGATTGCTCATTCCCGATATGGCGCTCACTGCTGCTGAATATTTTGCCGTTGAAAAACACGAAAAAGTATTGGTATTGTTGTCCGATATGACCAACTACGCCGATGCACTCGCCATTGTTTCCAACCGTATGGATCAGATTCCTTCTAAAGACTCTATGCCCGGCTCCTTGTATTCTGATTTGGCAAAGATTTACGAAAAAGCCGTGCAGTTTCCCGATGGAGGCTCTATCACCATTATTGCCGTAACCACTTTGTCGGGCGGCGACATTACCCACTCCGTTCCCGACAACACCGGATATATTACCGAAGGACAACTTTACCTGAGACGGGATACCGATATTGGAAAAGTAATTATTGACCCCTTCCGTTCCTTATCGCGTTTAAAACAGTTGGTTATCGGAAAGAAAACCCGCGAAGACCACCCGCAAGTGATGAACGCCGCCGTGCGACTCTATGCCGACGCCGCCAACGCCAAAACCAAAATGGAAAACGGCTTCGACCTTACCGAATACGACGAACGCGCCCTCGCCTTTGCCAAAGACTACTCCCGCGAACTGCTTGCCATTGACGTAAGCTTGAACACCACCGAAATGTTAGACGTAGCCTGGAAACTCTTCGCCAAACACTTTACCATTGAAGAGGTTAATATTAAAAAAGAGTTGATGGATAAATATTGGGGGAAAAATTAATTTAGAAGTGATTTATTTATGGCAATAAAATTTCAATACAACAAGACTTCACTCCAATTGCTTGAAAAACAATTGAAGGTCAGGGTGCGCGCGTTGCCTACCATTAAAAGTAAGGAAAGTGCGCTGCGAATGGAAGTGAAGCGTACGAAAGACCGGTTTATAGAGTTGAAAAATGAACTCGACCAACAAATAAAGAGGTATGAACACCTGTCAAGTTTATGGAACGAGTTCAACCCCGAACTCATTGCCGTGAAGGACGTACACATTGAAACTAAAAAAATTGCAGGCGTGATTCTGCCCCTCTTCGGAAGCGTTACATTTGAAGTAAAACCGTACAGTCGTTTTAACTCCCCTGTCTGGTTTTCAAATGGGATATTGCTGCTGAAAGAACTGGCGGAAAGCGGTATTAAAGCGGAAATTGAACAGTTGAAATTAGAACGCCTTGAGTATGCCCGAAAAAAAACTACCCAAAAGGTAAATCTCTTTGAAAAAGTGCAGATTCCCGGATATTCGGACGCCATTAGAAAAATAAAAAGATATCTGGAAGATGAAGAGAGTCTTTCTAAATCATCGCAAAAAATTATGAGAGCAAACCTCGAAAAAACACAAAGAAAGGAGGAAGTGGCATGATTGTAAAAATGAAAAAATATGACTTCCTTATCTATCATAAAGATTATCAATCCTTTCTATTGAAATTAAGAGAATTGGGCGTGGTGCATATTGTACAAAAACAGTTTGGAACCATTGCGGAAGATAGCGACCTTGCCAAGTGGTTGAACAAAGAAAAACGCTATCATGAGATCATCAGAAATCTTGACCGTATCAATACCGATAAAAAAATTAAGGAACTGAAAGCGGCAAATCCAAACAGTGATGGAGATAAAATATTGGAAAATGTTGAAGCGCTTTTTGATGAAAAAGAGAAACTTCAATTAGAAAAACAGGGGATTCAAAAAGAGATAGAGCGCATAGTTCCTTTCGGAGACTTTGAACCGGCTTATATTCAACGACTTGAAGAAAAAGGCTGGTATATGCACTTGCATACCGTTTCCGAATCGAAATTTGACACGCAGTGGATAGAAGATTACAATGCCATTACGCTGGAGAACAACGGCTCGCAAATCTGTTTTGCCACTTTTACAAAACAGGCAGGCGCTCCGCCCATTGAAGCTGAACATATCCGCATCTCCGATAAATCTATGTCGGAATGGAAAATGGACTTAAAACAGATTGAAAACCGCACAGCAGAGATAGCCAACGAGTTAGTTAGAATGGCAAAAGAGGATATCGAAACGTTGCGTTACTATGAAAAAATAGTGAATGACCATATCAATTTTGAAAAGGTAGAGTTGAGCGGAGATGCCGCCGCAGGAGAAAAGTTAATGATTTTGGAAGGGTACGTTCCTGTTGAACACGAGCCGCAAACTACGGAAAGTTTGCTAAAAGAAGCACTCTATTTTAATGTTTCAACGCCCACGCCCGAAGACAATCCGCCTATCAAACTGAAAAACAACCGCTTTGCCAAGACTTTTGAATTGATTGCAGACCTGTACGACAAACCTCAATATGGTACTTATGACTATACGGCTTTTTTTGCGCCATTTTATATTCTCTTTTTCGGACTTTGTTTGGGCGACTGCGGATATGGCATGCTCATCTTTTTAATATCTTTATATTTAAGACGTTCAAAAGATGAATTTATGCGCTCTGCCGGAAACTTGGCATCTTATTTGGGCATTGGAACGATGATTTTCGGTTTTCTGAGCGGAACTTTTTTCGGAATACCATTACTTGAAGTAGATTGGAATTGGATCCAACCGCTAAAGAAAATTATGTTAGACTCAGACAAACTCTTTTGGTTGGCATTGATTATAGGAGGTATTCAGATATCATACGCACTCACTATCAAAACGATAACTCAATGGATGCGCTTTGGGGTTCTTTATGCACTTGATACGTTTGGCTGGTTGCTGACCATTGTGGGCAATGCGGCAATCTATTTTCTGGCTGAACAAGGCATAATAAATGCTGAAATTCAACCGTTAGCACATAAAATTGTAACTGCTTGCGGTGTTTTTCTGATGCTATTCTTTAACAATGTTGAAAAAGGAGTAAAAGGGATTCCGGGCAGCATCGGCTCCGGACTATTCGGATTATATAACAAAATCGTAGGACTGCTGGGAGATATGCTCTCTTACATTCGTCTTTTTGCACTGGGAATTTCCGGCTCTGTAATGGGATTGGTATTTAATAAACTTGCAGTTGGTTTTGCTCCCGATATTATCATTGTAAGAGAATTGGTGATGATTTTAATACTGCTATTCGGACACGGTATAAACATCGCCATAAACAGTATAGGCTCTTTCGTGCACCCGATGCGTCTTACTTTCGTAGAATTTTACAACAACGTAGGATTTGAAGGCGGCGGCAAACCCTACACCCCATTTAGAATTAATACACCTGTCACCCATCACTCGTCACCCGTTACTAATAACAATAACAAACAATAAATAATAAACAATTAACAATTAAAATCACAAAACTATGACATCAACACTTTTATTCGCCTACATCGGCATTGCATTAATGTTAGGACTTTCAGGAATTGGAAGCGCTTATGGAGTAACCATTTCAGGAAACGCTGCAATTGGCGCCATTAAGAAAAATCCGGACAAATTTGGTAACTACATGATTCTATCAGCGCTTGCCGGTACACAAGGTCTGTATGGATTTCTTGGCTATTTCCTACTTTCTAAACACTTAGTTTTTGATATTTCGGCATTTCAGGCAGCGGCAGTTTTTGGCATTGGCTTGGCAATGGGATTTGTTTGCCTCTTCTCTGCCATTCGTCAAGGACAGATTTGCGCCAACGGTATCAACGGCATAGGATCGGGCTACGACCTTTTCGGACGTACTATGATTTTGGCTGTATTTCCGGAACTATACCCAATCATCGGGGTTGCCGCAGTTTACTTGATTGGAAGTGCGATATAAGGGAAAAACGGGTAATGGACAAATGTGAGGCTGTAAATGGGTATAATTGATTGTTACTTTATTCATTGAACAGGGATACCGTTGTGCCATTTTCCTTTGTTTATTATTTTTCCTTCTGAATCATACAAAGTACCATATCCTTCAGGCATCATATTGTTAAATTCTCCAACATATTTAT
>WRGQ01000165.1 GCA_009787115.1 Bacteroidota bacterium
TGAATTTCAGTATTTTCAGGATATTTAAAACGAACAACGTAGTTTTCTTTTAATTTCTCTGCCGTTTCTTCGGAAGATAATGTTAATGAATTACACATCATCTTTCTCGTATTCATATCATATTGAAAAGTTTTCTTTTCGGTTTCTGCTTCCTTTCGTTTGGTTTCCAGCGCTTCCGGCGTATCGAAAGCATAATATGCCCAACCTTTTTCAATCAGTTCATCTGCAAACTTCTTATAAATGTGCATCCGTTCCGATTGTTTGTAAGGCGCGTGTTTTCCGCCCACGTGTACCCCCTCATCAAAAGTGATACCCAACCATTTAAAAGACTCAATAATATATTCTTCAGCGCCCGGAACAAAACGGGTTTGGTCGGTATCTTCAATACGAAGAAGCAGTTTACCATTATTTTGTTTAGCAAACAGATAATTGTACAAGCAAGTGCGCACACCGCCAATGTGCAAAGGTCCGGTGGGACTTGGAGCAAAACGAACACGAATCATTTTGTCATAGATTAAGGTTGATATTCTATCCATGGTCTAAATCCTAATTTATAGGTTTTAGAACCTGAAATTAATGAATCCTGAGATTCCGGTGTAGCGCTATATTTTCGGGTAATACATTTGGTTCTGGAAGAGATAAATCCAAAAACAAAACCCTCTGTGGCTGATAGATTTGTATATTTGGTATTAATCTGTACAAAACTTGAGGTCGGTTGATTAGATAACAAAAATTTGACCATACTTTCACCGGCAGCCCAACCTTCAACTTCAATACACACACCTCTTTCATTCGGAGTCCCCATATATCGTATTACGTTAGGATTTGGTTCTACTTTAGCCGCAATATCATCATAAAAAGTAACAGTATAAGTTTTATAACATTCATTATAGAAGGGATCAGGTTTAAATACTTCACCCAGTTTAGAGCAAATATTCTTAGTTATTTTACCTATTTTTAGTACCTCCTTCGTATTAACATCTACTTCAAAGTAGATAAAACTAACATGAAATTCATAACCCATTGCAGATGCATTAGAAGCAGGCTTAAAAGAAACACCATTTGTTTTGTTTAACATATTAAACTGAGATATATAATTTACAATCTGAAAGTCACCTACAATAGGCGTAGATCCTTCAACTACATTTCCATTTACTTTATTGGTAATCTTAATGTTATAAATTTTATCCTGATATAGAGGTTCATTTGTATAGTATAATATTCTCTCGTCTTTATAATAAAAAAATCCGGTATCTCTTGGAAAATCATGAGTAATGTCCAACTTAATATTAGGACGGGGAGTTCTTTTATTATTCTCGTCATACTCTTCCAGAACAACCAGAATATCATCTTTTTTATAGTAAATACTGTCAGGATTTTGTGCGTCAATAAAAACAGAGCCTTCCGCAACAGGCTGAAACCCTTTATAAATTTTCACATAATTAATAGAATCCTGATAATTCAAAATAGCATAAACTACGGGAACATCTTTATAAGGTGCATTCAAATTAAATTCGGGCTTACACGCAGAAAAAATACAACCCAAACAAATCAAAATTACTAAATAACTGTATTTCATATTTTTATATCTTTAAATTTCAAATTTTTTCACCATTTCATCGCCTCCGGGTCTCTAATCCATTTCGGACCAATTCTATTCCAATCTTCATCGTAATTATTGTTTTCTATATATTTTTCATTAAATGAATAGATTAATCTGAATGTTAATGTATTATGAAAAGGTTTACGTTCAACGGATTCATTTCCGCTACGAGAGAAAAACTGACGAACTTGTCCAAACGGAACTAAAGAATATTGAAACCGGAAGTTAAACTTTAATCCTTTGTAGATAGGAATTTTCACATCAGCCATAACTCCCCAGTCGTTTTTAAAGTATCTTCCGGAATTAATAGAAGTAGTAAGTAGTCTTGCGCCGGAAACCGTATCGGGTTTACTAAAATCCCACTCCATCTCTTTGATATACGCCAAGCGCGCCCACGAAAAGCCAACGCCAATACTTACTTTTGATCTCGGGTCATCATAATGCAACAATAGTGGCAGCTCAAGATAATCGGTATTTAATTTGTATAAGAATCTGTTATCGTATTCGGGGTATAATGGGTCAATAAAGACAGTGTCTCCTTTCGCTACAAACTCCACAAAAGGACCATTACTCTTTTGCTGTGCACCTTTCTGGGTATATAAAAGTTCCATCGTGAGTGAAAAGCGTTGTTTTTTATCTAACATTAACTTCACATAAGGACCTCCGTTAAACCCTACTTTATAATATCCAAAAACCTCATCACCGTCCACCTGAGTAGCGTTCATTCCCACGGCAACTCCACCAATAAAACGTTGGGCAGAGGCAGAAGGGAGAAGGCAGAAAGCAGAAAGCAGAAGGCAGAAGGCGGTAAGCGGTATGCGGGGAGTGGTATGCGGAGAGCGGGGAGTTGTCATGTTTGTTCGTTTACGGAATTACGATTGGAAAATGATGATTAAACTCCATTCTGTATGGTTCTCCAATAATATTGGTTAAGAAATCAACATATTGGTCGGAAAATTGAAATTCATTAAGATTATAATATAGATTTGGAAGTGGGAAGTTTCCAATATTTCCCATTTCAATAGCAGTGGTGTGAAACTCTTCCACTTCACAATAGGGAACGATCTCTTTCATCACGGGCATTTTTCCATAATCTTCTCTTAACAAAAGATCTACCACTTTATCTGCCAGGGTTGAGGTCAACCTTCTATCATACTCATAACATTTTCCGGCACGGGGGATATATCCTGAGATTTGCCCGCGCGCCTCAATGCCTAATTTTTTATTGATTTCGGAAGCAATGACACCGCTAATTCCTCCAAAACGCGGATGCCCGTATTCGTCCAACTCGGAACTGGCATACACCATATCAATCTCTTTTTTCTCATCATTATACCAGCGAACGCCTTCTGCTACCGCAATAATTAAACTGCGTTTCGGGTTTTTCATATAGTTTTCCTTCACTTTTTCAAAGAAGAAATCTTTACGTTCTTTAGTAACGATAACTTCGGGGATTAATGCCATGTGTGCTCCTCCGAACATAGCAGTACCGGTAAGCCAGCCGGCATCTCGTCCCATCACTTCCAACACCATAATGCGCTGATGAGACTCATTCGTGGTGTGCAACTTGGCAGTCATCTTTTTTATTTGAATAGCGCCTGAAGCGAAGCCGGGACACAGTACTACCTCATGCTTCTTGCCCTGATACAAATGCATTGTACGGGTACGCAGGTCGTTATCAATAGTTTTAGGAAACCCAATTACAGGTATGCCGTATTTTTCGTACATTTTTTTGGCGGCGCCGTTCGTGTCGTCTCCGCCAATGGTAACGAGTACATCTATCTTGTAGCGTTGAATATTGTGTAAAATCTGCTCCGATCGGTCTTCCTTATTTTTTTTACTCGGAAAGGGGTTGGTGCGACTTGACAACAAACCCGTTCCACCGTAAATACCGTTGTAGGGAATGTTGGTTAAGTCCACAATATCGCCGTCGCCAAGCAAGCCTTTCCAGCCGCGAAGTACGCCATAAACCTTAAAGCCCAGCATTGCAGCTCTGTTTCTAACGGCTTCTATACTTGAGTTAATCGCAGGTGTGTCACCGCCACCCGACAAGATTGCTAATGTTTTTCCGGCAAAAAGTTTATCTTTTTTCATAAATAATAATGCTTTTTCAAATGGTTGGCAAATATAGAAAATTCTTTAAATAGCTCGATTATTATTTTATAAGATTCATAAGATATTGACCATAACCACTTTTTAAAAGAGGTTGGGCTATTATTTCCAATTGTTCGGCAGTAATAAATCCTTTATGATACGCCACTTCTTCAATGCAACCTATTTTTAGTCCCTGCCTCTCTTCAATCACCTGAACAAACTGCGTAGCATCAATCAGGGATTTAAAAGTACCGGTATCCAACCATGCAGTGCCTCTGCTCATTTTACATACTTTTAATTTGCTATGCTTTAAATAATATTTGTTAACATCCGTAATTTCATACTCTCCACGGGTGCTTGGTTGAATGTTTTTTGCTACTTCTACTACGGAATTGTCATAAAAATAGAGTCCCGGAACGGCATAATTTGACTTAGGTTGTTTTGGTTTTTCTTCAATGCTAATGGCATTCATATTATCATCAAACTCTACAACACCGTATCTTTCAGGGTCGGAAACATGATATGCAAACACAATGCCTCCTTCAGGGTTGTTGTTTTGCGTTAAATTTTCTTCAAAATCGGCGCCGTAAAAAATATTGTCTCCCAAAATTAAAGAAACTTTATCGTTTCCTATAAAGTCGGCGCCTAATACAAAAGCCTGTGCCAACCCATTAGGAATATGTTGCACCTGATACTCAAATCTACACCCCAACCGTTTTCCATCTCCCAACAAACGTTCAAAATTTGGTAGATCTTCCTGAGTTGAAATGATTAATATCTCTCTGATTCCCGCCTGCATAAGTGTAGAAACAGGATAATATATCATCGGTTTATCATAGATGGGCATCAATTGTTTGCTCATGGCTAATGTAATGGGGTGTAAGCGGGTGCCCGCGCCGCCGGCTAAAACGAGTCCTTTCATAATGATTATTAGTTAATCTTTTAATTTTTAATTTTTAATTTTTAATTTTTAATTTTTACGGTCTTATTTGGTGGCAAAGATATTTTTTTATTCTAATTTGAAAACAAAAAAAATATACTTTTGCAGCATTATTTTAATAAAACATAAAAAACATGAAAAAAATTACATTATTATTATTATCTATCTTTATTTTAGCAACTTATTCTATTCAAGCGCAAAAACAATTTGCGGGTGAGATTCAATTTAAAACCAAAATTGAAGGTACCGATGATCCAAATCTTACATCCAGTATAGAGAACCTTACATTAACCGTTGTAATTCTTGGCAATAAATCTAAGGTAATCCAAAATATGGAAGGAATGTACTCAATGACAATGGTTTGGGATGGAGATAAAGAGAGTTCATTTTTCGTAGTAGAAGTAACGGGAATGGGCAAATTTTATAAAAAAACAACGGCAGAGGAACATAAAGAAAAAATGAAATTTCAGGATCAGAAATATAATTATGTAAATGAATTTAAAGATATTTGCGGTTATAAATGCCAAAAAGTAATTGCTACAACAACAAATTTAGAAGACGATTCAACTCAGGAGACTATTTTCTACGTAACTAAAGAAATCGGTTCTGCTAAATTAAATTGGAATGAGCATCCCGGATTAGAAGGCTATCCTCTTATGACATTGACGCCATTGCCTCAATTTTGTGACGAATGTATGATGGCAATGGAAGCTATAAAAATAACTCCAAAGAAAATTAAAGATGTTGATTTTCTTCTTCCTGATGACGCCAAAAATATTGACGATGATCCGGAGTTAAAACAGATGTTCGGAATTGAATAGTTTCTATATAAAATATTCTGAAAGCCGCTTCATTTCGGTAGCCACCGGAATGTTTTCATATAATACATTATAGATAGCCTCAACGATTGGGATATTAACTTGTCCTTTTTTATTAATTTCGTGAACACACATTGCCGCGTAGTATCCTTCTGCTACCATTTTCATTTCAAGCAAGGTTACTTTTACCGACAAGCCGTGTCCTATCATGTTGCCAAACATTCTGTTACGGCTATATTGCGAATATGCGGTTACTAACAAATCACCTAAGTAAACAGAATCTGTCAATTGTCTTTCTTCATTTGAATACATCTGATTTACAAAACGTTTCATTTCTTTTAAGCAATTTGAAACGTAACAGGCTATAAAATTATCGCCATACCCCAAGCCTGAATAGATACCTGCGCCTAATGAATAAATATTTTTTAGCACTACCGCTAACTCGACTCCTTTAATGTCGTTGCTTACAGATGTTCTTACATAGCGATTTTTAAAAAAACGAGCAACGGTTTCTGCAAGTTCGGCATTGGGAGAGGCTGAGGTGAGAAAGGATAATTTTTCCTGACTGATCTCTTCAGCATGGGAAGGACCACTAATTACTGCCATATTGTTAAAAGAAACATCAAACTCTGTGCGTAGATATTCTGTCACAACTTGCAGTGTTTCCGGAACAATTCCTTTAACAGCAATAATTATCTTTTTTCTATTAATTCTGTTTTTTTGTAATGGTTCTAAAGTTTTATGTAAGAAAGCCGAAGGAGTTACGATGACAATATAATCGGCTTTTGCTACTGCCTGACGAATATCCTGCGTTACTTTAACCTCTTTCGGATTAATAAAAACAGAACTTAAATAGAGTGGATTATGCCCATATTTTGTTACTCCTTCTACAATTTCATCTTCTCTTACCCACCAATAAATGTGCTCTAAATTAGTGGATAATATCTTGATAATGGCAGTTGCCCACGTACCGCCACCTATTACGGCTACGCGATACCGCATACGCGATTTTTTCTTTCTTAGAGGAATGAATTGGTTTTCAAACTGTTCCAGTTCTGATGAGTTCATTTTTCAGATTTGCTGTTTAATGGCACAAAAATAATTAATATTTTTTAACATTTAACGATTACGTGTTAAAAAAAGTTAATATAAAGTTTAAAACCATCCGATTTTACTACTCTTTCAACAAGTCGTATATTTTCTTCCTTTGCTCTTTTCTTGAAGAAGAGGCAATTTTTCGTTCCTCCTTATTTGCCAGCAATTTGAAACCTAATTCTATTCCAAAATTCCAAAAGGAGCTGTGACTGATATAGGTGTTTTTATGCATCGTTTCTCCAAAATCGTAAGTATAATGGAAAGTACTCTCCCAAACCTGTCTCAAACCGGAGTAATAGGAAGCGTATAAACTAATCCCCACATTAGATTTCGTAAAATACTGTATAGAAACTCTATTGGCAAACATTTTAATAAATTACACTATATTAAAGAAATCGTTTTCTATTATTGTTTACTGGAACGCAGCCACCTACTATTCAGAGGTAGTCACCATAAAAACCCGAACCAATATAAGTAAGCTGCGCAATACACGCATTCACTTATCGTTTATTGGTTCATAATAATTTGGTGACTTTTCTGAACAAAACAATAAACACGCTATCTATAAATATAGCGGTGCGAAATAGATTTTTTTAAATAAAATTTTGCGGTCAAAGAATAGTTCATATAAGGTTTTGAAAATAATTTTTACGATACAATATTTCCTGTATTTTTGCAAATAATTTTTCTAAAAAAATCAATAATGTAACCTGCAATGACCGAAGAAGATATTAATAATAACACTACAGAAGAACCACAAGACGAATTTTCAGTTTCACAAGAGAACTCTCAAACATCAGATCTGCATAAAGTCATATTTGTGCAATCTATGTTTGAAAACTATTTTTTAGACTATGCCTCTTACGTAATTTTAGACAGGGCAGTTCCCGATGTTTACGATGGATTAAAACCGGTGCAGCGGCGTATTCTACATTCAATGAATGAATTGGAAGACGGACGTTACAACAAGGCTGCCAACATTATCGGGAATACTATGAAATATCACCCGCACGGTGATGCCTCTATCGGCGATGCTATGGTGCAATTGGGTCAAAAAGAGATTACCATTGACACACAGGGAAACTGGGGGAATATTTTTACCGGAGACGAAGCCGCAGCCCCAAGATATATTGAAGCAAGACTGACAAAATTTGCCCTCGAAGTAGTTTTTAACTCCAAGACTACCGAATGGAAAATGTCGTACGACGGGCGCAATAAAGAACCCATTGCTTTGCCGGTTAAATTTCCGCTTTTGCTGGCGCAAGGTGTGGAAGGAATTGCAGTAGGATTGGCTACCAAAATCTTACCACACAACTTTATAGAACTGATTGACGCTTCTATCGCCATTCTTGAAAATAGAGATTTTGAAATCTACCCCGACTTTCCTACCGGCGGTACTGTGGATGTCTCTAAATATAACGATGGATTAAGAGGCGGAAAAATTAGAAACAGAGCAAAAATTTCTATCGTTGATAAAAAAATATTGGTCATCAACGAAATCCCATACGGAACTACCACTACATCTCTAATTACAAACTCAATAGCGCCTGCCATCGAAAAAGGAAAATTAAAAATCAAGAAAATTGATGACAATACCGCTGAAAAAGTGGAAATTTTACTTCACCTTCAACCCGGCATCTCTCCCGACCAAACTATTGATGCACTGTATGCTTTTACCGATTGTGAAATGTCTTACTCCCCAAATGCCTGCGTAATCAACAACAGAAAACCGCAATTTATGTCGGTGAAAGAGATTTTACGCATCAATACAGAAAATACGGTTGCCCTGTTAAAACGAGAACTTGAAATTGAACTCGCTGAATTGGAAGATGATTGGCACAAGTGGTCGCTGGAAAAAATATTCTTTGAAAAAAGAATCTATAAAGAACTTGAGAAAGATACCGCCACTTGGGAAAAGCAGATTGACAACATCGAAAAAGCATTTGACCCTTACCGGGATATGTTCAGAAGAGAGATTACCCGCGAAGATGTATTGAAACTTTGCGAAAAACCGGTGCGTAAAATTTCTAAATTCGACATCAAACAGGCAGACGAAAAAATTGCGCAAATTGAAGAAAAAATGGACGAAACGCTCCACCATTTGAATCATTTAATTGAATATGCAATCAACTATTTTGAAAATTTGAAGAAAAAATATGGTGAAGGCAGAGAACGAAAAACCGAAATTAAAAACTTTGATAATATCGTAGCAGCCACCGTTGCCGTGGCAAATCAAAAACTGTATGTCAATAAAAAAGAAGGGTTTGTGGGTACAGCGCTCAAAAAAGATGAAGATGTAGAGTATGTGTGCGATTGTTCGGACATTGACGAAATAGCTGTTTTTCGTGATAATGGGACCTTTATGGTAAGCAAAGTTTCTGAAAAACAGTTCTTCGGTAAAGATATTATACATGTGGATGTTTTTAAAAGAAACGACGACAGAACTGTTTACAATATGGTCTATTCCGATGGTTATAACGGCACAGCTATGATAAAAAGATTCTCTGTTGGCGGGGTGACCAGAGATAGAGAATACGACCTGACCAAAGGAACAGCAGGCTCTAAAGTCATTTACTTTACTTCAAACCCCAATGGCGAAGCCGAAAAAGTAAGAGTATTTTTAAAAGCAAAAGCCAAACTTAAAAAAATACAATTCGATTTCGACTTTACTGCAATAGCCATAAAAGGACGCGCTTCGCAAGGCAATATTTTATCTAAAAATCCTGTACGAAAAGTTGAAATTATTGCCAAAGGTATTTCTACATTAAGCGCCATTAACATTTATTTCGATTCTATTGTGATGCGTTTAAATACGGACGAACGTGGAACTCTTTTAGGCGATTTCAAAGAAGATGATAAAATTATCTCCATTTATCAAACCGGAAACTATCGCATAACGGGCTTCGATCTTTCCACCCGCTTTGAAGACAATCTTTGCATCATTCAAAAATATGACGCACAGAAACCGATTACAGCTATCTATGAAAATAAGGAAGATGGAAAGTTTTATATGAAACGCTTCATCCCTGAACCTGCAGATAAAAAAATAGAATTTCTTGGCGATGAAAAAACTACCCGTATCATTTTTATCAGTTACGACAGTTTTCCGCAAATGGAAGTGGAATACTATGAGAAAAAACCGGAAGAGGTTGAAAAAGTTACTGTTTCCTGCGCCGATTTTGTTGAAATTATGAGTATCAAAGCGCGCGGCAAACGAATCGGCTTTAAAAATATCGTACAAATAACCTCATTAGAATCGTTACCGGAGGAAGAGATCGAAGAAAATGTAGCAATAGAGGAGGTAGATAATGAGGAAGAAACTGTTGAAGTTGAAACCTCAGTAGCAGAATGCAGAATGCAGAATGCAGAAAGCAATAAAGAAACCTTATTTTTACAAGACAACCTTAGTAGCGAGAAGCGGTGTGCGGTGAGCGAAGAAGATGTAATTGAAATACCTGAAACTCCGGAAAAGCCTATTGAGGTGAAGCCTAAGACCTCAGTAGAAGATGAGGAATGGGAACAACTGACGTTGTTTTAAGTGTATAAATCGCTAAACAATGTGGCGATTTAATTCAATGGAAAGCCCAAGTGCGGAAGTTATACGGTAAAACATGGGAATTCCCGTTTAATTATTGGTGTATCCAAACCCAACCACCGGCGAACTACGAATATTAATGAACAATGAACAATTAATAATGAACAATGTTGAGGTGTTTGATGTTTACGGGAAAAATGTATTATCTAATCATCTCATCAACATTTCGCATCTTCCTGCGGGTCTCTATTTTGTAGCCGTAACTACCGAAAAGGGGAAGGTGGTGAAGAAAGTGGTAAAGGAATAGGGGTAACCGCTCACCGCTCACCGCATACCTCCATTATCTCTACCGCATTGGTAGCGGCGCCTTTGCGCAGGTTGTCTGCCACGCACCACAAATTAAGAGTTTTGGGTTGTGATTCGTCGCGGCGGATACGCCCCACAAAAACTTCATCTTTTTCGTGGGCGGTTAATGGCATAGGGTACTCGTTCAGCATCGGGTTGTCAAGAACTGTAATGCCGTTAAAGGCTTTGAGTAATCTAAATACTTCGGTTATATCAAATTCGCGTTCAAATTCTGCGTTAATGGCTTCGGAGTGTCCGCCAATTACAGGTACACGTACCACCGTTGATGTGATTTGCAGGTGCGGAGCACGTAGAATTTTACGTGTTTCATACACTAATTTCATCTCTTCGGTAGTATAGCCATTCGGCTCAAAAGTACCGCCGTGCGGAAAAAGGTTCATATCTATTTGATGCGGATATGCCTTTTCGCACGGCTCACCAACACGCTCTTTTAAGAGTTGATTCAGCGCTTTCGCCCCTGTTCCGGTAACCGATTGGTAAGTAGAAACGACCACCCGTTTTAACCCGTATTCCTGATGCAACGGCGCCAGCGCCATCACCATTTGAATAGTAGAACAGTTGGGGTTGGCAATAATCTTATCGGCAGATTTGATAACATCTCCGTTTATTTGCGGAACTACTAAGGGGATTTCGTCGAAACTGCGCCACGCCGAAGAGTTGTCAATAACTACCGTACCTTTTTGGGCAAACAATGGAGCGTATTTCAAAGATGCTGTGCTTCCGGCAGAAAAAAGCGCAAAATCCGGCGCCGCTGCAATAGCATCTTCTACAGAAACAACGGTAAGTTCTTTTCCTGCTATGGTTATCTTTTTTCCTACCGATTTCTCGGATGCGGCAAGAATAATTTCATTATTAATTAAGTTTCTCTCTTCTAAAACTCTAAGCATAATTGAGCCTACCAATCCGGTGGCGCCAATAACAGAGATTTTTTTTGGGGACATTTTATTTTAGGATTTAAAGTTTAAGGTTTTTAAGGGTTAAGACATTCAATATTCAATAACTGACTATTGCTGCTCAGGCGGGATAAAACGGGAACAGAAATATTTTATTGTTGTCTATAAATATATTTTCATTTGTTTTTTTTACGAAAATAATCTTTTTTAAATGATTATGATTTTTCCCGTAAAACCCTATTTTCGCCGCCATGATTTCTATACATAAACTTGCAATTAATTTTACGGGAGATTTTTTGTTTAAAGACCTCTCTTTTGTGGTGGGCGACCGCGAGCGTATCGGTTTGGTGGGCAAGAACGGTGCAGGAAAATCTACGTTACTCAAAATTATTCATAAAGAGATAGAACCTGAAGCAGGAACAATGGTGATTACTGCCGGCTTTAAAACCGGATACCTGCCGCAAGAGATGGCGACTAATTTCTCGCGAAATGTTTGGGAAGAGACGATTTCCGCTTTTGTGGAACAAAAACAGTTGGAAAAACAAATCGCGCATATTACCGAACAACTTTCATTACGGGAAGATTATGAAAGTGAAGCCTACCATAAGTTAGCACAGCAACTTTCCGATTTCACCGAGCGGTTTCATATTCTCGGCGGAAGTACGATGGATGCTGATGCGGAAAAGGTGTTGCTGGGGTTAGGATTTAAACAAACCGATTTTATGCGTCCGTTGCACGAGTTCAGTTCCGGCTGGCAAATGCGCGTTGCGCTCGCCAAAATCCTTCTTCAAAAGCCGGAAATTATCCTTTTGGACGAGCCAACCAATCACTTGGATATTGAGTCTATTCAATGGCTGGAAGAGTATTTAGCAAATTACGAAGGCGCGCTGATTATGGTGTCGCACGACCGTACTTTTTTGGATAGAGTAACCACCCGAACGATTGAGATTACGTTGGGTAATATTCAGGATTATAAGTGCAGTTACTCCGAATATGTAGAACAACGGCTGGAACGTATTGAAACACAGCAAGCCGCATTTGAGAATCAGCAAAAGGAGGTCGCACAGATTGAACGTTTTATTGAACGGTTTCGCTATAAAGCAACTAAAGCCAAGCAGGTGCAAAGCAGAATTAAGTTGCTGGATAAGATGGATAAAATAGTGGTGGACGAGGTGGACGACAGCGCCATCTCTTTTAGGTTTCCACCGGCGCCGCATTCCGGTAAAGTAACAGTGGAGACAAAACAGTTGAGTTTGGGTTATGGCGATTTTAATGTGCTGAAAGATATTGATATGCACTTGGAGCGCGGCGAGCGCGTGGCTTTTGTGGGTAGAAACGGCGAAGGAAAATCCACTTTCGTGAAAAGTATTGTAGGTGAACTTGCCCCGCAAAGCGGTGTTATACAGTTAGGACATCAGGTAGTAATCGGTTATTATGCGCAAAATCAGGCGTTACTATTAAATCCAAACAAGACCGTTTTTGAAACGATTGATGAGGTTGCGGTAGGCGATATTCGCCCGAAAATCAGAACGATATTAGGTAGGTTTTTGTTTTCTACGGAAGATACGGAGAAAAAGGTAGCCGTACTTTCCGGTGGCGAGAAATCGCGTCTTGCACTGGCAAAACTGTTGTTGTCGCCTTTTAATCTGCTTATTTTGGACGAACCAACCAACCATTTGGATATGGCATCAAAAGACGTGCTGAAAAATGCGCTGCTGCACTATACGGGAAGTTTGATTGTGGTTTCGCACGACAGAGACTTCCTCGCCGGTTTGTGCGAAAAAATCTTTGAATTTAAAGATAAAAAGATTAAAACCTACATTGGCGATGTTTTCGATTTCTTGGAAAAGAAAAAATTAGATTCGCTAAATGAACTGCAACGCAAAGCGAATAGCGGGGTACTGGAGGATAAGCAGACTTCTGTTAACAAAGAAAACTATTTACTTAAAAAAGAGCAAGATGCACAGCAACGCAAGTTTCAAAATCAACTTAAAAAATTAGAGAATGAGATTGAAAACGAGATGAAATTGCTGCACCAAATTGAGATGAAATTGGCGCTACCGGAGCAGTATGCCCAAGAGATTGAAAACGGTGCTCTGTATGCTGAATACGAAAAATTGAAACATAGTATTGCGGAGAAAGAAGAAAAATGGCTGGAACTGCAGGAACAATAATACAAATATTATGCTCAAATACCTTATCGAAAAAGAATTAAAACTTATTCAAAGAAACAGAGTGCTTCCTGTCATTATTTTTGTGATGCCGGTTGTTTTCCTTTTGTTGTTGCCCTTTGCCGCCAATTTTGAAGTAAAGAATATTCGTTTGGCAGTGATAGACAATGACCATTCTACGTACTCTAAACGTTTTATTGAAAAAACAGGTTCTTCAAAATATTTTCAAATTGTGGCAAATGAAAGCAGTTACGAGGTTGCCTTGAAAAATCAAATTGAATTTGGAAAAGCGGATGCCATTTTAGAGATTCCTCAACATTTTGAACGTGATTTAGTGAAACAGAAAACGACTCAAGTACTCATTACCGCAAATGCTGTAGATGGAATGAAAGGAATGATGGCTACTAACTATTTGACTGCCATTGCGATGGATTTTTCTAAACATATCTCTATGGAATGGGTGGCTTTTAACGACCTGATGCCCCAACAAACCATACAAATAACCAACCACTCACTTTTTAACCCGTTGATGAACTATAAATTCTATATGGTGCCTGCCATTATGATGATGCTTTTGGTGTTAATGTGCGGCGCGATACCGGCGGTGAGCATTGTAATGGAGAAAGAGAACGGAACCATTGAACAGATGAATGTTACGCCGATTAAAAAATTCTATTTCATTTTGGCTAAGATTATTCCGTTTTGGATGATAGGATTTATTGTACTAACGATTGGATTTATTATTGCCTATTTTGTGTATGGTTTGCTTCCTGTGGGGAGTTTTGGAACGCTCTATGTGGCAGCGGCAATTTTTATTCTCACTATGACGGGCATTGGCTTGATAGTATCCAATAAATCGGATACTATGCAACAGGCGATGATGATTGCTATGTTTTTCTTAGTAGTCTTTATTTTAATGAGCGGGTTACTTACGCCCATTGCTTCTATGCCGCGCTGGGCGCAATGGATTACGTATGGAAACCCTTTACGATACTATGCCGAAATTATGCGTTTCGTGTATTTAAAAGGATGTACTATTCCCGATATCCTGCCTCAATTGGGCGCACTTCTTGCGTTTGCATTCGGCACAAACCTGTGGGCGGTGATTAGTTATAAGAAAAGAAATTAACCTGAGCTCTTTTAACTTTTGAGACTATTCCAAACGCCAAAAAACAGCAAATATTCTCCTCTGAAGGCAAAATGACAAAATTACAACAGCCCTCTATTTCTCAACAAGGGTTTAATATCCGGTTTCTTGCCTCTAAAAGAAACATACAAATCCATAGGATCTTGGGTATTTCCTTTTTCCAATACAAAGGTACGGAAACGGTCGGCGGTTGCTTTGTCGAAAATATTGCCTGTTTCTTTAAAGGCTTCAAAAGCGTCGGCGTCTAATACGGCTGCCCAGGTGTATGAATAGTAACCGGCATCGTATCCGGTAGTGAAGATGTGTTTAAAATAAGGACTTTTGTATCTTGAAATAATTTCAGGAATTAAACCCAAATTTTTCATAGCGTTTTCTTCAAATGCCTGAACATCTATTTTGGCAGGAGTAGTAAGTGTGTAGTAATCCATATCCAAGAAAGAGGCTGCCAACAATTCCGTATTGATAAAACCTTGTCCATAAGTAGCAGAGGCTTCCAATTTGGCAATCAATTCATCGGGAATCACTTCGCCGGTTTTGTAATGTTTGGCGTACATTCTAAGCACTTCGGGTTCCGAAGCCCAATTCTCCATTACTTGCGAGGGTAACTCAACAAAATCGCGTGTTACATTAGTGCCTGATAATGAACGGTATTTACAGTTGGTGAGCATTCCGTGCAAACCGTGTCCAAATTCGTGGAAGAAAGTTTCTACTTGGTCAAAGCTCAAGAGTGCGGGGGCATCTGCGGTTGGTTTAGCGCTGTTTAGTACCAAAGATACGATGGGGATTACTTTTTTACCCTCTTTGTCGTACCATTGTTCACGGAAATTGGTCATCCACGCGCCGCTTCCTTTGCTTTCTCTGGGGAAATAATCTATGTATAAAATGGCAATCACTTCACCGCCTCTTTTTACTTCAAATACTTCATTATCTGCATCATATTTAGGTAGATCCGGATTAATCTGAAAAGTAATGTCATACAATTTTTCGCTCACATCAAAAATTCCTTTTTTAACATTTTCTAAAGGGAAGTATGCACGCACTTCTTCTTCATTAATGTCGTACTTTTCTTTACGCAGTTTTTCAGTATAATATCTCCAGTCGCAAGGCTCCAATTTAAAATTAGCGCCTTCAGCGTCAATCATTTTTTGATATTCTGCTGCTTCCTCTTTGGCTTTTTTAATGGCGGGTTTCCAAACTTGCATCAACAAATTGTTAACGGCTTCGGGGGTTTTTGCCATACAATCGTCTAATACAAAAGCGGCATGAGAGTCGAAACCGAACATTTTAGCGCGTTCCATGCGTAAATTGACCATTTCGTTAATTACTTCCAAATTACTCAACGAATCTGAAATACAACGGGTTGAGTATGCCGTCCACATCTCTTTGCGCAACTCTCTGTCTTTACAGAATTGTAAAAGCGGCTCATAACTTGGCAATTGAATAGTAAACACATATTTACCTTTTGTGGCTTCCTCTTTTTCACCCAATTCAAGGGCAGATGCCAAAGCATTTTCGGGCATTCCTTCCAAACGCGCTTTATCTTCTACCACCAATTTATACCCGTTAGAGGCTTTTAACACATTGTTGGCGAACTTAATAGAAAGCAATGATAATCTTTCGTTAATCTCTCTGAATCTGGGTTGTTGTTCTTCGGGAATGAGTGCACCGCCACGAACAAATCCTTTGTATTGTTCTTCCAGCAGTCTCATTTCCACAGGGTCTAAATTCAACTCCTCTTTTTTATCGTAAAGTATTTTAACGCGTTCAAACAGTTTTTTGTTCAAACGAATGTCGTCGGAATGAGCAGAAAGTATTGGGGCAACTGTTTCTGCAATCTCTTCCATTTCAGGACTATTGCAGGCGCTTTCCAGATTACTGAACACGGAAGACACGGTATAAAGCAAGGCGCCGCTATATTCCAGCGCTTCGCAGGTATTTTGAAAAGTAGGTTCTTCCGGATTGTTGCAAATGGCATCAACTTCGGCTTTCTGTTGTTTCATGCCCTCCTCAAACGCAGGAAGATAATGTTCATACTTAATTTGTTCAAAAGG
Source organism: Bacteroidota bacterium (assembly GCA_009787115.1). Lineage (GTDB taxonomy): Bacteria > Bacteroidota > Bacteroidia > Bacteroidales > WCHB1-69 > WRNX01. The sequence goes on from WRGQ01000165.1 coordinate 16,714, forward strand.
AGGAATGCCGTAAGGGGTAGTCCAAGTTTGAAAGAAAGGGTTTTGGGACTCTTTTTTGCAGCATCCCACAAACATTGCAGCAGCAATTGTCATAATTAATAAGGTTTTTTTCATAAAGGGGGGGGTATTTTTTTGAATTTATAAGTGACGGGTGACAAGTGACAAGTGACGGAAGAGAAATTAGTAACTTTATTTATATTATTGTATCGTAATAGCCGATTGGCATTATATACAACGGATGTATCAGTATTCCATTTTTTGATAGTTAGACGGTATGTCAAACACATTGTTTGGTACATTTTCATCTAATTCAAGAACGATGATATCCATAACATTTCCCCGTGCAATATTTCTGATACCCGCGAGTTTAGTACCGTCTAAAAAATACTGTACTCTGTTGCCATCTTTGTCGCTATATTCTTTGTAAGGCAATGTTTTTCCGTTAAACTCCGCTGTTCCGGAATCGGTAAGTGTCATTCCGTCTGTTTTAATACTATTGTTATCATTAGACGATTGCGGAACTTTGGTTATCATAACGGTTTTGGAAACATCATCAACAATATGCATTTTACCGCCTTTTAGAATGGTTTTCATCTTATGTCCTTCCATTTCAACAATTGTAGCCATATTATTTTTATCCTTCATAAACATTTCCATAATAGATATTTGTTTATCTCCGACCATTTTTGCTTTTAAATGGTAATTTTCGCTACTGAATATCTTAAAATATTTTGCAGCGCCGTTATCATCGTTTACATTTTCGGTTTTTCCGTCCTGACTGTTTTCGCTAGTATTATTGTTTTTATTTTGACTTCCGCAAGCTGCCATACCCATTATTAAAATGCAACTGAGTACTGTCATTAATGTTCTTTTCATTTGTTAATTATTTTATTATTAAATTGATTTACAATGCTGCAAAAATACAAAAATAAGAGAAAGTGGCAACTTCATTTTGGTTTTTCGTAATTCGTAATTGGTAATTCATAACTGATTTTACTTTCCGATACAAAATCTCGAAAAAATTGTTTCCAGAATTTCATCTGTTGTGATTTCGCCGGTAATCTCTCCCAATAGATTTAGAATGCTGTTTATATGAACAACGATTAAATCTGTCGGGAGGTTGTGGGTATAGCCATCTTCAATTGTATTGATTTCATTTTCAATTTTAAGCATAATATCATAATGACGGGCATTGGTAAGTAATGTCGTATCGGCGATATTATGTTTGTCAATATGTTGTGTGAGCAGTTCCCGAATCGCCTCAATATTTACTTTGCGTTTTGCTGAGACGAATGCGATGTCGTACTCATTCCAATCGGAAAAATGTCTCGGTAATTCGTTGAGTTGGTCAATTTTATTGGCAACAATAATTAGTTTTTTATGAATAAAGTCAATCTCATTTTCAAAGAACTCCAATTCTTTTTCAACATCTTCTAACGAAGTTTCGGAAATATCAATCATATAGAGAATGATTTCAGCCTTATCAATGGCTTTGAAAGTTCTGTCAATGCCGAAAGTTTCAATTTCATCGTTGGTGAGCCGGATGCCTGCGGTGTCAATAAATCTGAAATTTGTACCGTTAATAGTAAAGTTATCCTCAATGGTATCTCGGGTAGTACCGGGAATATGTGAAACAATAGCGCGGTCGTCATCTAACAGACAATTGAGTAGCGTTGATTTCCCTACATTTGGTTTTCCGATAATGGCAACAGGAATACCTGTTTTGAGTACATTTCCAAGTTTAAAAGATTCCGTAAGTTGCGTAACCTCATCTTTAAGAGTTTGTAGAAGATTATTGAGTGTAGAACGGTTAGCAAATTCTACATTCTCTTCGCTAAAATCGAGTTCCAGTTCCATAAGCGCCGCCAACTCCACAAATTGTGTTCTTAATGTTTTGATACGATTGGAGAAGTTCCCTTTTAATTGGTTGATAGCCAATTTATGAGCCACTTCCGATTGAGAATCTATCAAGTCGGCAACTGCTTCCGCCTGAGGTAAATCCAATTTTCCATTTAGGAATGCGCGCATCGAAAACTCACCTGCTTTTGCCAACCGTGCACCGTTTTGTAATAATAATTCAATGATTTTTTGTTGGATATACTTGGAGCCATGACAGGTAATTTCCACAATATCTTCTCCTGTATATGATTTTGGAGTTGCAAATTTAACCGCCAACACCTGATCTATTAACGTATCATCATCATCAATGTTGAAACGTTTGACCAAGTTGGCAGGAAGAGATTTAAACTCATCAGGCGTATTGAATAGTTTGGCGACAATTTCAAACGCATTTTTACCGGACACCCTTAATACAGCAAGAGCCCCTAACCCCTGTGGAGTTGAAATAGAACAAATCGTATCAAAAATTTTCGTCATAATTTTTTATCATTTAATTTACAACACCTTTATTACTTTGTTATATAATGATTTAATAACCCTAACTAATAAAACGGATAAAGTATCAAAAAGTATTTATTCCCTTTATCCTCATATTCGAGATTGAGTTCTTTTTGTGTCAACTTCTTAATTTTAGCCGTAATATCAAAAGACTGATACAAAATAGTGTATTTCATATTTATTGTAGAGTTATTTTTAAAACTATAATATCCATCCGAAGAAGTAGTAGATATTCCCATTATATAGGTTTTAATAGTAAGACTGTTTCCCAGAAAGAAATTATAAATAGTAATTTTAGGAATCACATTAAATTGTAGCGAGTCATTAAGAGTATCGCCATTCATAAAAACCGTTTGTAAGCGCCATCTTCCGTAAATTTTTTCTTCTTTACCGTTACATCTGGCAAAGATGAAGAGCAGAACAAGTGAGCAGGCAAACAGGTAGCCAAATAACAAAGGATTTTTGTTTAATCTCCGAAAGATATTCCGATTTTTTTGGCGGCGCATAAGAAAGAATTTGTTTGAGGGTTAATAAAATTGAATTTTTCCACTACATTTTGAAGGGGGACATAAGTAATATCCGGATGGTTATATACTACCATTGTTCCGTATTTTTTTTCTTTAACTAATTCAAACGCTTTAACTCCGAAAGCAGTTGCTAAAACACGATCGTAAGCGATGGGGATACCTCCGCGTTGCAAATGTCCTAAAACAGTAACACGAATATCGTGTTTTACGCCCATTTGTTCCAACTCATATTTGAGTTTATCACCGGCTCCCCCTAATTTAATATGTTCGTCTCCAATGGCAGAGGGGGCTGTTCCGGTCACTTCCCCGCCAATTCTTTTAGCGCCTTCTGCAATCACGATGTTACAGAATCCCTCTCCGTTTTTGTAACGTGCTTCAATTTTTTCGGCAATAATTTTAGGGTCGTAAGGTATTTCGGGGATTATGCACACTTCCGAACCTCCGCCCAAAGCAGTATATAGCGCAATCCAGCCTGCATCACGTCCCATCACTTCCAAAATAAACACACGATTATGACTTTCTGCCGTAGTTACCAATTTATCTACTGCTTCAGTAGCAATTTGCACTGCCGTTTGAAAACCGAAAGTAAAATCGGTGCACGATAAATCATTGTCAATGGTTTTAGGAACGCCCACAATATTTACGCCTAATTTCATCAATTCAAGCGAGATACGTTGCGATCCATCTCCCCCTATGCTAATGATAGCCTCAATGCCAAGGTCGTCTAACCGTTGCAATAACAATTGGGAACGGTTTTCAATTATCCATGAGCCGTCGGATTGTTGTACGGGGAAGTGAAAGGGACCGCCTCTGTTCGTAGTTTTAATAATGGTGCCTCCCTTTACATGAATACCCGAAACATCCTTTGCTGTAAGCGGAATTACGTCAATTTCATCTTTTAACAAACCGTTATAGGATTCAACACAGCCGATAATATCCCAATTCCCATCTAATTTGGCGCTTTTTACAATACCTCGTATTACTGCATTTAACCCGGGACAGTCGCCTCCGCCGGTAGCTACTAAAATTCTCTTTGACATTATTTTTGATTTGACGGGCAAAAATAGTTTTTTTCTTATTTAATTTTTTCCGGTTAAGAAAAAGTTTGAGGTGCTATGAAAAAAGATTTAACCATTTAAAGATTGCTATACATTTTATTCAAACAACACCTTCAGCAGTTCCTCAATTTTCCCTATCGGAATTAATTTAATCTGGTATTTGGTAACGTCCAATCCTTTCATATTATATTTGGACAGGAAGAAGCGTTGGAAGCCTAATTTGTCGGCTTCGGCAATGCGTTGTTCGATGTGGGGCACGGGGCGTACTTCGCCGCTAAGTCCCATTTCGCCGGCAAAGCAGGTTCGGGAATCAACGGAAATATCGGCGGTAGAGGATAAAATGGCTGCCATAATAGCCAGATTGATGGCTGGGTCGTCAATATTAAAACCGCCTACAATATTTAAAAACACATCTTTTGCTCCCAATTTAAAGCGACATCTTTTTTCCAAGACTGCCAACAGCATATTCAGGCGGCGCAAGTCAAAGCCTGTGGCTGAACGTTGCGGTGTTCCGTAAACCGCCGAACTTACCAAAGCCTGCGTCTCAATCATAAGCGGACGGTTACCCTCCAATACGGCAGCAACGGCAGTTCCGCTGAAAAGTTCATCGTGATGGGAAAGTAAGATTTCGGAAGGGTTGTTCACTTCGCGCAAACCTGTGGAGTTCATCTCGAAAATACCCAGTTCGGAGGTAGATCCAAAACGATTTTTGATACAGCGCACGATGCGGTAGCCGTAGTGTTGGTCGCCTTCAAATTGCAAAACAGTATCTACGATGTGTTCCAATATCTTAGGTCCTGCTATGGAGCCGTCTTTGGTAATATGTCCGATTAAAAATACGGGCAGGGCGGTAGTTTTGGCTAAGTGTTGAAATTCTGCGGCACACTCTTTAATTTGGGAGATAGAGCCTGCCGCCGAATCTATGAGTACGCTTTGCATCGTTTGAATAGAATCCACAATCACAATATCCGGATTTAGTTCTTCTATGTGTTTTACAATCTCTTGCGTTTGCGTTTCCGTAAGAATGAACAGATTTTTGTTAGGATTTCTACAGATTCTTTCCGCACGCATTTTCAGTTGGGTTTCGCTCTCTTCTCCTGAAATGTAGAGTACTTTGTATTTTTGCAGTGCAAGTCCCATTTGCAACAGCAGGGTGGATTTTCCAATTCCGGGCTCTCCGCCAAGCAGCGTAAGCGAGCCCCGCACAATCCCGCCGCCCAGAACTGCGTCAAGTTCCTGAAAACCGGTAGCAATACGCGGCATCTCTTCCAATGCAATTTCGCTAATGGGTTTAGGCTTCGATTTAATCAATGTAGTCAGAGCTTTCCCTTTTTGCTTCTCTTCTCTGTGTATTACTTCCTGCTCAAAGGTATTCCATTCGCCGCACGAAGGACATTTTCCAATCCACGTAGCCGACTGATACCCACAGTTTTTGCAATAAAAAAAACTACTTGATTTTGCCATTATTTTTTGTTTCTCCGATTAATATTTATTTACTGATTTCATTGGGCAACCCTTTTTTTACGGCGCAAAAATAAATTTTTTTCTATCATTTCCATGTAGCAAAAAAATACTATATTGCCACAAAATACCTCTATGAACTTCTCCCACTACCCTGTACTCAAAGCACTTCTCCCATACATTTTCGGCATTATTTTGGGGTATTTTCTGCCGATACATAGTCTTAATATGCTTTTCTGCATTTTAGAACTATTTTTTTGTTGCGCTATTTTTATCTTTTTTCGGCAAAAAAGAGGTTTTTTTTTGCATCAAACCGCCACTTTTCTGATGCTTTTTTCATTCTGTTTCGCGGGATATTTGTCTGTTTTCTTCCGTTTTCATAAAAATGTAGAAAAATTAAACATAGAAAAAATCACTCAGAAACAAACGTGGATTGCCGAAATTAAAGAACCTCCATTAGATCGCGAAAAGTCATTCAAAGTTATCGCAAAACTCTACGCTGTAAACGATACGTCCTATTGGATTACCCACAAAGTAATTCTCTATTTTCAAAAAGATAGCGCCATTAAAGACTATGAAACAGGTGATAAACTCATTGTACACACCAGATTAGCATTCATTGAGCCTCCCAAAAATCCGTATCAATTTGATTATAGCAAATTTGTAAAGATGAAAGGGATTTATCTTACCGGTTATGTTGGAAAGCAATATTGGAAATATGTGGAAGGGGAAAAAACACGCTCCATAAGAAAATATGCTTCTTATTTACAGCGGTTTTTATCGGAAAAGTTAATCTCATCCGGATTATCCGGAGCAGAGTACAGCGTAGCGGCAGCCATATTGCTGGGTAACGATGAAACGCTGGAACCGGAGTTGAAAGCAAGTTATGCTGCTGCCGGGGTGAGCCATATTCTTTGCGTTTCGGGAATGCACGTTGGCGTAATCTTTATGATACTCAATTTCTTGCTACTTCCATTAGGCGCCTCCGTAAAGTCAAACACTATCAGGAATATACTGCTGCTGTTTGCGATATGGCTCTATGCAAATATCACCGGACTTTCGCCTTCGGTAACCCGCGCAGCGACAATGTTCTCCTTTGTTTTGGTGGGAAAATTTTTGAATCGCCGCTCCAATATCTTTCACAGTTTATTTACTTCATTATTTATTTTACTTATAATCAATCCATTACTTCTTTTTAATGTAGGTTTTCAGTTGAGTTATCTGGCGGTTTTCGGCATTGTACTTTTTCAGGAAAAGATAGCGCAATGGGTTCATCCCAAAACAAAAATTGGTAATTATGTATGGAATTTGGTTACTGTTTCTGTGGCGGCGCAAATCACCACCGCCCCTGTTGCCATCTACTATTTCGGACAGTTTCCCAATTACTTCCTGTTGGCTAATCTGTTTGTAATTCCCGTCTCTTTTGTAATGACGATTACCGGTGTGACTACATTAGCGTTCTCATTCAGTTCATTTATTTCAAATGCTTTAGGATTTCTACTAAAATTTGAAGTTAAAGTGATGAATGAGGCAATTGCATTTATTGAACATCTGCCCGGAGCGCTTGTAACGGAGATTTCTATTCATTTTTCTCAGGTTATTCTGTTGTATTGTATTATCTTAATAATTATCTTTCTATCGAAAAACAAAAAGAAACAACTGCTATTTCTTGTATTAATTGTAATGAATATCTTTTTATTTATTCATACTATCAACATCTTTCAGTATAAACATCATATTGAAGCAGTGCATTATGAGATACCGAAAAGCGCGGCATTTCAATTTTGTTATCAGGGTAATGCCATACTGTTTTCAGATTCTATTCAAAACACACAAGATAAGCGTTATCAATTCAATATTCAAAACCACGACATAAAAATGCACATCAGGAATACGTTTGTAAGATTAGATAAAGATTTTGAAAACTTATTTCTATGTAAAAAAGGGAATTTTATTTACTTCCAAGACAGGATTTATGTTTTAGAGAAAAACCGATTTACCGTTCAGGACAGGTAATCGCATTGTTATTTTATTGATTCCAACTCATCCTTAGCCTTATTCAATTCATTGCTTTTTTTGGAGAGTTCGTTATCTTTATCTTTGATTTTGTTTTCTAAAGCAGTAAGATCTTTTCTTAGTTTTTCCAATTCGGAAGTTAAGGAAGTACAGTCTTTCTCAAGTGAACTGATACTCTTGGTGAGTTGATCAATCTTTTGTGATCTTTCGTATTCTTTAAGATAATCACTGACAAAATAATTCAGGAAATCTTTCATTTTTTCAGTTACTTCAGCATCGTCAACGGGGTTAACAAAGTTTTCGTTTCCTTTAGACACCAACAGATTAATGGTAACAAATTTGGCTTGCTTTGTACCTTTGTCAACAGAGGTATAGATGTCGTACTTAATAAATCCAAAATCGTTGAATACTTGCGCCGGATAAACTCTAAATCCCTTTGAATTAGAGCCTTTCAGTCCGGCAACTTTTTCAAAGCGAAATTGTAAGACGTTTTGAATGTAATCAACTTCGTAGCCTGCAAAGGTGATGGAAACCCCAGGAACTTTAACTTTGTTGATCTCAATTTGTGTGTTTTGCGCTGTTTGTGCATAAACGGCAAATCCCAAAAGCATTAAAATAAAAAATAGTCCTTTTTTCATAATGATAAATAATTTAAGTGAATACTGTGAAAAAACATTTCCTTATTAATTTTTAATTTTTGAGCGACAAAAATATATTTTTTATAGCAGGTCTGGTCTTCTCATTTTTGTTTTTTCCAGTTGTTGTTCAAAGCGCCAGTCGGAGATATTTTTTTCGTGTCCTGAAAGGAGAATATCTGGGACTTTGTGTCCCTGATAATCAGCGGGGCGGGTATAAACGGGCGGGGAGAGGAGACCGTTTTGGTAAGAGTCTGTGAGGGCGGACGATTCGTCATTCAGTACGCCCGGAATAATGCGGGCAATGGCATCTACTACAACCATTGCAGCAATTTCGCCGCCCGAAAGAACGTAATCACCGATACTGATTTCCTCTGTGATAAAGAGTTCGCGCACCCGCTCATCTACTCCTTTGTAATGCCCGCATAGAATCATTATATTTTGATACAGTGACAGTTGGTTTGCTTTTGATTGTGTAAGAGTTTTTCCGTCAGGAGCCATAAAAATCACGGCATCGTATTTTCGTTCGGATTTCAGTTTTTCAATACAGCGCGCAATCGGTTCTATCATCATCACCATTCCTGCGCCACCCCCGAAAGGATAGTCATCTACCCGTTTGTGCTTATCCAAAGAATAATCCCGAATATTGTGCGTGTGCAATTCGATAAGTTCTCTTTTTACCGCTTTATTAATGATGGATTCTGAGAAGACTCCTTCAAACATTTGCGGAAACAGGGTCAGTATGTCAATTCGTAATTTCATTTCATTGCTTTACTTTTATTGGAGTTGTCCCATTTTTATAGTTTTTCGATTAAGAGTATTCCATCTCTGAGCGGCAAAAGTATATTTTCCACGCGAACATCTTTTTGAATAAAATCGTTAAACTCCATAATTGCTTGGGTATCCGTATCGTTTTGGGGTATCTCTTCAGTTACTTTTCCGCTCCACAGCACATTGTCTGCCAATATTATTCCTCCTTTTCTTACGTGTGGCAAAACCATCTCATAATATTTCAGATACTCTCTTTTGTCGGCATCTAATAATACCAAATCCCATATCTTATTTAACGCAGGAATGACTTCCAAAGCATTGCCAATGTGTAGATGCAACTTATCTTTGTAAGGTGATAAATTGAAATATTTTGTAATGATATCTTCCAATTCTTCCTCAATCTCTATGGTGTGTAGCGTGCCGTTTTCCTGCAATCCTTCCGCCAGACACAACGCAGAATAACCGGTATAAGTTCCGATTTCCAAAATGTTCAGCGGTTTTATCATCTTTGAAATCATAGCTAACCATCTGCCTTGCAGTTGCCCTGAAAGCATTCTCGGACGCAGAACTTTGATGTTCGTCTCTCGGTTAAGCCTGTAAAGTAAATCACTTTCGCTTGTAGTATGCGCTTCGCAGTAAGATTCAATTTCTTCGTTAATTAAAGTTTCCATATAAGAGATTCAAGGTTTAATGATGCAAGGGCGTTTGATATAATTGTACAGGTTATATCATTGTATTGATATGATATTCTATTAATATTGCAAATAAACATTTTTTTTAATTATGAATTACGAAAAAAGCGGAAAGTAGAGAGAATGTCGTTCGTCACACTAAAAATATACTTTTGCCGCACTATAAAAACCTGCAAATATGTACTTCCATACAAAACAATATCTATTTTTCTTCCTTACTGTCTTTTTTATGAATGTACTTTCCGCCCAAATTATTACCGGTGCGGCGCAAACAGAGCGTTATTTTCCTTTATTACAACAGAAAAAGGTAGGGGTTTGCTTTAATCCGACCTCCGTAATCGGCAATACTCATTTGGTGGACACATTAGTGAACGCTCATATTGATGTGGTGAAGATCTTTGCGCCGGAGCACGGGTTTCGCGGAGAGGCAGAAGCAGGCGCTGTTATACAGTCTGCTAAGGATATAAAAACAGGAATCCCTGTCGTTTCTTTATACGGAAAAAATAAAAAACCTACCCAAGAACATCTTAAAGATGTGGATATTATTCTGTTTGATATGCAGGATGTGGGATGTCGGTTTTTTACCTATATCTCTACGTTGCACTATGTTATGGAAGCTGCAGCGGCAGCGCAAATTCCCGTGCTTATTTTAGACCGCCCTAATCCAAACGGCTATTTTGTAGATGGTCCCGTTTTGGAAGAAAAATACAAATCGTTTGTGGGAATGCACCCCGTTCCGGTGGTACACGGTATGACCATCGGCGAATATGCACAAATGATTAACGGCGAAAAATGGCTTGATAATCATCTTGTTTGTGAATTGCTTGTGATAGAATGCAAGTATTACCACCACAACTATAGATACAATTTGCCGATAAAACCCTCTCCCAACCTCAGTTCCGATGAAGCGATCTACCTGTATCCTTCCTTATGTCTTTTTGAAGGTACCGACATCAGTGTGGGGCGCGGGACGGTTATGCCGTTTCAAATATTCGGACACCCTGATTTAACGGTCGGCGACTTTTACTTTACCCCCGAACCGATTAAAGGAGTATCTGAAAATCCGCCACAGAAAGGAAAACGGTGCAGAGGATTCAATTTAACCCAAGAAGCGAAAGACCATATCAATAATCATAACGCTTTCAATATTTCGTATCTGATTACGGCGTACAAACATTTTCCCAAAGAGATGAAATTTTTCACCAATCCTGATTTTTTTGACAAATTAGCAGGAAATTCCACGCTACGTTGGCAAATTATCAACGGAAAAACCGAAGAAGAGATTCGTGCTTCGTGGCAGCCTGCTTTAGAAAACTTTAAAAAAATTAGAAGCAAATACTTAATCTACCCCGAATAAATTATGTTAGATACTATTTTACACTGGGATACCGTAGTTACGCTGTTTTTAAACGGCTTTCATACCCCTTGTCTGGATACGATTATGTATTGGATTTCAAACCGTTTTGTATGGCTCCCTTTGTATCTTTTTATTTTTATTGTAACGATAGTGAAGTGGAAAAAAAAGTCCGTTTTACTTCTACTCCTGCTTGTTTTCACGATTGCTATTTCCGATCAAAGTTGTAATCTGTTGAAAAAAAGCGCAGGGCGGTTACGGCCCAGCCATACTGTGGAGTTAGAGCACAAGATTCATCTTGTAGCGCAAACTGATGGAACATTGTATCGTGGCGGACAGTATGGATTTCCTTCTGCGCATTCCTCCAATGCGATGGTATTTGCTCTCTTTGTTTTCTTTTTTGCAGGAAACAGAAAAATGTGGGTATTGCTTGCCGTCTTCCTTTGGGCAGCCTTATTAGGCTACAGCCGCATCTACCTTGGTGTCCACTACTGGTTGGATGTAGAATGCGGATATCTCCTTGGAGCGTTTCTGTTTTTGGCTGTGTTTGCAGGAGTGCAAAATTCAAAATTTAAAATTATCATCTAATCACCAAACCAATGCCCCCTCAAATTCTCTTCTACCTCATCCTTTCCATCGTTATACTTGGTTTTATTTTTGACCAAATTGTTGATTTTAAAAATGCCACGTGGTTCTCAAAACCTATTCCCGATATTCTTTCCGATGTTTATGATGTCGGGAAATATAAGCAACAGCAGAATTATAAATTTGATAATTATCGGTTTAGCGTCATTTCATCAGGGGTCTCTTTTGCATTAATGCTTTTGATGTTGCTATGCAAAGGTTTTGCATTCATCAACCACATTGTTCTGTCAATTACGGATAATTACATTTTGCAAGCTTTGCTCTTTTTTGGTATTTTCTATGGCGCCGTAACTGTTATTGCATTGCCATTCAGCATTTATGAGACTTTTGTTATTGAGAAAAAATATGGTTTCAATACCACTACTCCCAGGATTTTTATTTCGGATATTCTCAAATCCACATTGCTGAGTACTATTATTGGTGGTGCACTACTTGCCTTAGTTGTATATATTTACGTGCTAACCACCACTTACTTTTGGGTTTTAGCGTGGGTTTTGCTTACTACATTTTCGCTGTTTATGGGTGTTTTTTATTCCACATTGATAGTGCCGTTGTTCAACAAGCAAACGCCGCTTGAAGAGGGGGAACTGAGAACAGCCATTCTCAATTTTGCCGAAAAATCAGGCTTTAATATCTCAAACATTTTCCTAATAGACGGCTCGAAGCGCTCTACCAAAGCCAATGCCTATTTCACCGGATTGGGAAAACGTAAACGGATTGTACTTTACGATACTTTAATTCAGGAAATGACTACCGATGAAATTGTTGCGGTACTTGCCCACGAAATTGGTCATTTTAAATACAAACACATATACAAATCAATGATTTATGGAATTATCCAAATGGGAATTATGCTTTTTATTTTTGGATATTTTGCTTCGGATAATGCGTTATCGGCTGCCTTAGGAGTAGAGCGGGCGACTTTTCATATTGCCTTAATTGCCTTTATCATCATTTATTCGCCCATATCAATGGTTTTGGATATTTTTTCAAACGTACAGAGTAGAAAAAACGAATACCAAGCCGACAATTTTACCAAAGAACACGGTATTTCCCAACATCTTATCACCGCATTAAAAAAACTGAGTTCTCACAATATGAGCAACCTGACGCCCCACCCGTGGACTGTTTTTTTGGAATACTCGCACCCGCCGCTTTACGAAAGAATTAAAAATCTGGAATAGCGTATAAAAGTGACGAGTGAGAAGTGACAAAAGTTTTCGCTTTTTTTTAATATTAAAACTTTTTCTTAACCGGAAAAATGTTATTTCGCCGACTCAAATAAGTTCAAAAAATAAAAATCTTAAATCCAATGACCCAACCAGACCAACTTAAAGAGATTCAAACTCGCCTTGCCGAGTTGAGGAGGTGCCTTTGACATTGATGCCAAGTTAGAAGAGATTGTCGAAAAAGAAAAGATTACCCACGAAAATAATTTTTGGGACGACCCTAAATCTGCCGAAAAATTGCTGAAAGATATCAGTTTAATTAAATCCTGGGTGCAGGAATATGACCAAACCGCCACCTTAGTAGATGACGTAACGGTGTTGTACGACTTTTTTATGTCGGAAGAAGCCACCGAGCAAGAGGTTGATGAAGCCTATAAAACCGCGTTGCAAGCCGTTGAAAAATTGGAATTTCGGAATATGATGCGTGAAGAAGAAGACCCGTTGGGGGTAATTCTCACTATCAACTCCGGCGCGGGGGGAACAGAAAGCTGCGACTGGGCAGAGATGTTGCTCCGTATGTATATACGCTGGGGAGAACGGAACAAGTATGCTATCAAATTGTTAGACAGGCAGGAAGGCGATGTTGCCGGTATCAAATCGGCAACCATTGAATTGGACGGACCTTACGGCTACGGCTACCTGAAAAGCGAAAACGGGGTGCATCGTCTGGTGCGTTTGTCTCCTTTCGATTCTGCGAACAAGCGTCATACCTCTTTTGCCTCTGTCTTTGCTTATCCTATTGTGAATGATGATATTGTAGTAGATGTAAATCCTGCGGATATTTCGTGGGATACCTACCGTTCAAGTGGTCCCGGCGGACAAAATGTAAACAAGGTGGAAACAGCGGTGCGACTTTATCACAATCCTTCGGGAATTATTGTAGAGTGTCAGGAAACGCGCTCGCAACTGCAAAACCGCGAAAAAGCGATGCAGATGTTGAAATCGCAACTCTACCAGCGCGAAATGGAGAAAAAACGTGAAAAGGTGTCTGAAATTGAAAGTTCTAAAAAACGGATAGAATGGGGGTCACAAATCCGAAGTTATGTGATGCACCCTTACAAAATGGTGAAAGACCTGCGCACCCGCTACGAAACTTCCAACGTTAATGCCGTTATGGACGGCGAATTGGACGATTTCATTAAGGCATATTTAATGGAAAATTAAGCAATTTTCGCTTGTGAGCGAACTACTTATTCAGCTCTTTCTTTAGTTAATTGAAGAAATAGAGAAAATGCCCATTAAGTATATAAATTAAGATTTGCTCAGACTGAATACCATCTTTTTATTCAGAGAAAGTGAGGCGTATTGACAAAAAGGTTGTGAAAGAGTAGTGGTGGTCGCCTTGCCACGTTTGCAATATCGTGTTGCTTACCCACAAAGTCAATGCCCACACACCATATTGCAAACCCGCACAGCCAGAAATGGCGACAGCATATCTGCCTTCGGGCTTACCCGCGCTCCATTTCAGCCGTAGGAACTCGACCGGAAAAATTATTACTAAAAAAAACTACCTCATCAAAAAATAAAACATCTTTTCGCAAAAAAAATTGAAGTATAATGAATGGAATGAACTGGTCACAAATTGTGACCACATACCAAAATCAATGAAATACAGTTATGTTCCATCTTTTGCTTTTACAGAACAAGGGATTGCTATGTT
>WRGQ01000166.1 GCA_009787115.1 Bacteroidota bacterium
AACGAAAGAAATGGATTTACCGATGTGATTTACAGCGATTTCTTTGGAAGATATGTAACCTATTTTTCATACATCAATTCAGGCAAATCATATCGGTACGGCGCCGACCTCAATGTGATGTACAAACTGAAAGCATTTATGAATATCACTTTCAATGCGGGGATTTATCAATATCACAATGAAACGTTTTTTAGAGAGGAAGAGACTGTAATAACCAACAATTTAGGCTATAATTTTAAGCTAAAATTTTGGGCAAAACTCTGGAAGTTTTTAGAAATCAACGCCTCAGGATATTATTATTCAAAAAACAAAAGCGTATATGCCGAATATGCGCCGGCTTATGCCATTAATTGCGGTTTGCGTTCCGATTTTTGGAATAAAAAGATTTCGGTGTATCTCAATGTGCAGGATATTTTTAATTGGGGCAGGTCTAAAGAGCTCAACACCAACCCTTATTATATTGCTTATAATTCAACCAAATACAACAGTCGCTACATCAGCGCGGGCATCACTTTCCGATTTGGAAAGATTGAATTGGAGGGGCAGGCAAAAACAGGGGGGAATACGGAATAAAAAACTGCAATCACGGATGTTTAATCTTCGGGTTTCTTGATTGCTGTTCCCTGGGCCAGTATAATGTTTTTCCAAGCATAGAGATACCCCAATATCCTCTTACACGCAGTTGCCCATTCTTTTCGAGACGCATATAAGCTTTAAATTTTCCGTTTTTTCCGGGATAAATAAAGGTAGCGTTTTGCCATTCGTTTTCTTTTGCATTGAAAGTCAAATCTTTCATAAACACCAACCCTTCATATTTTTTTCGGTCTTCTTCATTTACCCAAATTACAATTCCTTCATAAATACCATTCCCTGCATTATAAATATACACTTGTGAGATGGCGCCGGAAAAAGGGTCTTCGTTAAGATAATACCCTACAATATCATCAGGTTTGTTTTGGGCTAAAAGTACAGTCTTAATGCCCGCAAAAAAGAAAAATATCAATACAAAAATCTTTCTTCTATAAAATCTCATATTGTCAGGTTGTTTCGATTGGTATTAAAATTGCCGCAAAAATAGAATATTTTCATTTCACTGTTTTTTTGACTTTTAGTGATTTTACTCCGGTTTTTTCGTCTGTTTGTGATAAACCCAAAAAATAAAATATTTTTGCCCCGCTTTTGTTTCGTTTTAAGCGTAAAATTTTAATCAATGACGAATAAACATTAAACATTAATCACTAATTACTCTATGAAAAAACTACTATTGATTACCTGCCTGTTTATTTCGACAGCGGCGTTTGCACAGGAACAGGATACTGTTCCATCGCAAGAACTCCAATCTGAAGAAGCTTTTCAGGAAGATATGCTCAAAGAGATGGATGCACTGCTTGATTTGTGGTACATCAAAAAGCAAATGGGAAGTATCAATATGGGAACACTAAACGATAACAGTGAAGAGGATTGCTTGATAGATTCTATAGTAATCAAAAGATTACAAAATTTACACACGGTAATTCCGTTAATCTTCAATCGGGAGATTAGAAGTAAAATTGAGTTGTATGTTTGTAAAAGACCACGTACTTCGTCCATTATTCTGGGGCTTTCGCAATATTATTTTCCGTGGATGCGGGAAATTTTTGATAAGTATGATGTTCCTGAAGAATTAATTTATTTGACGATTATCGAATCGGCGCTCAATCCTGTTGCGGTTTCGCGCGCAGGCGCTACCGGTATCTGGCAATTTATGTATGCTACCGGCAAAGCATATCAATTGGAAGTGAACACTTTTGTAGATGACCGCCGCGACCCTTTTAAGGCTACCGATGCGGCTGCCCGACACCTCCGAGATTTATATAACATTTTCAATGATTGGGGTCTCGCTATCTCTGCCTATAATTGCGGAGCCGGCGGCGTAAGAAAAGCAATTACACGTTCCGGCGGTAAAACAGGCTTCTGGAATGTAAAACCGTTCCTCCCAAAAGAAACTCAAAACTATTTTCCATACTATATCGCTGCCCTCTATTTGGTGAACTACCACCTTGAACACGGTATCCCCTTTGCAGAACTTACTATCCCATTTGCTGTGGATACGGTAATGGTGAAAAAAGAGTTGCATCTTCAACAAGTGGCTGATGTGTTGGATATTGATTTGGAAGAACTTAAAATATTAAATCCGCAGTATAAACGACTTGTAATCCCTGCATACAGCCACCCCTATCCATTACGTTTAAAATATGCGGATATTTTGCGTTTTATTGAATGGGAAGACTCTATTTATCATTATAAATATGATGAACTTTTTCACCCTATGAAAGTATATGAAGGACTCTTCACCGGAATTCCCGTTACTCAATCCGACTATAAAAAAGTGTATTATACCGTTAAACAGGGCGAAAGTTTAGCCGCTATTGCCAATAAATACGGATTATCGGTACTTGAGATTAAGAAAATGAACAATTTGAGCAGCAATGCTATCAAGCCCAAACAGAAACTTCTGGTGGGTTATGAGTACTTAAAACCACTTCCTCCAAAACCCGTAGAGCAGGTGCAGGATACCGCAAACCTTCAATCTACTGCTATTGATTTGCGTGCAGAAAATCAGCAGCAGGATTCAATCGCTTCCCAACGACAGAACGGTAATCCTGATGTTTACGTGGTACAAAAAGGGGACAGTTTGAGTTCTATTGCGGCAAAATTTGGAACAACTGCCCGTATAATTGGAGATTACAATAAATTACAAAATATTAACACGCTCTTCGTTGGGCAAAAATTACGCATTCCACCGCAGTAATTTGAGTATTTGCGCACAAGTGCTGTGACAACTAAAAAAAATAGCATAACTTTGCCGCAAATTTTTAAAAATGAAAAAGATATTTCTATTTGCCTGCGCTATTGTGCTTACGCTTAGCGCATTTAGTCAAAATTTTAACGAATCGGAAAGTTGTACCAGCATTATGGTTGGGAAGAAAGCCAGCGCCGATGGCTCGGTGATTACCAGCCACACCTGCGACGGAGGATACAGAACGTGGATGCGGATAGAGTCTCCCGTTGAGTTTAAAAACGACACTGTTATCGCTGTTTATAAAGGAATACTGAAAACAGAATCCCCTACCGATGGTCGTAATGTTTCTAAAACCGGTGAAATTTTTCAACCTGCTATGAAAACTTATGCTTTTTTGAATACTGCCTACCCTTGTTTAAACGAAAAACAGTTGGCAATAGGCGAAACGACCTTTTCAGGGCGCCCTGAAATGAAAAATCCTGATGGTTTGTTTTATATTGAAGAGTTGGAAAGAATTGTGTTGCAAAGATGTACAACAGCGCGGGAAGCCATAAAACTGATAGGTAAATTAGTGAAAGAGTATGGCTATGCCGATGCCGGTGAGTGCTTAACCATTGCCGACAAAAATGAAGTGTGGCATTTTGAAATTTTAGGGGAAGGAAAAGATAAAATCGGCGGAGTGTGGGCTGCCCAACGTATCCCCGACGACCACGTAGGTATCTCCGCAAATATCTCTCGAATTGGCGTAATAGATTTTAATAACAAAGATTTTTTTATGACTTCTGAAAACGTGAAAGAAGTTGCAAAAAAGTTGGGCTATTGGGATGGAATAGAAGAATTTAAGTTTTATAAAGCCTATAACAAGGAGGGACACCGTCCGTTTGCTATTCGGGAGTATTTTATCTTGAGCAGATTAGCCCCATCCTTACAACTGAAATTTGATGTTGATGAATTACCTTTCTCTGTGAAACCCGATAAAAAAGTTTCTGTTCGTGATGTTATAAGTTTATATAGAGAAACGTATGAAGGTACGGAATGGGATATGACTAAAAATTTGTTAGTGGACAAGAAGATAAACGACAGTATTACGGAAAAGGTAAAAAGCGCTTACGCCAACCCGTGGATGACTGCAGATATGATTAAGATGATTAACAGTATTGATTCGGGGAATGTAACTTTTCAGCGCACGGTGGCAGTGGCGTGGTGTTCCTACTCTTTTATTGTGCAGTTGCGCGACTGGCTGCCGGATGAAGTAGGTGGTGTAGCGTGGTTTGCATTGGATAATCCGGGAGAAAGCCCAAGATTTCCCATATTTTGCGGTACCCAACAACTACCGGAACTGTTTAGCGTTTGCGGACAATATCGTTTTCGTACCGATGCTGCACTTTGGTGGTATCGTCGTGCCAACCGCTTAGCCACAGTGAAATGGCAAACCACCCGAAAAACTATTGAAGAAAATGTCGCTTACTTTGAAGATAAAGCCTTTGACGAACTTCCATACCTCGAACAAAAAGTAAAACAGGCTGTTTTAAAAGGAGATCATAAACTCGCAACGAAATTGACGACCGATTACACCAACGATTTTACCCGTGCTACTTTGCAAAAATGGTGGGAATTAGGCGATCAGTTTTGGGGGATATTTGGGAAGAGTTTTTAATAATTTGCACCCTCATCTTTTGCATTAGCACCGAACCGTCTTTTAATATCATAATAATAAAATTCCGTTGTTTTTTAGTATTAACGTTACTCATTCACCGGCTCCGTGTGAACATTAATCTGCGTTCTGCTGCCAAATACTTCGCGCAGACGAGCCGAAAGCGCTCCGGAAATATTATGCGCCTGCACCAAAGATATTGTGTTGTCTAATTGAATATGTACGTCAATCACATAAATCTCACCAATCTTACGGGTACGAAGTTTGTGAAAACTTTTAATTTCACTGTCTTTCATTATTAACATTTCAATTTCTCTAACTGTTTTTCCGGGTAACGAAGCCTCCATAAGTTCTTGAATGCTTGGGAAAGAGAGCTCAATGGCTGTTTTCATAATGAAGAAACTAACTATTACACAGGCTATTGGGTCTAAAATCACCCATTTATCGCCCAAAAATATAGCGCCCGCTATCCCAATGGCAACCCCAATGGAAGAGAACGCATCGGAACGATGATGCCACGCATTGGCAATGATTGACTGACTGTTTATCTGTTTTCCAACTATTTTAGTATATTGAAACAATCCTTCTTTGCATACAATTGAAATAATTGCTGCCCAAAATGTTATGATATGAGGTCTCAATAAAGCCTCTCCTTTAATCACCGCAATTATTTTGCTTGTTCCACTATAAAAAATCCCCAGACCAACAAAAAAAAGTATCAATGCGATTAAAAAGGTAGAAAACGTTTCAAATTTGCCATGTCCGTAGGGATGTCTTTCATCTTTCTCCGAATCTGAAATCCTGAAGAATACAAGGACAATTATATCAGTAACAAGGTCGCTTAATGAGTGTATTCCATCGGCAATCATAGCAGAACTCTTTCCAAAAAATCCTGCTATTATTTTTCCCAAAGATAAAACAACGTTGATAACAAATCCTATCCAGGTAACTTGTTGTGCTTTTTGTGTTCTTGTTGTGGTCATTTGTTTACATCAATTGCGCAAAAATATTTTTTTTTTTAAACGAAAGAAGGCGGCGATTAAAACGCACGGAATTGTAACCTTTTCGCAACTTTTTTTTTAACGAAAACGATATGCTTACCGGTTTCTCTGCAAATTTAGAGAGAATCAAATGTGAGGTCTGTCGCGATTTTTCTATTTTTGCGCCAAAAAAAAATTGGAACGAATCCCGTCTCTTCTGCAATCTGTTATCCCTGTTGTGTTGTTAATGGGGCTTATATTTTGTAATGTTATTATTCTTTCTGATGACACGTTGGGGGGCGCTAATCAACTTTCGCTTCTTGTTGCGGCAGCGGTGGGTGCATCATTTGCATTGTATAATAAAGTGTCGTGGGATAAGTTAATGGGCGGCGTAATCAAAGCCATAACTACATCTTTTCCTGCTATTATGATATTGTTAATGGTAGGCGCTTTGTCCGGTGCGTGGATGTTGAGCGGCATTATCCCTACGATGATATACTGGGGGCTTGAAATTTTGCGTCCGACTTATTTTTTGCCGGCGTGTGTGGTGATCACTGCCGCCGTTTCATTAGCAACGGGAAGTTCGTGGAGTACGTGCGCTACCGTTGGCGTAGCGCTAATAGGTATAGGTTCTGCTATGGGGATAAACGAAGCCTACAGCGCCGGCGCTATCATTTCGGGCGCCTACTTCGGCGATAAAATCTCTCCGCTTTCCGATACCACCAATCTGGCTGCTGCAGTAGCCAAAACAGATATTTTTGTACACGTTAAATATATGTTGCAAACTACTATCCCTTCGCTCACTTTAGCTATTATTGGGTTTATTGTTCTTACTTTTTTTATTCAAAATTCCGGCACATCTTTAGAAAATGTCAGTCAAATTCAGCATACCATTAATGAAATGTATAATGTCAATATGGCATTACTTTTAGTTGTAGTTTTAGTTATTTTTCTGATTGTAAAAAAAATGCCACCGGTATCGGTGCTTTTCATCGGCGCATTGCTGGGCATTTTTACTGCTCTTATCTTCCAAAGAAACTACTTAACCGAACTTTGCGGAGGGACTTTGAATCTCAGTAATCTATATGGGGTTTGCACCCGTGCTCTTTTCGGGAAGATACTCCCCCAAACAGGTATTCCGGAAATCAATGATTTGCTCGCCACAAGGGGTATGGCAGGTATGTTGAACACAATATGGCTTATCATTACTGCTATGATTTTTGGAGGAATTATGGATGCCGGAAGATTCTTGGAACGGATCACACAAGCCATTTTAAGTATAACTAAAACGCCCCAAACATTAGTGTCGTCCGTAACAGGAACGTGTATTCTTTTTAATGCGACTACCGCCGACCAGTATGTTTCGATTGTTGTTCCCGGAAATATGTTTGAAAATGCTTTTCAAAAAGCAGGCTTGGAAGGAAGATTATTGAGCAGAACATTAGAAGATTCGGCTACTGTTACCTCCGTACTTATTCCGTGGAATACCTGCGGGGCTACGCAAGCCTCTGTACTGGGTGTGGCTACCGCAACATACTTCCCCTACGCATTCTTCTGCTGGATTTCACCACTGATGACACTCTTTTTTGTTTGGATGAAAATTGGAATAAAGAAGATAGTGGTTAGTAATTAATGATTACGTGAATATAATTAGTTTTGTTTTTCATCGTTAAACTTTTGTCCTCGCCCATCTCCTCAACTCTAACATTTAAGATTTAAGATTTAAGATTTAACATTTAACATTTAAAATCTATATATGATTACCTACATTAAAGGCATTATCACCGAAAAAACTCCCGCTTATGTGGTCATAGAGACTGCCGGCGGTGTGGCTTATGGCATTCACATATCATTAGCCACTTTTTCTCAATTGAAAGAAACAGAAAATGTGAAATTATTAACCCATTACGTCATCAAGGAAGATGCGCACCAACTGTTTGGTTTCTATACGGAAGAGGAGCGGAGTCTGTTTCGCTTGCTTATTACCGTAAACGGGATTGGCGTAAACACTGCACGTTTAATTCTCTCCTCTTTAAGTACGGAAGAATTGATTCACGCTATTGCAACGGAAAATATTAAGGCTATTCAAGGAGTAAAGGGAATCGGGTTGAAAACAGCGCAACGGGTAATTATTGACCTCAAAGACAAGATTGGTAAAGGCATTCCACAAAATATTGAAAAAATCTCAATTTCTTATAATAATAATAGGGAGGAAGCGTTATTTGCTTTGTTGTCGTTGGGTTTTGTAAAAAATTCGGCAGACAGCGCATTAGAAAAGATTATTCGTGCCGAAGGTACGAATTTATCTGTTGAAGAGTTGATTAAGAAGGCGTTAAAAGTATTATAGAAAAAGAAAATGAACTAACTTACACTATCGTGATTTTTGGGAAGCAAGCAAAATTTTACCTCATTCCTGCGCTAATTGTATTTGCCTTATATTCGGCAGTTTTGGCTATTCCGGCACCGGAAATATCTTACTTTGGCGAAGGGACTCAACCCTCATTGTATCCATTTGTAGATGACAATAATTTTACCGAAACTTCATCAATCAATTTTGATGATTTTATTTATGAACCAGACCTCTTTGAAATGCCTGTTCCTCCTCCCGATACGGGACTGCGCAGCAAAGTGCCCAATCCTGATAACAATCCTTTGGGAAACGAATTTTACTCTCCGTTTCATTTGCATACCCCTCCCGCGCTTACCCGAGAAATACAGTATGACCCTGCGACCAACTCATATAGTTTTCAAAACAAAATCGGGACAACTCCTTTTGGACCGGCGGCTTCAATGAATGTGAACGAATATATCAATTATGATTTACAGCAAGAAATAAAAAACTATTGGCGCGAAAAAGGCGCCTCTTATGTTTCCGGACCTAACCGCAGAGGCGGCGGCGGTATCATCCCCCAACTCCGCGTGGGAGGAGATGTTTTTGAAACTATTTTCGGAAGTAATATCATTGACATCAGACCGGCAGGTAATGTGGAACTACAATTCGGTCTGAAACACAGGTCTAATAAAAATCCGTATATTGCCGAAAGTATGCAAAAACAAACCATTTTCGATTTTGAATCCAAAATTCAATTGAGCTTGATGGCTAAAATCGGAGATAAAATCAGTTTCAACTTAAATTACAACTCGGCATCCAATTTTGACTATGACAATAAAATGAAACTCAAATATGAGGGAAAAGAAGATGATATTATCCAGCTACTTGAGTTTGGTCACGTTAATATGCCGCTTAACAGTACTCTCATTACAGGTAGCCAAACGTTACTTGGGCTTAAAGTGGGTTTAAAGTTTGGCAAACTGAATATTTTGGCTGTAGCCTCGGAGAGCAATGCTCAAAAACAAACTATAAATATTACCGGCGGAGCACAAACTCAGGATTTTTATTTTCGTGCAGATGAATATGAAGACAACAGACACTTTTTTATTGCGCAATATTTTAGAGATCATTACAACGAGGCATTGTCAAAACTGCCTCTTATCCTCTCTGATATTGTGATTACAAAGATTGAAGTTTGGCGTACTGCTATTGGACCAGCGACTCAAGATAATAGAAATATTGTGGCATTTACTGATTTAGGTGAGAATAACCCTTCACATGATATCTTCCAACCCGGTCACGGTAATTATCCTGACAATAGCAGTAATGAATTGTGTAATCTTATAGATACTGCTCTAATAAGAAATTTCAGTGTTGTAACACAAAATTTAAAAGGTTTGGGTTTGACTGCAAGGGTGGACTACGAGGAAGTGGAAAACGCCCGCCTGCTTTTCCCTAACGAATATACTTACAACCCTAAATTGGGCTTTATCTCTTTGAACACTGCATTAACTTCCGATCAGATGCTGGCAGTTGCGTTCCAATATCAAGTAATTGGAGACGATAATGTATATCAGGTGGGGGAATTTTCAAATGAAGTGTTTGCACCAAATTCTATTCGTGTTAAATTGCTTAAAAGTACTAACTTAAATACAAAAGGTCCGCTATGGAAGTTGATGATGAAGAATGTATATAGTTTGAACGCCTATCAGGTTTCATCGGAAAAATTCAGATTAAATATTCTTTTTACCGGTGATGAAGAAGGAATTCCAAACGGGTTCTTTAATAACAGTTCCAAAAAAGGGATTCCTTTAATCCGTTTAATGGGCTTGGACAGATTGAATATTCAATTAGATCCCTACCCCGATGGTGTTTTCGACTTTATTGACGGTGCAGATATGAACGGAGGGACAATCGTTTCCCGTAGCGGTAAAATCTATTTCCCAACCATTGAGCCGTTTGGTAAGGATTTAAGGGATGCCATTGGGGATGATCCTAAGGATCAGGTTTGGGCAGATAAATATGCTTTTGACTCGCTTTATACGATGACCAAAACTATGGCACAGCAGTTTACAAGCAAAAATAAATATTATTTGGAAGGTCAATACCGCTCTTCGTATGGCGCCGAATTTTATTTGGGTGCGTGGAATATTCCGCAAGGTTCGGTGGTGGTGAATGCAGGAGGAATGAAACTAACGGAAAATGTGGACTACACTGTAAACTACAGTATGGGTAAACTTACTATTACCAATGAAGGTATATTAAGATCAGGAACTCCGATATCTGTTTCGGTAGAAAATAATTCTCTCGGAGCTAATAAAAAACGCTTTTTCGGTTTAAATGCAGAATATAAGTTTACTGATAATTTCCTGATAGGCGCTACTATTTTAAATTTGAGTGAACGTCCGTTTACACAAAAAGTAAATTATGGATATGAGCCTATTAACAATATGATTTGGGGGATGAATTTTGCCTATAAAACAAAACTCCCGTGGGTTACTAAATTAGTTGATTTCCTTCCGTTTCACAGTACAACCACTGAATCAACATTTCAGGTTGAAGGAGAGTTTGCTCATTTTGTACCCGGACACAGCAGGAGAATTGGTAAGAGTGGTACTACATACATTGACGATTTCGAGGGTTCCAGATCTACTGTTGATTTACGACAGCTTAATTATTGGAGTTTGGCTTCTACCCCGCAAGGGCAACCCGACAAATTCCCCGAAATCTATTCCGATACCACCGCACTGCCGCGCTATCAATTAGCATACGGCTATAACAGAGCACGGCTATCGTGGTATATCATTGCCCATTTGTTTTACGACAATTCTACAAAACCTTCCAATATTGATAAGGAAGAACAGTCGAAACCATATTCACGCGCCATTTACGAACCCGAACTGTTTCCCAAAAAAGAGTATCCGAACGGAGCACCTCCTACTTATATGTCGGCATTGAATCTGGCATTCTATCCTGAAGAAAAAGGACCTTATAACTATGATGTTGATGGAAGAGAAGGGCTTTCAAAAGGGATGAATGAAGACGGTACTCTTAAAGATCCAACTTCCCGTTGGGGTGGAATAATGCGAAAATTTGAAAATACCGACTTTGAGGCAAATAATTATGAGTTTATTGAGTTTTGGTTAATGGATCCCTTTATTGAAAATAAAACGCATAAAGGTGGAAAACTCTATTTCAATATAGGAGATATTTCTGAAGATATTCTTAAAGACAATGAGAAGTTTTTTGAAAACGGACTTCCAAGCGATGACGAATATTCGGACGTAAATTGCAAGTTTACCGTTTGGGGGCGCGTGCCCACAATTCAACAAATTCTAAGTGCGTTCGATAACGTTGAAAATAACCGCAATCAGGATGTAGGATACGATGGACTCACCACACGAAGGGAAAGAGAATTTTTTGGAAACGAGAAAGATGAAAACAGTTACTTAAGACTGTTAAAAGAACAGTTTGGAACAAACTCTCCAGCCTATATCAATGCATGGAACGATCCGTCAGGAGATGATTACAGATTTTACAGAGGAGATTATTGGGATAATAAAAATGCTGGTATTATTGAACGCTACAAATATTTTAATAACTCTGAAGGTAACTCAATTGAGAATTTTAACAACGACTATCCTAACAGGATGTCGGTTGCTACCAGTACTCCTGACAGTGAAGATATTAACAACGATAATACAATGAGTAAAGATGAAAAGTATTATCAATGGAGTATAGATATTACCCCCGATATGATGACTGTCGGACGAAATTATATTAATGATGAAATGGATGCTACTCCGGCACAAAAACTACCTAATGGTACAAGTCCTGTTACGAAGTGGTATCAGTTTCGTATTCCCGTAAAAAATCCGGAAAAGACTATAGGTGCTATTAGCGGATTTAATTCCATTAGATTCCTGCGCGTTTATATGCGCGATTTTGAAGAGCCTATTGTCTTACGTTTTGCTACTTTTGATTTGGTGCGTAATACCTGGAGAACTTACACACAAGACCTTTTGGAAGAGGGCGACTATTTGCCGGGGCAAGATAGTGGAAATACAGAGTTTTTAGTAGGTACTGTAAGTTTGGAAGAAAACGGAACAAGAAAACCAATCCCTTATAAAGTTCCTCCCGGTATTGAACGTGAAATAATGTATGGCGGTACAACTACCTACAGACAAAATGAGCAATCCATAAGTATGAAAGTGAAAAATCTGGAAGATGGAGACGCTCGGGCTATCTATAAAAGTACGAACTTCGATATGCGTCAGTTTAAAAAACTCGATTTCTTTGTTCACGCAGAACAAATGTTTGCAGACGAAATGGTACAAGATGGTGATGTTACCGTGTTTATACGTTTGGGTTCCGACTTTACACAAAACTATTATGAATATGAAATTCCGGCACAACTTACCCCGTGGAATAAAAGCGATACTACTTCTATCTGGCCTGTACAGAATAGAATATCTATCATTTTAGATTCGCTTGTTAATATTAAACAGCGCAGGAACGTTGCCATCAGGGAGGGAACTCATATCAATAACAACATACCGTACAGAGAACTGCTTGACGGTAATACGGTCTCGGTAGTCGGGATGCCTAATCTGGGAAGTGTTACCACCATAATGATAGGGGTACGTAATCCTAAAAAAAGATACAATAACGATGGCGACGATATGCTTCCCAAATCGGTGGAAGTTTGGATAGATGAATTACGGCTCTGCGGTTTTGACGACCGTTCAGGCGCTGCTGCATTAGGAAGAATGAGACTTAACCTCGCCGATGTGGGCGATGTTGCACTCTCCGGCGCTATAACTACACCGGGATACGGCGGATTAGACCAATCTGTGACGCAAAGACAACTGGCTACTACTTATTCCATTGACTTTGCTACCAATATTGACGGGGGAAAAGTGCTATTCCCGAAAGATTGGAATATTAAAATCCCTGTGCACTACGACTTTTCTATGCAGGGAGAAATGCCCGAATATAACCCACTTAATCCTGACGTGAAACTTAAAGATGACCTGGAAACGTATAAAACAAAAGCAGAAAAAGATTCTATCCGAAAAATTACAACCCAGATTGTTAAACGTAATAACTTAAATCTTACCAATGTAAGAAAAGAACGTAATCTTAGCAAAGCTGTTAAGATGAGACCGTGGGATATTGAAAATCTTGACTTCACGTATGCGTACTCGGACGTGGTGAAATATGATGCGGATATGGCGTTTGATAACCAGAAAAAACACGAAGGGGAGATTGGCTATAACTTTAGCCATAATCCGAAAAATTATAAAATAGGACAAAAGAAAGGACTAAAGTCTCCATGGTTGCTAATAATCAGAGATATAAATATTACGCCGATTCCCAGAAGTTTTATATTGAGAACTTCTATTGTAAGAGACTTTAACGAGTTTAAGTATCGTCCAAAAAGTCAGGGTAATATTATTATGGATACAAGTTATGTGAAAACTTTTATCTGGATGAGAAATTATTCTTTGCAATGGGATTTGGCAACCTCCTTAAAAATTACTTACAATGCAACCGCAAGCGCACGTTTGGAAGAACCGCAAGGCTTAATTGATACGCGCGAGAAAAAAGACTCGGTGTGGCATTCCTTTGGTAAAGGCGGCAGAATGAACACCTTTGACCAGCGATTTGACCTTACTTATCAAATACCTATTAATAAAATTCCAATATTTAACTGGCTTACATCTAATTTCAGATATTCGGGGCAATACAGATTCTATGGTGCGCCCGTATCATTAGCAGAGTTTGGAAATACTATTGAAAACTCCAATAAAGTTACCCTCAACGGGCAGGTAGATATGACAAGAATTTACAATACTATTCCCTATTTGAAGAAAATTAATTCCCCTGTACCTCAACCTAAAAAACCAACGAATAACCCTAAATCTGCTGAAGAACCGAAAAGTAAAAAATCAGAGAAAGACAGTTTGAAATCGGGTCGTAATTATGGTAAAATTATCGGAGATGGCGTTTTGCGATTCTTAATGATGGTTCGTAACTTCAACCTGAGTTGGGATCAAGGTAGAGGAAGTACACTTCCGGGATATATGTATGCGCCCAATTTGTTTGGAATTAATTTTAAAACTAATTCCCCCGGATTTTTATATGTCTTCGGCGGACAACCGGATATTCGGAAAATGGCAAAAGATGGAGACTGGATTACAAAGAACCCCCAACTCAATACAGCATTTCAGGAGAAATTTAGTCAAACCATTAACTTTAGAGCCCTCGTAGAACCGTTTAAAGATTTCCGTATTGATGTTGTTGCCAATCGTATTTATACAAACAACAAGACTGAATATATCAGAGCAGATGAGCAAGGGATTATTAGTTCTTTCTCTCCTTCCAATGTCGGCAATTTTAATATTACATACATCGGATTAAAAACGCTATTCCAGAAAAGTGATGATGTTTTTGATAACTTTAGAAATGCCCGTCCCGAAATTGCCAACCAGATTGCAGACAATTCAACAGGAGTAGATTCTCTTGGGTATCCGTTGGGATATAACCACCTCGCTCAGGAAGTTTTGCTATACTCATTCTTATCTACTTATATCGGAAAAGATATAGAAAAAATGAAAGTACGAACCCCGTTTTTATCTGTTCCTTTACCTAACTGGCAGTTGCGTTACAACGGACTAACGAAAATTAAGGCAATGGCAAAAGTGTTTCAAAGTTTCACCCTTAGCCATAACTATGCGTGTACCTACTCTATAGGTAATTATAAATCAAATATTTTATATGGACTTGATGAAAATGGAAATCCGAATACAGACCCATTAGGAAACATTATTCCTAATTATGAGATAGCACAGGTTTCTATGATGGAAAGTTTCAGACCTCTCGTAGGTTTTGATATGACTTTGACCAATAGTTTAATGATTAAAGTGCAATATGATAAAAGTAGAAACATTTCATTAAGTTTTGCCAATAACCAAATCACGGAAATGTCATCTAACGAAATCACAATTAATACAGGCTATAGATTTAAAGATTTAAAACTCGGCATTGCTTTTGCCGGATCAAAACGCCAGATTGTGAGCGATCTGGTTCTCTCGCTCGGGTTCTCCATACGAGACAATACCACCATCTTGAGAAAGGTGGCCGAGAATGTTCACCAAATCACATCCGGAATGGTTGCCTTCCTGATTAATGTTACGGCTGATTATCAAATCAGTACAATGGTTGGACTTCAATTTTATTACAAACACCAAATCAATAAACCCTACATTGTAGCACAACAATTTCCCAACGCTAATTTAGAAGCTGGAATTAGAGTGAGATTGATGTTGACACAATAACTATGAATTACGAATTACGAATTATGAATTACGAATGAACTTTAACCCTATAAACCCAAATTATGAAAGATATTTTTCAACGAATTAAAGAAACTCCCGGTCCGTTAGGGCAGTACCAGTATTTGGCAGACGGCTATTTTATGTTTCCGAAATTGGAAGGCGAGATTCAACCTAAGATGATGTTTAACGGAAAAGAAGTGCTTGTTTGGAGTTTGAACAACTATTTAGGGCTTGCCAACCACCCCGAAGTGCGCGAAGCAGATGCACAGGGCGCTAAAGATTTTGGAATGGGATACCCGATGGGCGCCAGAATGATGTCGGGAGATAGCGTGTATCACAAAAAATTAGAACAAGAACTTGCCGATTTTATCGGAAAACCTGCCGGATATTTGATGAATTTCGGCTACCAGGGTATGGTTTCTATTGTAGATGTTCTGACTACGCGCAGAGATGTGATTGTGTATGACAGCGAATCGCACGCTTGTATCTTAGACGGACTGCGCCTGAGTTTGGCAAAACGTTTCGTGTATCAGCACAACGATATGGATAGTTTGCGCAAACAACTCAACCACGCACTACCTGTGGCAGAACAAAACGGCGGCGGAATTTTAGTAATTACCGAAGGTGTTTTTGGAATGGCTGGAGACCTCGGAAAATTAGACCAGATTGTTGAACTGAAAAAAGAGTTTCCATTCAGGTTGCTGGTGGACGATGCGCACGGCTTTGGAACAATGGGGAAAATGGGATCAGGTACTGCCGAACACTTTAACTGTATTGACGGCGTGGACGTTTATTTCGGAACATTCGCCAAAAGTATGGCAGGTATCGGTGGATTTGTCCTCTCTGAAAGAGATATTATTGACCACCTCCGTTTTAATATGCGTTCTCAAATCTTCGCCAAATCGCTGCCTATGCCTATGGTGATAGGAGGATTAAAACGTTTGGAATTGTTGAAGAATAAACACGAACTGCGCGAAAAACTGTGGATAATTGTGCACGCACTCCAAAATGGATTGAAAGAGAAAGGATTTAATATAGGAAAAACAGAATCTCCCGTTACCCCCGTTTACTTTGAAGGCGGTATTGAAGAAGGTACTAATGTGGTGGTAGATTTAAGAGAAAACTACGGGATTTTCTGCTCCATTGTTACTTATCCGGTTATTCCTAAAGGCGTACTGATGCTCAGGGTAATCCCCACCGCCGTACATACTTTGGAAGATGTAGAATACACCATTAATGTTTTCAGCGAAGTGAAAGAAAAACTGAAACAGGGATTTTATCAAAAACCTATGCCCATTAGAAATTTGAATTTATGATTACAAAATTAGAACAAATAGTAGATCTGGTTAAATCGAAACCAAAAAAAAGATTGGTGGCAGCCTTTGCCAACGACGACCATACCATTGAAGCCGTAAATCAGGCAGTAGATATGGGTATTGTAGATGCCATTCTGGTGGGCAACGAAGCCACTATTCTGCAAGTGTGCGAGCATCTGAAAATTGACGCCGGAAAATTCACCATTATTCACGAGCCTGACGACGTACAGGCAGCGACCAAAAGTTGCGACCTCATTAACCAAAAGGAAGCAGACATTTTGATGAAGGGAGCGCTTTCAACCGACAAATATATGAGGGCTATTTTGAATAAAGAGAAAGGACTCTGTCCCCCTAATGCCGTGCTGACGCATATTGCCGTTTTTGAAAATCCGGCTTATCATAAGTTGCTGGTTGCCGGCGATTGCGCCATCATTCCCGCTCCCGATTTGAAACAGAAACAAGTGATATTACAACAGATTATCAAAACGGCAAAGGCTATTGGCATTGCACAACCGAAAGTGGCGCTGCTTGCCGCTACAGAGCAAATGTCCACCGGAATGACTGCCTGTATAGATGCGGCAATCCTCGCAAAAATGGCAGACCGGGGACAAATAGCCGGCGCTTTGATTGATGGTCCGTTATCTTTGGATGTTGCTATTGACGAAGAGGCTGCTAAAATTAAAAAGATGACCGGCAGTGTTGCCGGTGATGCAGACGGATTGCTTTTCCCTAATATTGAAAGCGGTAACGTTTTTTATAAATGCTGTACCAAATTCAATAAAGCAGAAGTGGGAGCGTTTTTGGCAGGCGCCAAAGTACCCTGTGTTCTCTCCTCACGCGGCGATTCTTCCCTCACTAAACTCTATTCCATTGCTCTTGCTGCGGCTTTGTAATTATTCATTATTAAAAATATTAAATATTGTTGCTCTTTAAATTATTAAAATTCATTCATATTTTGAAAACCCGATATATCTTTCCGGCTCTTTTTTTAAGCATCATCCTGATGCTTGTCGTGTCGTGTTCTACCCGCCAAAACACTTTCGGTACACGCACCTACCATACGATAACATCAAAATATAATGTAAATTTTAACGGAAAAGAAGCCTTAAATAAAGGAATTGCGGATTTGGATAAAAAAAGAAAAGATAACTATTTGAGTATTCTTCCCATTTATTATTATCCGCCTAAACAGGACTTGTCCTCTGCTTTTCCGTCGTTTGACAGGGCTATTGAAAAAGCCTCCAAATCGGTGTTTAAGCACTCTATTTTAATTCGGGGAAAAGAGTATGTGAAAACAATGAACGACGCCTATATGATGATGGGAAAGGCGTATTTTTATAAACAGGACTACAACGAAGCCAAGCGCGTGTTTAACTATGTCACTAACGTTTATAAAGATTGGGGGAGCGTGGAAGAAGCTACCATTTGGCTTGCACGCATTGAGATGCAACAGGATTACTTTGTAAGAGCGCAGGCGCTTTTGGAAGAGGTGGGTCCGTTGTTAGCCCAAAACAAAATTAAATCAAGTACGATTAGAAATGACGATAAGTTGAAAACAAAATCGAAAACTGTTTCTAAAAGTAAAAAGATCGTTAAAAAGAGAAAACCGGCGCCGGTTAAGAAAAACACAAGCAGTTCGAAAAATAAGAAGAAAACAGAGAAACGAAAAATTACCAATAATGTTAGACTTCAATACTATACTGCGGAAGCGGAATATGCTCTTTTGGCTCCCAACGGAGAGATGGAAGACGCCATCGACAATATTAAAATTGCGCTACAATATAAACCGAAAAAAGATTTTCGGGTGCGTTTGTATTTTATTTTAGGACAGCTATATGAACAGTTGGAAGACAAACAAGCCGCACAAAACTGGTTTTTGAAGGTAATCAGGGCAACCCCAGAATATGATATGGAGTTTAATGCAAGAATGCAATTAGCCGTGAATTACGACGGTACTCCGTTATCGAAAAAAACGATTATGAAAGAATTGAACAAGATGTTGAAAGAGACGAAGAATGAAGATTACCGCGACCAGATCTATTACGCTTTCTCTGAAATTGCCCGCATTGATGAATCTGATGCCGACAGAGAGTTCTATCTTGCCAAATCGGTGGCTGCTTATACAAACAACGATTACCAAAGAACCTATTCTTCCATAACATTAGCCGACATCTATTTTAATGAAGAAGAATATATTAAGGCACAAGCCTACTATGACACCGCACTAATGTCGCTGCCTAAAAACTATCCTGACAGTGAAGAAGTTATTAGAAAAGCATCTGTTTTAAAAGATCTGGTGGATAATTTGAATATCATTCAATTGCAAGACAGTTTACAGCGTATTGCCAAAATGAGCGAAGGCGAAAGGACGCGATGGATTAATCAAATGATTACCAAATATACAGAAGAGGAAAGACGTTTGGCTAAAGAGGAAGCAGATAGAATGGTGGCGTTAAGCGCTACTCAAAATTTTGCCACTATAAATGTAAATACGCAGGGGCAAAACAACAAATGGTATTTTTACAATCCGGGATTGGTGAGTCAGGGTGCCACAGAGTTCTACAGACGTTTCGGAAACAGAAAATTGGAAGATAACTGGATTATCAGCAACAAAACAACCATTTCGTTTGAAGATATGACAGCATTGAATCAGGGAGGAGCGTCACAAGAGGAGGAAGAATTTGACGAAGAAGGCAATCCGATTGTAAAAAGAGAAACCGATCCGAAAAAACCTGCGTACTATACTCAGGACTTACCTTTAACGCCACACGCCATTGACTCCTCAAATATGCTGATTGCAAACGCTATGTATAACGCCGCAATTATCTATTTCGACCAGTTAAGCGATTTGAAAAGATCGAATGAGATGTTGCAAAAACTGATAAAACGTTTTCCAAACCACGAGTTGGAGTTGCCCTGTTACTTCCTGCTTTGGACAAACAATACCAAACTGAAAAATATATCTCAGGTAAATGAAGCCAAAAATGTTATCCTTACAAAATATCCTGATACTGATTATGCCAAATTGATACTAGATCCTGATTATTATCGAAAATTAGCGGAAGTAACAAAGGAAAACGAACACAAATATGAGGAACTTCATAGAGCATATTCAACAAAACAATGGGGAACTACCGTGCGACTTGCCGATGATTTGCTTAAACAAACTAATGAGGTGGCTTTAACGGCAAAGGTCTCTTATTTAAGAGCCGTTGCGTTAGGACAGATACAGGGGCAGGATACTTTAAAGTTGGCATTAACTTCTATTATTAAAGAATACCCCAAAGAACCTGTTACGGAACTAGCAAAAATCCTGCTATCTACTTTATCTCCGGAATCTAACCTAACTCTCAATCAAGTAAAAGATGAAGATATTCCCTTAAAACCGGTAAAAGAAACGGAATCTGCTGATTCTATTTATAATACAAATTTGAATGAATACCACTACATTATTTTTTTAGTAGATGTTCATCAAAAAACAGTCACCGATGTAAAATATGATGTCTCTACTTTTAACAGTACCTATTTCAGTTTAGAGCGTTTTAATATCAATAGTTTTTATATTAATCAAAATGAACAGTTGGTTACTGTTGCAAGATTTAAAGGAAAATCAGATGCGATGAACTATTATACTGCTATAACAATCAATGATGTTTTTGAGCCATCAATTAAAGATAAGAGTCTCACGGTTTATGCGATATCAGCATCTAACTATTCCATTTATTACAATAAACCGGAAGCAAGACACTTGTACAAAGATTTCTTTGAAGAACACTATAAATAGTGACAAGTGACGTTTGTTTATATGCGGTATGCGGTGAGTGGTGACGAAGTCAAGATACACGCATTCCTGACGGAATGCGGACATATCTACAGTATCATCATCACATCATCTTTTATCAATCTGCGACAAACTAAACCATACCATCACCACCGACATACCGGTAAGAATCAGCAGGTATTTTCCGATTTCCATAAAGTTTGCGCCTTTTAACATTACATCTTTGATGGCAATGATAAACCATTTGGCGGGAAAAATATCGGCTAACCACTGAAAAAAGAGCGGCATATTGTCTAATGGAAATAGAAAACCGGAAAGCAAAACGGTGGGCAGGAATAACCCCATCATCGTAACCATCATAGCATCTAACTGGTTTTTGGATACCGCCGAGATGAGCAGCCCGAAAGATGCGGAGGTAAACATAAAGATAATACACAAAAACAGCAACAGTCCAATGCTCCCTTTTATCGGCATCTGAAAAACAAAAACGCTGATAATCAAGATAAAAATAGTGCTAAGTAATGAAAGTAACATATAGGGAATGACTTTACCAATCGCGATGTTGATTTTCTTAACTGTAGTTATCAACATCATATTCATAGTGTTAGTCTCTTTTTCGCGGGCTAAGGTAATAGAGGACATTAGCGCCGTGATGATAATCATAATAAGGGTAATAATGCCCGGAACAAACATATACACACTGTTCAGTTCCGAATTGTACAGCATGGTAGTTACAATGGAGATAGGGGTTTCAAAACCGTTATTGATTTGATTATATTCATTAATATAATCGTTGAACACCGTTCGCAAATAATTGTTTAAGATGGAAGCGATGTTTATATCAGATACATCATTAATAATTTGAATATTAGCTATATGTTCCTGCTCTAAAGATTCTTCAAATCGCGGGGGAATAATCATCGCAATTTTTATCTGTTTGTTTTTAAAATCGTGGTCAATCTCAGCCTCATTGTCTAAAAAACTTACTATTTGAAAATATCCTGATGCTATAATGTTTTCAATCAGGTGATTAGATTCTGTATCTTTCGACTGGTCGAGAATGGATATTCTGGCGTTTCTAATTTCAGTACTGATGGTAAATCCGAAGAGGAGGATGAGCGCAACGGGCATTGCCAAAACCAGAAACAGCGATACACGGTCGCGCCCGATATGGATAAACTCTTTTTGCAAAATGGATAAAAACGCTCTCATAATTATCTGTTTACAAACTTTACAAAGAGGTCGTCAATACTTTGAACCTCCATTTTTGCTTTCAGTTCGTTGGGAGTACCTATCAATTTGAGTTCTCCTTCCGACATAATAGATATTCGTTCGCAATATTCGGCTTCATCCATATAATGCGTAGTTACAAAGATAGTTACGCCTGTGGCGGCAGTTTTGTAAATCAATTCCCAAAACTCTCTGCGTACAATGGGATCTACGCCGCTGGTGGGCTCGTCCAAAAAAACAATCTGAGGACGATGCAATAAAGCCGTTGCGAATGCCAATCGTTGTTTCCAACCCAACGGCAGCGAGCGCACTAACTCATTCGCAAAATCGTTCATACTCAGTTCTTGTAAACTATCTTGAATCCGTTGTTTCAACGTATTTCTTTCAATCTTGTATATCGTACCGAAGAGTTGCATATTTTCATACACGGTCAGGTCATCATATAACGAAAACCGCTGACTCATATACCCTATATTTTTCTTTATTGCTTTGGATTGCGTAGCCAGATCATATCCGCCGATTTTGGCTGTTCCTGAGGTAGGCAAAAGCAACCCGCACATCATCTTCATAGCGGTAGTTTTGCCCGCGCCGTTTGCGCCGAGAAAACCAAAAATCTCCCCTTTTTTAATAGAAAAAGAGATGTTGTTTACCGCAGTAAAATGTCCGAATTTTTTAGTAAGATTTTCAACGATAATGCTATACATATAATAATTATCAGAAAAACGTTATCACTTTTTTAAATAATTTTTCTGCTTCCGCTTCATTTTTTGCTTCTGCATAAATCCGAATAACCGGCTCGGTATTTGAAGGTCTTAAATGTACCCACCCCTGTTCAAAATCTATCTTCACACCGTCAATAGTATTCGGATTATAATCGGCATATTCTTGTGCTACCCGTTGCAAAATTTCCTGCACATTAATATCTTTTCTGAGTTCGATTTTATTTTTTGAAATCACATAATTATGGTATAATGCTTTGATTTCAGAGCATTTGAGTTTTGTTTTAGCCATAAAAGACAAAAATAGGGCAATTCCTGCCAAGGCATCTCGTCCGTAGTGCAATTCGGGAAGAATTACGCCTCCGTTTCCTTCACCTCCAATAACCGCGTGAGTTTTTTTCATTTTTTCCACTACATTCACTTCGCCTACCGCAGATGCGGAATAAGTAACGCCGTATTTTTCGCTCACATCGCGCAACGCCCGTGTAGAAGAGAGATTGGATACGGTGTTCCCTTTTTTGTGTTGCAGTACATAATCTGCAACAGCAACCAGAGTATATTCTTCGCCGAACATTTCGCCGTTTTCCATAACTATTGCCAATCTGTCCACATCGGGATCTACAACAAAACCCACATCAAACTTTTCATTTTTCATCACAGACGAGATTTCGTGCAAGTGTTCGGGTAGCGGCTCCGGATTGTGCGGAAACACTCCGGTAGGTTCGCCAAATAATGCTTTGTATTTTTTTACGCCTAACTTTTCCAATAGCGCCGGAATAGCGAGCCCTCCGGTAGAGTTTACCGCATCGAAAACTATGGAAAAATCGGCTTCCTGTATCGCCTTTATATCCACTAAATCCAATTTTAAAATTTCATCAATATGATCTTCAATAGCATGTTCATATTTTGTATAACTTCCTGAATGTTCTTCAAAATTATCTGTAAACTCCTCTTCATCTGCAATTTCCAATAATCTATGTCCTTCTGCGGCAGAAATAAATTCTCCTTTTTCATTCAACAATTTCAGCGCGTTCCATTCCATTGGGTTGTGGCTGGCGGTGAGGATAATTCCCCCGTCTGCCTGATGTTTTACTACCGCCATCTCAACGGTAGGGGTAGTGGAAAGTCCCACGTCAATCACATCTACGCCCAGATTTCGCAACACAGTACATACTAATCGGCTAATCATTTCGCCGGAAACACGGGCGTCGCGACCGATAAGGATTTTAGTTTCACCGCACGCCGCACACCGCACACCGCATACCGCCTTTCTTTCTCTTAGCAGTATAACAAACGCGGAGGTAAATTTCATCACGTCAAACGGGGTCAGGTCTTCGCCGGATTTGTCGCCGACAGTACCGCGAATACCGGAAATGGATTTGATAAGAGGCATATTCTTTTTTTAACACCACAAAAAAACAAAAAAAATGATACCCCCCCTTGACAAAGGCATTTTCAGAGTGTATATTTGCAGCGCACCTAATATTCTCCCTATGCTCTCCTACCTCCTTAACTTCTTCTACCCCCGCACCTGCGTCTCCTGCGGGAATGTTTTGTTGCAGCACGAGCAGTTTTTGTGTTTGCACTGTTTGCACAATTTGCCTGAAACCCGCTATCATGAATTTGAAGACTCGCCTTTGTCGTTGCTTTTTCGAGGGCGTGTCAGAGTAGAGAATGTGGGTTCTTTTCTGTTTTATAAAAAAGGAAATCAGGTACAAAAAATTTTACATCATTTAAAATATAATGGCGGAAAAGAGATAGGTTCTTTTCTGGGGAATATTTACGGAACACAACTTATTAAAGATGAAAAATGGAAAACGACAGACCTGATTATTCCCATTCCATTACACAAAAAGAAAGAGAAAAAAAGAGGTTACAACCAAAGCGAATGGATTGCCAAAGGATTGAGCACCGGTATGCAGATTCCGTATTGCCCGAATGTATTGATACGTTCCGAATTTACCGAGACACAAACAAAGAAGAGTCGTTTTCATCGTTGGGAAAATGTGAAAGAAGTATTCCAAATTACAGATATCAATGAGTTGAGCAATAAACATATTTTACTTTGCGATGATGTGCTGACCACCGGCGCTACTATTGAGGCTGCCATTCAGAAATTGGCAGCAGTTCCTGAAATAAGGATTAGTGTGCTTACTTTGGCAACAGCGCAGTAAATTCCGAATAACTTTTAATCATCAAATTCTTGGTTAATTCTTTTTTCATAGCACCTCAAACTTTTTCTGAACCATCATCTCATCACTTAATCATCACATCAAAAAAAATATATATTTGCACCCTTCTAAAAAAAAGTAAATATATTCAATAAATTATTAATAATCAAATAAATATCAAAATGAAAAACAAAGGTATATTTCTATTTTTTTCTATTCTTATTGCAATTACGTGTCTGTATTGTATCTCTTTTTCGTTCGTAACGTGGAAAATTGGTAAGGATGCGGCTAAATACGCAAACGACCCCGTAGCCATTGAAGAAGTTCTGGCGAATGTTACTGACCCAATGATCATTAACCATATTAAAGACTCTGTAATCTCTGCACGTACGGCTCATTATCTGGGAAATAAAAATGATGAAAAAGTATTTTTAGGTTATACCTATAAACAAACTAAGTACAAAGAGATTAACTTAGGTCTTGACTTAAAGGGCGGAATGAACGTTACGCTGGAAGTTTCCTATCCCGACGTAATTAAAAGTTTAGCCGAAAATAAAGAAGATTTGTTATTTACGAATACGGTTAATAACGCCAATGCTGAGTATGAGCAGACAACCGGCGATTATATTAACATATTCGTTAAGAATTTTAATGCGCAAAAGGCTGCTTTGGATATGCCGAACGCACAACTCCGTACCTATTTCGGCGAACGCTCCGGTTTAAAAAGCGCCACCGATGCCGACATTATTAAATTCTTAACAACAGAATCTAATGAGATTATTGACAGAACTTTCCGTATTTTACGTACTCGTATTGACCGTTTCGGCGTAGCACAACCCAATTTGCAACGTTTGCAGGGAAGCCGTATTTTGGTGGAACTTCCGGGTGTGAAAGAACCCGAACGTGTTACCGAACTCTTGAAGAGTACCGCAAAATTAGAGTTCTGGGAAGTGTATAACGAGTTGGTGAACGGAAGATCTATTGTAGAACGTTTTTATGAAGCCGACCAGCGTTTGGCAAAAGATTTAAAAGCCAAAAAAGAGTTGGAAGCAAGAAAAGCAGAGCATAACGAAACCGCAGTGGAAGATACTACCGCTACCTCTGTTTTTGAAGAAAACAAAGAAGAAGAGATTGATGGCGCTATTTTAGCCCACGCAGTACAGGGCAGCGATGGCGTTGTAATTGCTGTCTTCAAAGAAGCGGATATGAAAGTAGTTGATAAATTACTTCCCGATTTAGTGAAATATTTGGGCGATAAAAACGTGGTGTTTATGTGGGGAAAAGCTGAAAAAAGATATAACAATAACTACCCGTTAATACCTTTGAAAAGAAACAACGACCGTGTTGGGCCTAAGTTGAGTTCCGAAACCGTAGGCGGCGCCCGCGTGGTAAAATCTGCCCGCCAGGATATTGACCAGGATAACAAAGTTGTGGTTAATATGACTATGGAAAGTCAGGCTGCCGACGAATGGCGCAAAATTACAAGAGCCGCTGTGGACAATAAAACCAAACCAACTTACATTGGGGTCGTACTGGATAATTTTGTGTATTCTTTTCCGGTGATTAAAAGCGAAATTCCTAACGGATCTTCCGTAATTTCAGGTGAATTTAGCATTGATGAAGCAAAGGACTTGGCAACAGTTTTAAATTCAGGTAATTTGGAAGCCCGCGTAAATATCGTGCAATCGGAAGTGGTAGGTCCTACTTTGGGTAAAGAATCTATTAATTCCGGCTTGCTTTCATTCTTGCTGGCATTTATATTGGTACTTTTATATATGATACTCTATTATGGCAGAGCCGGCTATGTTGCCGACCTCGCTTTGTGTACCAATATCTTCTTCATTATGGGTGTGCTTGCCTCTTTGGGCGCGGCATTAACCCTGCCCGGTATCGCAGGTATTGTGCTTACACTCGGTATGGCAGTGGACGCAAACGTGCTCATCTTTGAACGTATTCGTGAAGAGGTGCGCATAGGAAAAGGAATTAGGCTCGCTTTAGACGAAGGTTATAAAAATGCTTACTCCGCTATTATTGACGGTAACGTTACTACTTTAATAACAGGTATTGTGCTCTATATCTTCGGTTCAGGTCCTATTCAGGGTTTTGCCACTACCTTAATCATTGGATTGCTATCCTCTTTATTCACCGCAATTTTTATCTCCCGTTTAATTTTTGACAGAGATTTGGCAAAAGGAATTAACTATAAATTTGGGAATAAATATACGTTACACTTTCTCGAAAATACCAAATATAATTTCATTGGAACAAAGAAAACTTTCTATTCAGTATCTTTAGGATTAACTTTGGTAATGTTAATCTCTTTCTTTACGTTAGGGTTGAAGCCGGGTATTGACTTTACCGGTGGACGAAATTATGTAATTCGGTTCGACCAAGATGTGAAAACCAACGAAGTACGCGCTGCAATTTCAGACGCTTTCGGCGGAAGTCCGGAAGTGAAAACTTTTGGCGGAAACAATCAGGTGAGAATTACGACCAACTATAAAATTGACAGCAATGACCCCGCAGACGACAAAGAGGTGGAATTGATGCTTTATAATGCTTTAAAAGGATTTTATGCGAAGACAGATATATCGGAAGTTGATTTTACCCAGCAGATTGACCCGCGCGGTATTCAAAGTTTACAAAAAGTACAGCCTACCATCGCCAAAGAATTATTGTGGCAAGCCATTTGGGCGGTTTTAATCTCATTAGTGTTGATTTTCATCTATATTGCGCTACGTTTCCGTAATTGGCAGTTTGGTTTGGGCGGCGTTATTGCGCTGGCTCACGATGCAATGCTTACTATCGGTCTCTTCTCGCTCTTCTATAAAATAATGCCCTTCTCTATGGAGATTGACCAGTCGTTTATTGCGGCAATCCTCACTGTTATAGGGTACTCCATTAACAATGTGGTAATTATTTACGACCGTATTCGTGAAAACTTAGGGTTACACCCCAAACGCGAACTCTTTGTGAATATCAATACTGCGGTGAACAGTACCTTAGGACGTACAATCAACACTGCCGGCACGACCATTGTAGTATTATTAGCCATCTTCATTTTCGGTGGCGAAGTAATTCGCGGATTCGTATTTGCAATGGGAACGGGCGTAATCATCGGTACTTATTCCGGTATTTTCATCTCTGCCCCGTTAGCGTTCGACTTGTTGAGCCGTGCTAAAAAGGTGAAACGTGCAAAGGTGGAATTGATGAAATAAAAAAATAGAATTGTTGAAATAAAAAATATAGGGGCGTTTTCGGAATGCCCCTATTTTGTTGTACATACTTTAAAATTTTTCTTCTATTTTCGCCGTGTTATTTTAGTATAAATTTAACCCACAGCAGAAATGAACAATTTAATACCTTTTTTACAAGCTACGTCTGAAAGCGTTTTAGCAGTGTGACAATGGTAACGAGTGACAGACGCGACACCTCTTCCTGTGAACTAACAAGTAGCATCAACCATATATTAAACAAGAGGGTGATAGCGTGATTATTAACGATGCCCATTTAAGAGCGTTTTGATTAGTGATTAGAGTATAGAGTGTTATTCTTCTCTGGGTTTTGAATTAATTTTCCCTGATTGCTGTTTCTGCCGCCTCAATGATGGCAATAAATTCGTTGGCTTTTAGTGAAGCACCGCCGATAAGCCCGCCGTCCACATTAGGTTGTAAAAATAGATCCAGCGCATTTTGAGCATTACAACTGCCGCCATACAGAATATAAGTGGAATAAGCGGTTTCTGTGCCATATCTCTTCTCAATGAGTTGCCGGATAAAGGCGTGCATCTCTTCAGCCTGTT
Organism: Bacteroidota bacterium; assembly: GCA_009787115.1. Lineage (GTDB taxonomy): Bacteria > Bacteroidota > Bacteroidia > Bacteroidales > WCHB1-69 > WRNX01. Next base: position 28,108 of record WRGQ01000166.1, read on the forward strand.
CAGGAGTAGCGGTTTCGCCTGTGCCTATTGCCCACACAGGCTCGTAAGCAATGACCACAGATTCAAAATCTTCTTTCGATAAATGAAACAGCGATTCTTTGAGTTGTTTTTCAACTACTTCAAAATGATGACCTGCTTTTCGTTCTTCAATCACTTCGCCGCAGCACACCACAGGAATTAATTGGTTTTCTAACAGAATATCTACTTTTTTGGCAATCGTTTGATTTGATTCGATGAAGAACTTACGTCTTTCGGAGTGTCCAACGATACAAAATTCAACGCCTAATTGTGCCAGCATTTCGGCAGATATTTCGCCGGTAACAGCGCCGTTTTTATACTCGCTGCAATTCTGAGCACCAACAGTAAATTCCGCTTCCTGCGCCTGATCGGTGGCTAATTCTAAATATACAAACGGAGGACAGAGCACTACGCCGGTCTCTAATTTTAATCCGGCTATCTGTTCGCCGATAGCAATAATTAAATCGTCCGCTTCTTCAAACGACTTGTTCATTTTCCAGTTTCCAATGACCATTTTGGGTTTCATACGCTTTTATTTGGTGAATTATATAAAGATTTTTGTTTAGTTTGTATAGTGTTTCATTTATCGTTATAATTTTTAATATTTCGTTTAACTCAAATTTTTTAAATCCGTCGTTCTCTGCTATTTCTATTACAGGCTCTAACCAGAATTTGCAATGTTTGTCGTCTTATATCACATGAATATGTTTTCTATTTTATTCTTTTGACCAAGTAAAAAATCTGTAACCTTTTTCGTTTTTGAATGTTGGACTCATTTTCCGCAAATTGTTTTGGTGATGCAAAAATAATATTTTTCACAAATGATACCCCTTACCTTTTTCCCGAATAGAAAATATATTCCACACACAAAATAATAAACGTTGTAAAGAGTGTGTTTGCCACAGAAGTCCAAATAATGCGCCACCACTGTATCCATTGAAATACTTCCAAAGTAGTAACCGTAATTTGATGTACAAACACCATAAGGAGCGTATATACTAAAATCCAGTTAAAATCTTTTATACCCGGAGCGGGTGTTACTCCTGTTTCCAAAGGTTTTAACCCATTTAAAACAAGAATAAAATAGGGGCGAAGACACACCATCAAAGTGCAGGCAAATGCCTGAATGCCGTAAGTTCGTAAAAAAGCGTCCACAATAAATCCGGTTGCAAAAGCGATGATATATTGAGCAGATTTTGAGACCTCTAAAGGAAGCAGAATGAGAAACAGCAGATAAACGGCAGGGTTTAGAAATCCAAACCATTGAACATAGTTAAAAACAAATACTTGCAGTAGTATGAGAATAATAAAACGAGAAAAGTTTTTAGTGAATTTATTCATTCTTAAATTTTGTTTTTAACGAATCAATTTCAGATTTGTAGAGATTGGAGATGAGATAAACATTGTGAAGGTTTCTAAAATCGGCAGCCAGTTTAATTTTAATAGTTAAAAAAGTATTGTTTGGATTATCATATTTTTCAATTACAGTACCAATGAGAATATCTTTTGGAAAGACGCTTGAATGTCCGCTGGTTACTGCGGAATCGCCTATGGCAACCATAAGATGTTGTGGAATATCAATCACTTGCGCAATGGTTGGGTCGGGGTCTATCCACACCACTGTTCCAATTTGGTTAATGGGGATAATTCTTGCACTCACTCTTGAATTGGGATTCAACAGCGGGATTACCGTACTGAAATTTTCGGAGACATCGCTCACTACGCCTACTACGCCGTTAGGAGAGATCACTGCCATATCGTGCGTTACCCCTTCTTTTTTTCCTTTATCAATGATGATGTAGTTGTTAAGTTTGTGAGTAGTATTAAAAACTACGTGTGCGGTAGTAATGTCATACATTCTGCGTTTATTCTTATTTTCTCCCGAAAAAACAGAATAAACCGTATCTTCTGAAAAAATAAACATATTATCTTTTGTTTTCAACAATTCAATATTTTGCTGCATTAAGTACGCATTTTCGCTGGGGTAATGAAACTGACGATAAAAATAATTTGCAAATTTTTGAACAGGACCGATCACTCCTTGCATTGTCGTTGAAATTACAAAATGCTGATAATTACTATTGTTATAGAGTAGTATAATGGCAAAAATCTGTAAAATCAAAAAAATAAAAAGATGAAAATAGCGACTAAGAAATTCTCTAAAACTGTTCATTTGGGTAATGAGAAATACAGTGCGAAAGTATATTTTTTAAGCAATTAATCCATAATACACCTTACGCTTAATCCATCCGTTTTGCTTATTGTTATCTCTTTAATAAGATTACAGAAGTATGACAGATAGAAGGAGTTTGCATATTGGCTAAGGTCTGCATCGCTTGCCCAAAAACCGGCGAAACCGTACAAATCAATGAATTTGTTGATAGCGCCTTTGCACATACCGGCAGGAAGTATGTTAAAACCGGTGGTATTTGTCCCTGCATTTGCTATCCATAGGGTATTGCTTTTAAGATCTTCGGCAGAATATACACTTAATAAATTCCATTCTGCTTTCGATGGGATATGCCATCCTTCAGGACAAATACCCTGTACATTTCCGTCAGCATCGGGTGTGGGTATTGTGGTAGAACCTTCCGGAACACCAACCGCAGAATACCATGTGTATAACAATCCGAAAATGTTGGCATTCGTTTCCTCATCAGGACAAGTAGGGCAACTGTAAGGTTTTGCAAAATTGACAATATTGCCATTCGCATACGTTGTTGTAGCCATATTAGCCGACCAGCATAATCCTGCAAGCGGAGTTACCTCATACTGATGTCCTGCATTGTCAAAAACAACGACAGGACAAAGATTAAACGCATTACTTACAGCAGTACAATGGTTATCGTTAACTATAACATAGTAAATGCCTTTCATTGAAGTTACCAAATTGTCGTCTGTACTTAGTATTGGTGGAATGATTTCGGTTTTGTACCATTCGTAAGTTTCGTTGCCACTGTAATCTGTTGTATTACTAACTTTTAATGTAACTGTCAGGTCAATTCCTAATAATCCGGTAACTGTTATAACTGGTGTTTTTGGAATGGTACCGGCAAACACTGCTACATAACTTGAAGCCATTATAGAACAATGATTATCTGTTACCATAACATTGTAATTTCCTGCTGTAAGAACTTCTAATGTGCTATTTACACCTAATATGTCGGTAGATCCTTCTTTATACCATACGTAAGTTGCGTTATTACTGTAATCTTCCGTATTGGTTATGGTTAAAGTTACCTGTTCGGATCCGCAAATATAGCCGGCATTTGTTTTTGTAATTACCGGTTCGTTAGGAACATTGCCTGCCTGTATCAAAACGCTCTTTATTGCTTCTACGGAACAATCTCCATCACTTACTCTAACAGTGTAAGTTCCTGGTGTAGTGGTTGTAAAAGTTTTGTCTGTTCCGAGTGTAATAGATGGATTTGATGTGGCATACCACGCATACAACGGAGTACCGGCATATTGAGAATTATTGGCAATACTCAAAGTTACGCCCGTACTGCCACAGATATAAGCATTATTGTTAGTTGCTATGATTGGTACTAACGATAAACACCATTGAGCGGTTAAGGTAATAGAGAGCGTATCTTGATGAGCCGCTAAAGTTCCGTAAGGATAACTACCTGTCAATGTTAAATTTGCTATAGGTCCTCCGGCTGTAACTTTCCAGCCCGTTAAGATATATCCGGATTTAATCGTTGCAGTGGTTGGAAGTACATTTTCAATCCAACTAACAGTTTTATTTGCAATAGGATTGCCTCCGTTTGTATTATAAATTACCGTGTATCCGGTTCTGAGTTTCCATTGGGCGGTCAATATAATAGAATCACGGTCAATATCCGTAACTGCCAAACTTCCGTAGGTATCTGTGGCAATTACACTGTCTTTACCGCTCGGACTTGTTAAAT
>WRGQ01000167.1 GCA_009787115.1 Bacteroidota bacterium
AATCAAATGGGACGGCAAAAATATAATTTTTATTATACAAAAATTTTATACCGCATTTTTTGTTGATGTTTTATGACAAAATGCTGGGTTTTAGTTTATTAAAATTTTATTTTTAAGATTTTATTCTAAAGTCCCAGCATTGCATTTGCAGGAATATGCAATGTTTTGCATAACAAATGTGCAATTTTAAGAGGTTGCATACCTACGGCATGCCTTTTGTGGTAGGGTTACGGCATTTTCTACCGAGCTTTGGGACTGTTCAAAAAGTCAAAATCTTTTACCACAAAGAGTACAAGGATTTTTCACAAAGTTCACAAAGAATTGTATTACACAATTTTATATTTGTGTCCTTTGTGGGTTATTTGTGTCCTTTGTATTCTAAAAAAAAGGCTGCCCATTGCTGAACAGCCTGTTTTTAGGTTACCAATGCCTCAGAGTAAACTTTATTGCAATAAATTGCGGTCTTAACTTTATTTATTGGAAGACGATAGTCTTCACATTACGATATAGAATGCGGAAAAGTTCCGAATTACCGTGGTAGCAAGGAACTTGATTTAACTCGGACTTATAGTTGTTATAAACCATCCCGGACATTCGCCTTTTAATTACGTCAAGGATATTGAGAATGAGAACATTACACACGTATGCGTTTCTGTGAACCATCATATTACCCCAATAATTGTCAAAGTTTTTCATTTTGCCTAATCGCTTTGTTTTATTTAAGACTTAATAGTATTACTTTACTCACACATTCGGCGGTTGCACCGGTAATCCTAAAATTGAGGTTAGCGTTTGATTGAGCATATCCTGAAAGACTTTCTGCTCTTCTTTTACTTTTTTTGCCGCTTCTTTTTCCGCTTCTTTTGCTGCTTCTTTTTTCATTTTCATCATCAGGTTAAAATACCCTCCGATTTCGGTAATATTCTTAGGCGCAGGGATACGGGATGGTTTTACATCACTTTCACTGGCGATTCTTTCAAGAATCTTCAGTCTTATAGCTTGCACTTCCTTAGAGGTTTCCTGTTCCAGCAATTTTGCTGCCAGCGTTTCCAAATAATGGTTCTCTGCCGGATTTCCTACTGTTGTTTCTGTTTTGTCTGCCATATATTTTCTTATTTTATATGTTAATTAATTATTAGTACATACAATCGTGGTTTTTTATTCAGTTTTAGCTTTCTTTCCAGTTGATCCACCTGCTGCAGGTGTAACAGGTGTTTCAGGCGTAGCAGGTGTAGCAGGTGTAGCAGGTGTTCCACCGGTTCCACTTTTTCCCGATCCGCTTCCACCTCCACCTGTTCCACCTATATTAGCGTAAGGACAAACAACTACTTGTGGAGTTCCTGATCCACTTTGTTTGTTTCCTCCTCCATCTTGTTTGTTTCCTCCTCCATCTTGTTTATTTCCACCTCCACTTCCACCTCCACTTCCATCTCCACTTCCATCTCCACTTTTTCCTTTTGTCTCCTTACCCATTATCATCCCTGCTACCGCTACTGCCCCATCAATTAGTTTCGCATTAAATTTAGTATTTTCTTCCAGCGCTTTATCTCTACCTTTGGAAGCGCTTTCTGTTCCTGCATTCAAAACATCTTTCAGTTGGTCAAGACCTGTAATATCTTTAAATCCAGGAGCTGTTTTGTCCGCCAATGTCTTAATCAAATCAGGCACCGGTACGCTCGCCGGTGCTGTAGCCCCCTGCACATGCAAGGCGGCAATCTCGGCTGCGGTTTTGTCGGCAAGATAATCCTTACTGTTGAGGAAGTCCTTATTGAGTTCCATCTTATCAATAGGCGAATCTTGCCAGTTCCAGAAGCGGGTAAGGTCTATCACTTCGCTCACATTGGTTTCGCCCAACACTGCCTCGCCTATCATACCATCTGTGGGTAAAGAGATAGTAGTGGTAGGGACTCTAAAACTGTTGGTGTGATAACGGTAGAGTGCATCCTGTATTTCCGCTGCTGTTTTGCCTAACTTTTTTGCTAATTCTTTTGGATAGGTAAACGGCAACAAAATACAATTGCCGTAGAACCCCAGCATTTTTTTGACATTCACACAATTGAGCAACGGAATATCTATTTTACTTTTATTGAGTAACGGAATTATTGGTCTTATCAATTTTGGGGACGGCTCGGGCTTATTATTTTCAACGTCTATATTTTGTATTTCGCCAAAATCCATATCAATGGTATATTGTTCGAGTAGCATGGCGCGTTCGTCATCGCTGAGCGAAGCCCAAATTACCTGGGAATAGCGCAGGGTATCGGAAGCGATATGGTGCATCGTTGATTCTATTTCTTGTAACTCTGAATAACGAAGAACAGGCTGGTTGTTCGCAATGCTGATTGCTAATGAAGATCTGAGGGTATTGCTTGCAGGCATCGCTGTCAATGATCCGCCGCTTCCTTCAATCTTTACATTTGAAATAATTGGATAACCTTCATTTGTAATTTGCCAGGAATAAAGGGTTACTACCGGCGTACGGTAAGCCTCCGGAAAAGATTTAAATACGTCTCTGGGATTTCCGAGTACATAATTCTTCCAAACATCTTTTTGCCAATTGGATAATGTGGCATCATTCTGATAGAGTGTATATTCAATTTCTTCGCATGAATAGTTAAGGCTTATGTACGACAGGTCATCATTGGTAATATTGGAAGGCACAATAAACGAGCAGGTAACACTAGTATCATGAGGTATCTTGATGTCAACAAATGGAATATCTAATTTGGTTGAATAATTTTTTTTGTTTCGTACTTTACGAATCCACTGTTTCAATTCCGAAGTTGTTTCAAAACCTCTCTCCGAATCATTCTTACCAGGGATATTCAGTCTACTATAATCCACATCGCCCGCAATGACTCCTTTGCCGTTTTTCAATATCAACGTGGCAGTTAAATCATCGCAGGATAATAGCACGCAATTAAATGTCAGCGTGATTGTTTTTGTATTTATAGTCGTTTTTTCCATTGTCCAATTCGGCATTGCCGCATATTTCTTTATCAAAGTGAGACCTGTACGATATTTATAAGGCAAAGCATACTGCAACTTGTCGGCATATTTTAAGAGTATTTCATAGCGATAGAGAAACCGCTTTCTGTCAAACTCCTTCAAATCAGGCGAATATTTTCCATTAGGAATAAATTTGATTAATTGTAATGGAACAAAGAGTACTAATTCTATGCCGTCAATACAAGTTTCAAGGCGGAAGCGGCGCATCACCTCCCAATACTGAATGGTCATAGCATGAGAATGGTTGTGGTTGGCAATGATTTTGGTTGCCACCGACTCGTTCTCTTCGCTGGTTGCCGTGCGAATGCTGATGCGTTTGGATTGGGATATTCTGTCGGAAGCGCTTTTGATGTTGTGTTGGACGTGTTGCGCGGTAGTGGCTGCTTCGTTGTGTGCATCCGACTGTCTGGAAGATGACGAGCCGCTTCCTCTTGATGTGGAATCGGCATAATTTCCCGAAACAACTATGAGTCCAGCACTCACCGAACCACTTTCCGTCCTCGCAGAGTAGTCATAATTAGAACTCCCTTGCGACGCTCGATTCATAGCATAACTGAAAGCTGCGGTAGAATCATCTACTTGCGACATGTCAGTTGATTGGGTATCCGTATCTATGCCCATAGCTTCGTTGGATATAGTATATGCCTGTTTGTTTTCCCTGACGATGAGGCGTTGTTCTTCTCCGGGCGCCAGCACCAACGAATAGAGTAGCGACCCTAAAGCAAAACCGTTTGGCACCCACGCCTGATGCATATTGAGTACATAACCGATCCCCAGAGAGGACATTTGCGGATAACTATGGGGATTGGTATAAAGTTTTTCCTTAAATTCCATTACATTAACCGGCGTACTCAATTTCTTCCGTACTTTTATAACAGGACCCAGTTCGGGTTCTATCAAACGCTGCAACATACCGTAATTGAAAATACGCGAAGGGGCGGTGTCGGTGGGAAGATGTATGGCATTTTCATCGTCTCCCATCAGTTTTACGCTCGGCAAGGCTTTTGCCAAGCCGGTACGATCGCCTTCAAATATATCCCTTATAATAACAAACGGTTCTTCCAATTTTGCTTCATACTTGTTGTTGCTGGAGACTAAATTACGCAAAATAATTTCCAAATCAGTACTGTGAGGTTTAGATTTAGTAATAATGCCATCACTCCCGTACTTGAGTGTGTTGTACTCTTCTTCTAACTCCCATATCTCTTTCTTGTCATCGCCTATTACTTTAGAATCTTTATCTATCCCCTTCTTAATACTCTCTATTTCTCTCTCTATTCTGCACTTTTCCTCTATCCAATTTGCCATTTCCAGATTTCTCTCTCTAAGTTGGGTTTTGTTCCTTTCGAAATTTTCTGTTTTCTGTATATTTTCTATTATCTCTTGTATTGACAGTCCAGGATATTTCTTTACTAATACTTTGAGATTATCGGGGCTACTCTCTCCGTTAAGAACTTTGATTCTTTCGGTAAGGTTTTTTATCTCATCATCAAGTCTTGTTTTTTCTATTCCAACAAGATATAGATCGCTTTCCAGCATATTCAGTCGCGTTTGGCTCGTTTCTTTATACATTATTTCAGAGAGTATTGCCTGCAACTCGTAGTACTTATTCAGAATTTTCTGTTGGGGTACGGCGTCAATAATATCGGAAGCGCTCATTAAAAAGGTTTGTTTATATAAGCCGCCATTGGATGCCGTGATGGTAATTCCCTCCTGTAAATTCAGTTTTTCCGGCAGAATAATGCGGAAATTTCCGTTACCGTCTGTATGGGCGGATGGAGTTTTCTCTTTTTCGGTTTTATCGGTAACAGAACTGGAAATACCGGTAATCTCTACCAATAGATTAGGATAGCCATTCTTAAATATCGAATTTTGTTCGCCGACAACCTTTCCACTAATCGCGTACGGTAAAGGAAGCGTCAAAGGCACTTTATCTAAAAATGCCAAACCGTCTCTAATAATGGTTCCGCTGGTTTTCAACGAAACCGGTATATGATCAATAGAGAAAAGATGTTGCGGTTCATCATCATCGGTTTCAATGATATTTGACTTAAGAGAAGGATTTCGCGAAGCATTGAGAATTTGGTTCTTATGATCGTTTAAGTATGCTTCTATCTGGTCATCGGTCATATCGGGTTTTTGGGCATTTATCAGTCCTTTGATAAGATTTTCAAACAATTTTTCTTCATTGATGCAGGCATGAATAGTAGTATGTTCAGCTTCTTCAATAAGTTTTTCTAGTTCATCTTTTGTTACTATATTAAAATCTGATTGAGCTAACACTAATGATTGCAAAATAGGATATACCTTGTTTGAGTCTATTTTAGACAGATCTTCGGCATTGCGGATTCCAAGTTGTACCAGCAAATAAGCCATATCGGTGGTCATTCCCTGAACGCGCCACAGGTCTGCCTGTTTTACCCAAGTGTTTACCAATTTTACGTTCACTTCCAATTTATCCGCTAAATTATCCCTTTGTTTCTGGGTTTTACCTTTTATCAGCAATCCGGCGGTATCGTATATGCCCAGTGGGCGCAACTTTGCCTGCATAATTTTGCTTATTCCCTTGATGGGAATAAGCGAAGAACCTACGTTCTGATCGTTCAGTTTAATTTCAAATAATTCCAGCAACTGTCCTATCACTTTCAGGTTAAACCATTCTCCAAATATTTCAAAACGGCATTCCGAATGCCATTTTGGAGGATCGGATTCTTCTTTTCCGCTACCTAAATCTTCAAAATATTCTTGAGCAACCAGCAATTCTGCTTTTGAAATTCGTTGGCGTGGCTTTAGTTTCTTATTCTGTACATTATTTTTCAACAAGTTAAAAGGAATATTGCCATTATTATTGTTGCCGATATTTGCCAATTTAATATACAAATTCTTTTGCATAATTTGACGGTCGTCAATTGCCCCCATAGTAGGCAGAGGATAACGGAGCCCTCTAACATTTACATCCCAACCTTTCCCTGTAGCTATTTGTACGCCACAAGTATCCGTACCAGGGTTGCCGTTTATCTCAAGTCTGTTGTCCCTATAGTTTCTGTCGGAGGATTGTATGGTGTTTAACGCCTCAAACAGTTTGTTCAATGCTTCCGCATTCAATTTGTTATTATTGCACATTATGCAGGTCAATACATTAGGAGTGCCTACCGTCAAACTTGTTAATTGATTGTCATAACATTGCAAATCGAATAATGCTGTATTCTTGCTTATATCCAAACTTGTTAATTGATTGCCATAACAACTTAATATTGTTAATTTATTATGCTTGCTTACATCTATACTTTTTAACTGATTTTCATAGCAAAACAACCATATCAGTTTCGAATTGTTGCTTACATCCAGCTTTGTTAATGGATTCGTACTGCAAGCCAAGATTTTCAAGTTAGAAAGAGTGCTTATATCCAAACTTGTTAACTTATTATTATTACAATACAAAGTTTTAAGATTAGCAAGACTGCCAACTATCAAATTTGTTAATTGATTGAACTCACAATACAAATCTGTCAATGCTGTAAGAGCGCTTACATTTAAACTCGTTAAGTTATTATGGTTGCACTGAAAAAAAGTCAGATTAATAAGACCAGTTAAATTCAGACTTTTTAATTGATTATTATTGCAAACCAAACGTGTCAATTCTTGGGGTAAGCCTGATAGTTCGGTAAGACCGCTATTCTCACAAGTAAAATGGGTGATAGTGGTTGCTTCAATTTTAACAGTATGCGTTACTGCAGGAACATCCTTGCTCAACTGTACATTTTTAACATTCACGGCAACATTCTTGACTTTAACAGTTCTGTCCAACAGAATAGTGCTTCTGCTAATACTCTTCAAAGTAGTACTACCGCTACCCGACGTAGTCGGTGTAGTTGGCGCAGTTTTTGTATCGTGACTAATCCAAGTATCTTTATCTGCTACAAGCGCAGATGAGTGAATAGGTGTAGGTACATCATCACAGTATACTTTTACGTTTCCTGTCCCTCTGAGCATAAAACTAAAACTGTTTTGTGCTGTTTTAAATTGTATAGTTGTTGCCATAATTTAATGATTTTAAATGATAAATATGTTTGTTAATGAATTTTTGTCGGTTTATGGTTGTTATATATTGTATTATTTTCTTAAAAATAAATCGCGGGAAAATTATAAAAAATATAATACGAAATGTTTATTTTTATATTTTTTTTATTTTTAATTATCAGATAGTTACATATTTTTATTGTTGTAAGATTTACAATAAAGGTGTTTTTTGGTAATTTTTCTCATTTTGTTACGAAAAACCGTAATCACTAATCATCCGTCACTTGTCACGATAAATATTAAAAAAAATGTTCTTGTTTACTGTTAAATGAAAAAAACCTTTTATTTTGCGCTTCTCTTTGAAATAGCATTATTATGATTTTAATTGAAACAATCGAGAAACTTAAAGAAGTCCTTTTCAGGATTAAAAGCAATGGTAAAACTATCGGTTTAGTCCCCACGATGGGTGCGCTGCACGAAGGTCATATTTCGTTGATTAAGAAAGCAAAAAGTGAAAATCAGGTAGTCGTACTTTCTATTTTTGTAAACCCTGTGCAGTTCGATAAACCAAACGATTTGGAAAGATATCCCCGCGATTTGGAGAAAGATTTATTGCTGGTTGAAAGTTTTACCGACATCGTTTTTGCGCCTTCAGTGAAAGAAATCTATCCAACGGAACCCACAGAAAAGTACAACTTCGACGAATTGGAAAATATAATGGAGGGTGTTTCCCGTCCGGGACATTTCAATGGCGTTGCCATTATCGTGAAACGATTGTTCGATTATGTACAACCCAACAGAGCCTATTTCGGCGAAAAAGATTTCCAACAGTTAGCCATTATCCGTAAATTGGTAGAGCAAACGAAAGATGATGTTACTATTGTAGCCTGTCCTATAGTTCGTGAACCTAACGGATTGGCAATGAGTTCCCGAAATCAACTGCTCTCCTTTGCCAAGAGAAATATTGCCTCTAAAGTATATGGTATCATCAATAAATCTAAAGCATTAGGCACTCCCAATGTGAAAAAAATCAGCGAGTTTGTCCTCACAGAAGTAAAGAAATTTGAACTTGTTAAATTAGATTATTTTACGATAATTAATGATGCTACCTTACAACCTGTTGAATCGTTGGAAGACGCCAAAGGCGTGGTGGCTTGCGTGGCATTTAGTGTTGGAGATGTGCGCCTCATTGATATGATTAGATTCAAATAACCAACCACCAACCGCAATGTTAATTGAAGTAGTAAAATCTAAAATTCATCAAGTTACAGTGACTGAAGCCAACCTGCATTACGTGGGGAGTATTACTATTGACGAAACGCTGATGAAGGCTGCTAATTTAATTGAAAACGAGAAGGTTCAAGTGCTCAATATGCACAACGGCGAACGTTTGGAAACTTACGTCATTAAAGGGGAAAAAGATTCCGGAGTGATTTGCTTAAACGGACCCGCAGCCCGAAAAGTATATGTAGGCGATGCAGTGGTGGTTATCTCTTATGCCACTATGGATTTTGAAGAAGCAAAAACTTTTAAACCCTGCATTGTTTTTCCCGATGCCAATAATAGACTGAAATAATTGAAATCCTGTTTTCACACTTTTTACAGATTGCTGTTAATGATATGTGCTTTGCACGGCATCTGTCGGGCGCAACCCCAACAGGTATCTACAGACAGGTATGATTTTATCAACTACGATGCTGATACATTATACATCGGTCAGGATACTTCACTTCTTCAGTTCTTCATTGCTAAATTCGATTCTGCAGTAACCCATCGGAAGGGCAATATTAATATTGTACATATCGGCGCTTCGCACGTGCAGGCAGGCACTTTCCCGCACACGGTGAGGCAGGAGTTGTTCAATGCCTATCCGGATTTACATGCCGGCAGAGGAATGGTTTTCCCTTATGCCGCTGCACCAAAATGCAACAATCCAACGGATTACAGAACAAGATCAGTGGGAAGATTCGGATTGGTGCGAAATGTGTATCAGGAACATTACAAACCGCTGGGAATAACAGGAATAGCCGTTTATACTTTAGATACTGTTTCGGAAATAAGAATTGTTCACCGTGATTCATTGACACATTTTAACACTACTAAAATTACTTTGCTGGGGTTTGCTGAAGTTGATACCGCTTTTGTTCCCACCTTGTGGATTGATTCCGTGAGTTTTCCACCTTCTGAAATTATTCCCGAAAAACGACAGTTTATTTATGAGAATATCTGTACCACAGATTCTTTTGCTTTTTCTTTTGTGATGAGCGAGAACGATACTTTTACCATAACCGGCATCCTGATGGAAAACGAAAATCCGGGCATTACCTACCATTCTATTGGTGTGAACGGCGCAAGTGTGGAGGCTTTTTTGCACTGTGAGCATTTTGAAGAGGAGATACCCCTCCTGTATCCTGATATGGTAATTTTTGGACTGGGCATCAACGACGCAAACGAAGCCGATTTTAACCCCTCGGTTTTTAAAGAGAATTATTTGACTTTAGTGAACCAATTTAAAAAAGTAAACCCTAACTGTTTTTTTGTATTTATAACGAACAACGACAGTTATAAAAAAGTTGGTAAAAAGTATCAGGTGAATAAAAACGCGCTGAAAGTACAGAAGATTATGTATGAGTTGGCAGATGAGACCGGCGGTGCAGTTTTTGACCAATTTGAGATTATGGGTGGTTTGCACGCTATGGAAAAATGGCGGCTCGCCAAATTAGCCCAAAACGACCGCGTGCACTTCACCAAAGCAGGGTATGAACTAATGGGAAAACTATTGTTTAATGCGATGATTAAAAAAATTTCTGATTAATTCTTTTTTTGAATAGAAAAAAATATATTTTCGCGCCCCGAAAAAATAATATTAATTTAAAAAAGAAAGAGGTATTTTTTATGATCGTTGTATCCGTTAAAGAAGGCGAAACTATTGACAGAGCCTTAAAAAAATTAAAGAAAAAATTTGAAAAAACCGGTGTAGTTCGCGAATTGCGCACACGCCAAAAATTCACAAAACCGTCTGTCATTAGAAGAGACCAAAAATTGAAAGCCATTTATGTTCAAAAGATGCTTTCAAAAATTGCCGAAGAATAACAGTAACAAGACGTAAAGAAAAAAAAAGAAGTTCAATTGAACTTCTTTTTTAGTTTATGCTTTTCTTCCATTAATTTCATCATGAATTTTAGAGGCTAATTCAAAATCCTCACTATCAATAGCGCCCTGCAAGAGGTGTTCCAATTCTTTTAAAGGCATCTCCTGTAGTTTATTCTCAATATAAAGTTCTAATTCTTCGGGTTGAAGATCAATTTCGGGATTAAAATCTTCCAATTTTGTTTCCTCTTTACGCGGTAAAACTGCCAATTTTTCAAAAATATCTTTTCTAATGAAAATGGGCGCTTCCATTAACAGAGCAATAGCAATGGCATCAGAGGTTCGGGCATCCAATTCAAAAGTTACAGTATCGTTTTGAAGTAACAGATGAGCATAAAAAACACCCTCGCCATAATGGTAAATAGTAACATTACTTAATTTATAATCTGAATGTTCCATAAAATTTTTGAACAGTTCGTGGGTACCCGGACGCCGCGTTTGAATCTTATTGATTAGTAAAACTAAAGTTCTCGCTTCCTGTAATCCGATAACGATAGTCATCTCTTTCTCCCCCTCTTTTTCGCGCACAATTAAGGCAAATGCCTCTGATGGTGTTTGCGTACTTTCTACATCAATAACTTCTAATTCAATATATTCCATAATTATTTTGAAGAAGTTTTAGGGTGGGGTTCTATGTAATGAGGAATTTTATTTTTTTGAATGAAAGAATAGATTAATAATCCTAAACCGATGATAATGAACGGGATGCTGAGCCGTTGTCCAATATTTAACGTCATACCTATTTCGCTGCTTACCTGTACTTCTTTCACAAATTCTATAAAAAATCGGGCGGTAAAAATCACGGTAAGCAAAGTTCCGACGGCTCTTCCCGCCGGAATGTTACCTTTTGTGATTTTAAAATAATAGATTAACATAAAGATATAGAGCGAAAAATAGACGAGCGATTCGTACAGTTGTGCAGGGTGGCGTAAAGTGTCGGCGACGCCATATCCGCCGTGCGTGAAGTTAAACGCCCAGGGGACAGTGGTAATACTGCCTACAATTTCGTGATTCATAAGATTACCCAGCCGCACCATTGCCGCCGCAACAGGAATAACAATACACAAACGGTCTAACAACCACAGTACATTCATTTTATGTTTCCACGCAAAATAAGATAGAAACAGAATCAGTGCGATGACAGCCCCATGACTTGCCAACCCTTGATACCCGATGAAGTTCCAATTTTCATCTACAGGGAGTAAAACTTGCAACGGATGTTGAAACAAATAGTGGGGTTCGTAAAACAGAAAATGCGCTAATCTCAATCCGACTACTGTCCAAACAATGCACCAAATGGTAAGTTTGTCAAGCAATTGCTGTGACAGTTTTTCTGTTTTAAAAACTTTTGACAAAGTTAAATAGGCGAAGAAAAACCCTGAAGCGAGCAGTACACCGTACCAGCGCACAGAAAAACTTCCAAGTGTAAATATTTCGGGAGAAACCGACCACGTAATGAAATTTAAGGTTGTGTACATAGGTTTAATTTTGCGGCGAAAATATAAATTTTCCGGTTAGTCTTTTAGACAGTAAGAGATATAAGATTGCTTTAATTTACTTCTTTAAACTCTTTTACTATATTTGCACTCTATTTGATAAAGATGTAACTGTTTGATATTATGAACGAAATTATTGCAAACGAAGTAAATTTTATTCCGCTTTTTTCTTTAGAAGACGAAGAAAATCTTAAAAAAGAGAAAGTGAACGAGGTGATTCCCATTCTTCCCTTGATGAACACAGTGCTTTTTCCCGGAATGGTAATCCCAATTACGGTGGGGAGAAGCAAATCTATAAAACTAACACAGGAACATTCGCGGAGTAACCTGCCAATAGGCGTTATTACCCATAAAGACAATGAATTGGAAGAACCGACAAAGGAAGATTTATATACGGTAGGGACGTTAGCCCGTATTATCAAATTTTTGTCTATGCCCGACGGGAGCGTTACTATTATTGTACAGGGAATCAAGCGTTTTGAATTGCTGGAAATTGTGGAAACGGAACCATTTTATAAAGCCCGCGTTTGCGAATATGTTACCAAAGAGTTTACGCCCGATTTGAAAGACAATCAGGATTTTCAAGCCCTCATAGGATCTATTCGAGATACGGCGGTTTCTATGATTAAAATATCGCCTAACTTTCCCCGCGAAGCCACTTATATGCTTCAAAATATTGAAAGTCCTTCGTTTTTAATGAGTTTTATTTCTTCCAATTTATCAGTTTCTGTTGAAGAGAAACAGTCTATTCTGGAGATTCGGGATATTGAAGAGCGCGGAAAAGTAGTGCTGAAATTTCTGAACAAAGACCTGCAAATGGTAGAATTGAAAAATCAGATTCAGAACAAGTCGCGGGAGGAGATGGACAAGCAAACGCGCGAATATATGCTTAATCAACAGATGAAAACGATACAGCAGGAATTGGGCGGTTCGCCGGCAGAAAAAGATACCAAACAGTTGGAAGAACGCGCCAAAGCAAAGAAATGGGGAGAAGAAACCAAAACGCTGTTTGAACGCGAATTAAAAAAATTGAACCGTACCAATCCTATGTCACCCGACTACTCCGTACAGCTTAACTATCTGGAACTGATGGTAGATTTGCCCTGGAACGAGTTTGGCGATGACAATTTTGACTTGCAAAAAGCGACCGAGATTTTAGACCGAGACCATTTCGGTTTGGAAAAAGTGAAAGAACGCATTATTGAATATTTAGCTGTATTGAAGTTGAAAGGGGATATGAAATCGCCGATTTTATGTTTGGCAGGTCCTCCGGGTGTGGGCAAAACTTCGCTCGGAAAATCAATCGCCGAAGCGATAGGCAGAAAATATATCCGTATGTCGTTGGGTGGATTGCGCGATGAATCTGAAATTCGCGGGCATCGCAAAACCTACATCGGCGCCATGCCCGGACGAATTATCCAAAGTATGCGCAAAGCCGGACAAGCCAACCCTGTGTTTGTGCTGGACGAAATTGATAAAATACTTGGTATGAACGTTCAGGGCGACCCCTCCGCAGCATTGCTGGAAGTACTCGACCCTGAACAAAATTCCACATTTTACGATAATTACATAGAAACTACTTTCGATTTGTCGAAAGTGCTCTTTATTGCTACGGCAAACCATTTGGGAAATATTCACCCTGCTTTATTAGACAGAATGGAAGTGATTGATATTGCGGGTTATCTGATAGAAGAAAAGTTGAATATTGCGCAAAAACATTTAATTCCACGCCAATTGAAAGAGCATGGTATGGAAGAGTACAATCTGCAATTTTCCAATGACATTTTAGAACACATTATATCCGACTATACGCGCGAATCGGGCGTAAGAAATTTGGAGAAGTTGATTGCCAAGATGATACGCAAACGCGCTTCCCAATTTGTGAAAGTTGGAACGATGGAATCGGAAATTAAGATTGACGATTTATCGAAAACCTACGGAGCACCTATTTTTCAAAAAGAACGTTCGTTGGATAGCAGCGTGCCCGGCGTGACTACCGGCTTGGCTTGGACACAGGTGGGAGGCGAAATTTTATTCGTGGAATCGGTAATCAATCCGAGTAAAAACGGCGGCTTAACTATGACCGGAAGTCTCGGCGAGGTAATGAAAGAATCGGCAACCATTGCTTTTGAATATCTGAAAACCTACGCCAAAGATTTCGGAATTGACGAGAAGGTTTTTGAAAATACACACGTCCATTTACACGTACCTGAAGGAGCAACCCCGAAAGATGGCCCCTCTGCCGGCATTACCATTTTGACCTCTATGATTTCGGCGTTTACGAAAAAAACGGTGCGCCCGAAAATCGCTATGACGGCAGAAATTACCCTGCGTGGAAAACTGTTGCCGGTGGGCGGTATCAAAGAGAAAATTTTAGCCGCAAAACGTTCCGGTATTTACAACATCATTCTCTCTTCAGAAAACAAAAAAGATGTGGAAGATATTAAAGAACATTTTATTGAAGGAATGAAATTTCACTATTTCAGCGAGATGAAAGATGCAGTGGAGTTTACGGAAGTGATTTGATAATTTGAAGTAAAAGATTTAAGGTTCAAATAAAAAAAAATATGGATATTTGCGCCCTTACTAATAAAATATAACCAATGCTAAGAACTTATACGTGCGGAGAATTAACAATTAACAATGTAAATCAAGAAGTTACACTTTGTGGCTGGGTGCAAAAAAATAGAAAATTGGGCGGTATGCTCTTTATTGATTTGCGCGACAGATACGGAATCACACAGTTAGTTTTTAATAGCGAACTGAACGCCGAACTGTGCAAAATTGCCGAACATTTTGGCAGAGAGTGGGTAATTCAAGCCAAAGGAATCGTTGCAGAACGCTACAACAAAAACAAAAATATACCTACCGGCGATATTGAAATTTTGGTAAATGAAGTAACCGTTTTGAATAAGTCGGAAATTCCTCCTTTTACTATTGAAGATGAATCGGACGGGGGAGACGAACTGCGTATGAAGTACCGCTATTTGGATTTGCGCCGCAATCCGGTAAAAAACAACATTATCTTTCGCCACAAACTTGGTATTGAAGTGCGAAACTATATGAACAGTATCGGTTTTCTGGAAATTGAAACTCCTTTTTTAATTAAATCAACCCCCGAAGGTGCCCGCGATTTTATCGTGCCTTCCCGTATGAATCAGGGAGAGTTTTACGCCCTGCCGCAATCACCGCAAACTTTTAAGCAGTTGTTGATGATTTCCGGGTACGATAGATATTTTCAGATTGTAAGATGTTTTAGAGATGAAGACCTGCGCGCCGACCGACAACCTGAATTTACACAAATAGACTGTGAAATGTCGTTCGTTGAACAAAACGATATTTTAGAAACGTTTGAAGGATTAGTAAAACATATCTTTAAGAAAATTAAGAATATTGAAATAGAAAAGATTCCACGCATAACGTATGAAGAAGCGATGAGACTCTATGGCTGCGACAAACCCGATATTCGTTTCGATATGCGGTTTGTGGAACTGAATGCTCAACTGAAACATCGCGATTTCTCCGTTTTTAATAATGCGGAATTGATAGTGGGTATTGTTGCCAAAGGGTGCGCTCATTACTCGCGCAAGCAGTTAGATGCCTTGACCGATTTTGTGAAACGTCCCCAAATCGGTGCAGGCGGATTAGTGTATGTGATTTGCCAAACCGATGGAACTTTTAAATCTTCCGTGGATAAATTCTATGATCAGGAAGATTTAAAGGCAGTCGCGGAGAAATGTAAAGCAGAAACAGGTGATCTCATTCTGATGATGTCGGGAGAAACGGACAAAGTGCGCAAACAACTTTGTGAGTTGCGTTTAGAAATGGGCAAACAACTCGGTTTGCGCAAAGCCGGCGAGTACAAACCCTTGTGGGTAGTTGATTTTCCATTACTCGAATGGGACGATGAAACGCAACGCTACTATGCTAAACATCACCCGTTTACTTCGCCCAAACCGGAACAGATACCGCTGTTAGACACTGATCCGGGCGCTGTAAATGCCAATGCCTACGATTTAGTAATCAACGGTTCCGAAATTGGCGGTGGCTCTATCCGTATCTACAACAAAGAGTTGCAACAGAAAATGTTCTCTGTGTTAGGATTTTCACCGGAAGAAGCCCAACACCAGTTCGGATTTCTGATGAATGCCTTCCAGTACGGCTGCCCGCCCCACGGTGGCATTGCCTTCGGATTTGACAGAATGTGCGCTATCTTATGCGACTCAGAATCTATCCGCGATTTTATTGCCTTCCCGAAAAACAACTCCGGAAGAGACGTTATGCTCGACGCTCCCTCAACTGTGTCGAAAACACAGTTGGACGAACTTGGGATAATGAGTAATGAACAATGAATAATGAAGGAATTTAAAACATTTAAATCTTAAATATGAATAACGAATTTAACTCATTTAGTTTAATAAACTATGTTTGGAAATGGCGAAAGTTGTTTCTAATTGTTTGTTTTATTGTCGGCGTGCTCACCATTGTTATTACCCACAGAACAATTATTCGCCCGCGATTTACCTCCACCGCCATTATCTATGCCCCCAGAACAAACTCTGTTTCAAAAATTTTAACTAACGAAACTAACATTAATGAAAGATTGGATATAAAAGCCTACGCCATTGAAGAAGAGACTGAACAGATGATGGAAATTCTCAATTCCAGAGAGATAAAAGATGTGTTGATTGAAAGATATGATTTATTGAATTATTATGGAATTAAAACTAATAGAAAAGCATGGAAAGCTAAACTTTATGAAACACTTGAAAATTTAATGAATATTAAGAGAACCCAATATGGAGCCATCGCCATTTCGGTTACCGATTGGGACCCTGAACGGGCAGCGAGTATGGCAAATGATATTGCCGCTGAATTAGACACTCTTAAAAACCGAATTGAACGCGAACGCGCATTGGGCGCCTGTAAAGCCTTAGAAATTCTAATTCAGGAAGCAGAAATCGAATGCCAAAAGATTACCGATTCGTTGGATGTGCTTGCAAAAAAAGGAGTTTTCTACTACGATTATCAAGTAGAAAGAGTTATACAACAATATGCCGTTGCTTTAGGACAAGGAAATATGGCAGGAGTACAACGTTTACAGAAAGAACTTGAAAAACTTGAAAAATGGGGGAATAAAGCAAATGCACTGAGAAGAGAGCAATTAAATATAGGCGACCAAATTGGGCTTATCAGAGCTAAATTATTAGACGCCCAAATGGATGCGCACGGTATAGTTCCCGTAAAATTCGTAATTCAAAAAGCGATTGCCACAGATAAAAAAAGTTACCCGAAAAAAATTATCATTGGGATACTTGCTGAGGTGGGGGCTTTTATTTTAACCTTGATGATTCTTCTTTTTATTGACAAAATTAAGCAAGAGACAGTTTTGGTTGATCATTCGGAAAACACAACACAAAAAGAATGAAGAAGAAATTCTATATTGCGCTTGGAGGAAGCGTAGTATTTATTCTGCTGAATAGTATTGCATTAAAGTACGAGTTTTTCTACGTTCCTTTAATTAGCGCTGTGGCAGTTATCTTATATCTACTTTTTTTTAGAATAGATATGTTAATCTATTTGATGGCTTTTGTTACGCCATTATCCATAGAATTTGACAACGCAAAATATAATATCGGACTTTCTATTCCTGCGGAGATTATTATGCTGCTACTTACTTTACTCTTTTTTGTGCGTCTGCTTTATGATGTGAGATTAGAGAGAAAAATAGTTCTTCACCCCATTTCCATATTGATTTACATCTATTTGGCGTGGATGTTAATCACTTCTATTACCAGCCAACTCCCGTTAGTATCTTTTAAATTCCTTGCCTCCAAAATATGGTTTATTACGGCATGTTACTTTTGCGTGATTCAGTTAATTAAAAATGACTTTAAAAGAATAATTGTTTTTATTAACTGTTATGCGTTTTCTCTGGGAGTTGTGATTGTGATGACCACTATAAAATCTGCTGCTCTTGGGTTTTCGGAGCATGGGATGCACTGGATTATGAGCCCATATTACAATGACCACACAGCTTATGGCGCCGCCATCGCTTTTTTTATTCCGTTAATAGTGGCGCTTTTTGCCGTAAATGGCAAAACTATCCGAAAAAAACTTTACTACCTGTTGTTGATAGCAATATTGATGACAGGGTTGATTTTGTCGTATTGTCGCGCTGCGTGGCTCAGCATACTTATTGCTTTTGCCGTATATATTGTCATCAAAATGCGTATTAAATTGTCGTGGTTGATAATAGGATTAACCATAGTTGGCTCTACTTTATACTATTTTTCTGATGATATTCTGTATAAAATGGGCAGAAACTCTCAAGATTCTTCCGGCAAATTAATAGAGCATTTACAATCTATGAGTAATATTAAAACCGATGCCTCCAATGTAGAGCGATTGAACCGCTGGGTGGCAGCATTTGGGATGATTGAAGACCGCCCGATTTTAGGCTGGGGACCCGGTACATATCAGTTTGAATATGCCGGTTATCAAAAAGGAAAGTATAAAACCATTATCTCTACCAACTTCGGTACCGGCGGAAATGCCCACAGCGAATTTATCGGTCCTTGCGCCGAAATGGGATTCCCAGGTGCTATTATCGTGATTATCTTAATGATTACAGTATTTATTGTGGGAATAAAAGCATATATAAGAACAACCGAAAAGATTCCCAAAACATTATCGCTTTTTGCTGTTATTGCATTAATCTCTTATTACATACACGGCATTATGAACAACTTCTTAGATACCGACAAACTTTCCCTTCCGTTTTGGTCTGCCATTGCGATTATCGTAGTAGTAGATGTGATGAATAAAGATGAGATGATGTGATGATGGTTACTTTATCATTTTATCATTTTATCATTTTATCATTTCGTCAATGCGTACCCCAAAACAACATTGACGAAATCAGAAAAATATTTTCCGTGTCGGTACACCGTAACAATACCTATTCATTTTATCCTATATTTGCGCCCTAATTGTTTAACACAACTTTTGTTTATGAAGCAAGTCGTTTTTCTTTTATTGTTTTCCATTTTTTTATTTGGATACACTTATTCTCAAATAGATACAACACGATACAACTTAAAGTCCGACACGACAACCGTGCTGGATACGCAGGAAGATATTACAACTTCCATAGGCAGTATCAGCGAGGGGCAGTCGGATGATGAAGGAAACTCCAATGCTATTCCAAGTTTGCTTCATTCGGCACAGGATGTGTATCAAAGCAATACCAATTATAACTTCAGCATTGCCTATTTTCGCAGTCGTGGGTATGATAACCAGTATCAGGATATTTGCATCAATGGGTTTGCGATGAACAGTATGATTACCGGACGCGCCTCTTTTTCGCAATGGGGCGGCTTAAACCACGTAGTGCGCTGGCCCGAACGGATTATTGATATGAACCCAGCTACTTTCACTTTTGGAAATGTGGGAGGCGCTACCAATTACGACCTCCGCGCTTCGGGATACCGAAAACAGATGCGCGCTACCTATTCTATCTCCAACCGAACTTATATGAACCGGTTTATGTTCACCGCCGCCTCCGGAATAATGCAAAACGGCTGGTCGGTAGTAGGTTCTGCATCCGTGCGTTTCGGCGATGCCATTGCATACGTGCCCGGAACCTCCTACAAGGGATTCAGCGCTTTTTTTGGCGCCGAAAAAAAGTTTAATCAGGAACACGCCTTGAACTTAACCGCTTTTGTCTCTCCTACCGAACGTGGTATGCAAGCCGGTTCAGTGCCGGAAGCCTTTGAGTTGGCAAATTCTCACTACTACAACCCTAACTGGGGCTGGTACCAAGGCAAACAAAGAAATGCCCAGATAAGAACGGTTATTGAACCCGCTATTTTACTTACCCATTACTTTACCCCAAAAAACAATAAATATACCATCACTACCACTTTAGCCACAAGTTTCGGAAGAAACAACAGGACAGGATTAAATTGGTACGATGTACCTGACCCCCGCCCCGATTACTATAAAAACTTACCCAATTACTACAAGGACAGCACTAATAATATGTTCGATGAATGGAGAAATGCGTGGCTCTCAGATGAAAATAGACGCCAAATTGATTGGTATAAGATGTATAATGTTAACCAAACGGCGAAGAATTATATAGATTCACTGGGTAAACACACTCCTTTACGCGCCCAATATATGGTGGAAAACCGCATAATTGACCACTTTGAGCTGGGCGGCGCCTCTAATTTGGTAATGGATCTGTCAAAAAAAATTAAGCTATCTGCCGGCGTGGATATTCGCGGATTAAAACAACATAATTATAAAACTATTAACGATTTGCTGGGCGGCGCGTACTGGTTGGATGTGGATAAATATTCCATAGGCGCTCAACCCGATTCGTTAACCGTTGAATATAATGACTTAAACCATATTAATGATACCTTACACGAAGGAGATATTTTTGGCTATAATTATAACTTTTTGGTTTATACTCAAAAAGCATGGGCAATGTTGAATTTTACCTACCCGAGAATTGATTTTCACGTGGGCGGACAATTGGGGGCTACCGAAATGTGGCGCGTAGGATTTATGAAAAACGGTCGTTTCCCTACCAATTCCGAAGGAAAATCTGAAGTGAAATCCTTTTTTGAAAGCGGCGTAAAAGCAGGGATTACTTATAAAATTACCGGTCGTAATTATTTGGTACTGAACAGCGAATTTTTATCTAACGCTCCAAGTGTCTTAAATGCGTTTTTAGCCCCCCGTATCAGAAACTCATTGATTCTTGAAAATAACACAATGAATAAGTTGGAAACCGAAAAAATTACAAGTGTGGATTTATCTTATATCATGAAATACCCTTTTATGAAAATGCGTGCAACCCTCTATTTTACGCAATTTTTTGATATGACACAAGTAATTAGTTTCTATCATGATGATGAAGGTACAATGGTAAACAATGCTATAGTGGGTATGAACCAACGTCATCTCGGCGCTGAATTAGGCACTGAAATAAAACTTTGTTCTTTTCTCTGGCTTATTATGGCAGGGAACTTGGGCGATTATCGCTACAGCAATAAGCCGGTGATGTACACCAATTACGAAAATGGTTTTGATCTTATAGAAACAGGTATAACGGATACCAAAGACACTATACATTGGAAAAACTTTTTTGTTGCCGGATCACCACAAATAGCAGGGACATTAGGACTTAAATTTAATTATAAATATTGGTGGGTGAACCTCAACTGCAATTATTTCGACAGAATCTTTTGTACGATAACTCCCAGTAGAAGAACATCGGATGCAGTCGGAATACATCCCCTCGGTACTACTGAATATCACAACATTGTTGACCAAACCCGCCTGAAAGGACAATTGACATTAGACATTTCCGTAAGCAAAAGTTGGCGCATTAAACGTTATACTATAGGATTTAACCTTAATATTACTAATATTACCAATAATAAAAACTTAGTTTCTACGGCATGGGAAGCATACCGGTTTGACTATAAAAATTACAATCCGGAAGTATTTCAAAATAAATACTATTATGCCTTTGGAACAACATTTTTTGCAGGATTTAATTTTACGTTTAACTAAGACTGATTTAAGATTTAAGATGTAAAATTTAAAGTTTAAATATCTTAAATCAAATATACCTTAAACATTTAAATAATAAATCAAATAAATACCTTAAATCTTATAATATTAAATTTTAAATCAAAATAGATTATGATAAAAAAAAGTTTTTTACGAGTAATTATTCTTGGAATTTTATTCGCCGGATGTTTTGAACTGGACGAGGTTCCTGTGGTAAGATATGATGGACCACCGGCAAATATGACCATTGCCGAGTTTCAACAATTGCACGAATTAAGCGATACGAATCCGGCAACATTAATTGAAGATGACGTCATTATTACCGGAATTGTTACTTCTACCGATAAGTACAGTAGCTCTTACAAAGAAATCTATTTTCAAGATGGAACCGGTGGTGTTTGTATTCGTACTTCAAACACATCATACTATAAAAAATACCCTGTAGGGCAACGCATTTTTGTGAAAGCCAAAGGACTTTATTTAGAAAACTATGTGAGTGGCACGAGAACCGGATTTTATCAGATTGGGTTGTATGGAGGAGATGGCGGCACGCAGTATCTTTCGAGCAAGGCGGAAAATCAGCATGTTTTCCGCGACGGAGTTCCTTTAAAACCCACAGACCCGGAATTTCCCGCTCCAAAAATTATTACCAAAACAAGCGATATTGTTACAGGAATAGGTGGTGATTATCATACTTTGGTAAAACTGACAAACTGCTATTTTACACAAGCAAACGGAACAACAAAATATTTTGAGCCTTCCGGCACATCAACTACAATTAGCCGTTATATACATTTTAATTCAGGTACAAGTACAGATGAGGTGCAAGCACGTATTAGTTCTTACTGTACATTTGCCAATGATATTTTGCCTGAAGGCGCATTAAATATTACAGGTCTATTAACTATGTTCGGAACTACAAAAGAACCTACCCATCAACTTATTATTTGCAGTATTAATGATGTTGAAATTTTGCCACCGGTAAAAATTTTGAAAACTTATGATATGAATACCAATCCTTTTGAAGCAGGATGGACCAATAAACAAATAAAGGGAGAAACCGTATGGGCGTATAGTACAGGCTCTACAAATAGTGTAAAAATTCAAGCGCCGGCAGGAAATGAAACCGAATGCTGGTTTGTATCTCCCAAATTTAATTTTGCAGGCGAAAAAGACGTGGCGCTATGCTTCTCGTACAGAATCCTTAACGGAACCAGCGATAATATGAAAGTGGCATACTCGATAGACGGTACGTGGCATTTGTTAGACTTTGTTCACACAGCAGGCGCTACCGAAGCCGTGATTAAACTGCCCGACAATATTGCCACAAACCCAAATCTGCAAATTGCTTTTCAATATAAAACTACTGAGACTTACCCGATGTGGACAATTTCAAAGATTGAGTTTAAAGGAAATGTGGCGATGTGATTAATGATTAGATGATTAGATGATTAGATGATTAGTTTAAATGTTAAATATGTTAATAGTAGAGGATGTAATTTCGAGAAAAGAACTGGGGGTGTTGGCTGAAAATCTGTTAGGAGATATGGTTAAGGCAGTAGTGGATATAGAGAAAGAGGTTTTGATATTAGATGCTGAATTACACGCAGATATGGAAGCCCTTTTGTTAGAAAACGGCTCTGAACAGGAAAACTTGTGGGGAATTAACCTTTACCCTGATATGGACGGAGAAGATTTTATTGAATTTGATTCTATGATTAATATTAAACCAAGACAGGGAAATAGAAGTAGAGGAGTTGAAGATGTTAATGTACGGAATAGAATAATTGAGATTATTAATAATAAAACAGAAAAAGATGTTACATAGTGAATTGCATTCAGGAAGATGGGCGCAAATGAGTTTAATGGAACAATTGGCAAATGTGGGGTCTGAAGTTTCTCGCGCAAGTAAATGGAAAAAGAAAGAAAATGGAGTACACGCTCAAAACTCATTTGAAAGGGCTTTGGAATTGTTAGACTTAACTATTTCACTTTCTCCACGTTACCCGGTAACCAAAGAGTTGTGCAGAGCAAGGGAAGAGATGTGTAAACATTTTTATGAATCGGATACTAATGAATTTGAAAAATTAAATCGCTATTTTTTACCGTTTGCTTTAGCAGCAAGAAAAAATTTATAAAAAAAACTATATCAATTATGAATAAATTACGAATTATTTTAGTGTTATTTTTGGGCATATTCCTACTTATGGGATGTACCAAATGGCAAGAGCCTGAGTTTAAAGCAGAAGACTGGGTACCTCCCGAAGGAACGAAGCCCGGTCAGTTTTTTACTATTAACAGTAAAAATGTAATAGGCAAACATATCAACGGTACACCTCCCGACTCGCTTACAGATTACAGAGATAAGTATTACAGATATATCAGAGCCGTAGTAGTGAGTTCCGATGAAGGCGGAAACTATTATAAATCTATGGTGGTTCAAGATTCTACCGGCGGTGTGGAATTGGAATTGGATATGACAGGATTATATAATTTCTACCCTGTAGGACAAAAAATTGTAATTGTTTGCAACGGATTGGATAAGAAAGGTAATGGGTTGGTAATCGGCGATTATCATAACCTCCCACAGATGGGTTGGATATATCAGAAAACTCAGGTGGGAAGAGTAAATTCTCTGTTTATTGACAACTATATCATCAAAGATGGATTGCCCAGCCAAAAAAATCTTCCAAAACCATTAACAAATAATGAGATTGATTTTTCAGGTGACAACGACATTAACAAGTTGGTGCGGTTAGAAGGTGTTACTTTTAGAGAGAATGCCATTGGAAAACCGTTTGCTTATAACGATTTTATAACCGAATGGAAAGTCAATGTGCCCGGAACAACGGAACTGATTACAATTCGTACTTCAAACTACGCTAAATTCAGAAATATAATCATTGAAGATAAAACATATAACCTCACCGGAATATTAACCGTTTATGTATCAGGCAGTAGAAGAACTTATCAATTAATGATTAGAACTAAAGATGACATTGAAATAGATAATCCAAAACCCAATGAATTTTTAGAGTTCAATTTTACAGAAAATCCGCTTGAAAAAGGTTGGAGTACGCAATCCGTGTTAGGAAATACCGGATGGATATATCGCCTCGGTTCTCAATCAATGTTGCATTTAGGAAATAATCAAACAACAATGGATGACTGGTTTATCTCTCCCGTAATCAATTATCCCGATTTGACAAACGGATATTTGACCTTTGAACATCAACTGTCTGTTTTGAATGGCAAATATGATGCCTATCAAATTTACTATACTACATCAACTTCTACTACTTTTAATATTAACGACTGGAAACCATTAGGCACACTGTCTTCGTTTCCTGCATCGTTTGAATGGAGTAATAGATTCCCGTTATCATCTATTAAATCCAACACTTTCAGAATAGCATTTCGCTACAACGCCTCAAACCCTGACATTGAAACATATTTGTGGAATATCAGAAACGTGGCGATACGGAATAAATGATAAAATAGATAAAATGATAAAATGATAAATAGAATGAACATGTCATTTGTCACTTGTCACTTGTCACTAAATTTTGAATATGGACATTAAACTAAATACTATTGAAGAAGCCTTAGAGGATTTTAGAGCCGGGAATTTTTTGATTGTGGTAGATGATGAAGACCGTGAAAATGAAGGCGACTTTATTATCGCTGCCGAAAAGATTACGTCGGAGAAGGTAAATTTTATGATGAGTTACGGGCGTGGCGTTTTATGCACGCCCATTAATGCTGAACGTTGCAAAGAATTGGAACTTGAAATGCAAGTATTAAGCAATACTTCTTTGCACGGCACCCCTTTTACCGTTACTATAGATTTACTTGGATACGGTTGCTCTACGGGTGTTTCTATGCACGACAGAGCCGCCACTATCAAAGCATTAACCAACCTCCAAATGAAACCCGCCGATTTCGGACGTCCCGGACACATCAACCCATTACGCGCGCGCGATGGTGGCGTGCTGGTGCGTGCCGGTCATACCGAAGCGACAGTAGATTTAGCACGCCTCGCAGGACTTTATCCTGCCGGCGCACTCATCGAAATTATCAATGAAGACGGTACTATGGCGCGGCTACCTCAACTTGCAAAAATTGCCCAACAATTTAATATCAAGATTATCTCTATCAGAGACTTAATTGCCTACCGCATAAAAACCGAAACGCTAATTCATAAAGAAGCAGAAGTTACGTTGCCTACTAAATGGGGAACATTCAAACTGATTGCCTATACGCAATTAAACAACCAATTAACCCATTTAGCATTGCAAAAAGGGGAATGGGAAAAAGATGAGGAGATTATGGTGCGCGTACACTCTTCGTGCGTTACCGGCGATATTCTGGGCTCTCTAAAGTGCGATTGCGGCGACCAACTGCATACCGCTATGCACATGATTGAAGAAAAAGGAAAAGGATTAGTTCTATATATGGATCAGGAAGGTCGTGGTATTGGCTTGGTGAACAAACTGAAAGCTTATCACTTACAAGAATTAGGAAGGGATACCGTAGAAGCCAATTTAGAACTCGGCTTTCGCGCCGACGAGCGCGATTATGGCGTGGGCGCACAGATTCTCCGCGATTTGAATGCCACTAAAATTCAACTTATCACCAACAACCCCGCAAAACGCGTAGGACTATCCGGACACGGTATCGAAATCGTCTCCACCATCCCTATCATTGTTGACCCTAAAAATGAAAACTATAAGTATCTAAAAACCAAACAGGACAAAATGGGACACCATCTGCATTTGGGGTAAGAAAAAATCAAATAATCAAAGGATATCTGCAAAAAAAAAGAAGCTGCCTCCTTTTGAGACAGCCCCTTTTGCGTTGTTTGTTTGGTTGTGGTTGAAGTTTATCTTTGAATATTTACTTTTGTTGCAGTAAATGTATCATTAGCAGATACGCGAACGGTATAGATACCGTTGGCTACATTGAGAACAATTTGATTTCCTTGCGGAATGCCTTGCCATACAATACGTCCATACATATCGAAGATAGAAAGATTGCTGATGGGCAGATGTTTTTCATTCACGATATAAACGATATTGGTGTGGCTATAGATGTTAACGCCATCAATAGCAGGTTCATTGATACCAACAGGACCACCGCTGGGAGCGAAGAAGGCTTCGATAGTTCCGTCTGCTTCTACTGCTGCAAAGGTGTAGGTTGTAATTGAACCCATATTGTCGCCATTTACCAATACGAAGGATATCTTATAATTTTCGTCCGGAGTAATGGTGTAGGTAATATCTTCACCGTAGTTAAGTTCTGTAATACCGGCAGGATAAATAGAGCCATTCGGAGCGGCAAGCGCTTTGATATTGAATCTTAACAGTTTGCTTATTACCTTGATGGTATGGTCTTCTTGTACATTGAGGAATGCATACCCGCCATTTTGTACAGCTTCGCCATTGGGAACATCGTCAACCAATACTTTGTCAATTTCATAGCCTGATGCTGGAGCAAAGGTAAAGAACTGGTGCTCTCCATAAGCAACGGTAATTTGACCGGACGGGGTAATAAATGAGCCTTCGTCAGCAGTTGCAGTAATTTTGTAAATTAACGGAGCCGTTATCACATCAATAGTATGAGAAGCCACTATATTCAGAAATGTATAGGTTCCGCTGGTAATGGCTGCTCCATTATCAATACCATCTACAAATACATGGATTATTTCATATCCCGGTAATGCATAGAAATTGTAAGTTTTGTCTTCGCCATGGGATACGTAAGTAATACCTTCATCTGAAATTACACCATGATCGTTAATCTGCGCTTTAATGGGGTAGGTATATTTTTCAAAGGTAACATCTAACCATTGTTCTTGCGTAATATAATAGAATGTATAGGAACCTGTGGAGATAGCGTTCGGATAAGACTCGCCGTTAACATATACCGCAGACACTTTGTAGCCTTCTTCCGGTGCAAAGGATATCATTTGAATATCATTATAAAATACATTGACATCAGCGCTGTGTGTTCCGGTAGAAACCATCGTGTTGCCGTACGGAACAAGCGAACCGCCATCGCTCCATCCTAAATGAATTACTAAAGCCATTCTCTTAAATGTTACAAAAATGGTGTGATTGGCTGAAATATTTACAAAATCATAGCTGCTCATGGAGCCTATCGGTTGATTATCTATATATACCTGATCTACTTCATAGCCTGTGAATGGAATGAAATCAAAATGCGGAGTTGTACCGTAAGGAGCTATAGTATAGCCCGCCGGTTCAATGGATCCGTACATACCGGAAGAGGCAAAAATTGTATAGTCAATAGGTCTGAACACCACTCTTATTTGGTGATTTTGATGAAGATTGATAAACATAAAGTGTCCACTGGTAGCAAGATAATTGAGTATACCGTCAACATAAACAGCTTCAATTTCATAGCCGAATGACGGTACAAAATCAAATTCAGGATTATATCCCGAACAGATTTCAATATCTCCCTGCGGATTATTATAGGGGTAATTATCATAAACAACAGCACCTGAACCTTCTATTACATAATGTATAGCAAAGGTGGGGCAAGGTTCAAATATTGCATGAATGGTATGAGGAGTGTTGCCGGAGAGGAAAGTATAAAGATTATTCACCGGAGGAATAACCGGAGAATCGTCAACCAACAGTTCGCTGGTGTAATATCCGAAGTTGGGTCTTATGATACAGGTGGCTGATGACTGACAGGTGATATAGCCGGGTAGAAGATCTATAATACCGTTGCCTCCCGTAGTTGCCGTAATATTGTAATGTACTAAATCCGTTTCTACTGTAATAACAGGTAACGTAGCATCTACATGAGTAAATTCATAAGAAGTAACAGGTCCTTGGGATACTCCGCCAATTTTTACATCGGTAATTCTATAACAATTTGCTACAGAGAAAGTAGCGGTAGCATTACCGTCGCATGTTATTACGGTGGGGTTTAGTGCTATTTGTGCGCCGGTACCCAGTACGTTGTTCGGATTTAATCCAAACTGTTTAGTGGTGTAGAAGTGCGTTACCGGAACATAATTATACACAGTTCCATTAGGTATTGTAGTAGGAATCTGGGTATTGTTTGCATAGGAGTATGTACGACCGGTTGCGGGGAATCGTTGGGCAATCACGCCGGAGTTATTGCTATTGTTTGCGTAAACTTTTTCTGTCATAATACATAAGTTGCCGCCTGTATATACAAAAGGTTGGGATAATTCTATTCTCAATTCATAAACATTGGGAGAGGTTGCCGGAACGGAAACAGTTCCGGTGTAAACCGTAGTAAATTCACTATCGGCAATCCAACCGGAAAGCGTGGATGAAGCAGTGTGTGCAAAACGAACTCTAATGGACCGCGGAGCAGCTGTTGCAGTAGTTGCTACATAGTTGTACGATATGGCAGTAATCTCTGTTCCGGGTTCCATATTCAATTCCGCTGCCGTGTAAATAGATTGAGCTCTGGAATTATTGTTGCTAAATCCGAAAGGAAAGTTTTCGTTAGTAGCTGTTCCTGAGGGAGTACTAATTGTACCGGTAATGGTCTTTTTTGCAGAACAGAACGAAATAACATTAAGAGATAATAACGACGTTGTATTGTTGGTAAGAAGTTGATCGCCCGTATATTCTACAACGCCTTTAATTTTCAATGGACCTTCCATTGTTCTTGGAAAAGTAATCTGAAATGGAACGGTGGTAGTGGCGTCTGTTGCCAATGTTGTTGTTACGGTTTGTTGCGCTAATAGTTCATTGTCTTCTGTCATTACTTTTACTATATAACTATTTGCGGTTAATGCACCGTTATTTCTTACGGTAACCGTATAAGTTTCCGGCGTTAATGCGAGAGGCAAAGCATTTCCGGTTATAGAAACGGCTTCAAGGTCGTTATTAAGAAGCGCAATAAGAGAGATATCATCTACATAAATATTATTACCATAAACGGAAACGCCTTCAAAGATGATATATCTTTCTCCCGAAAAAACAGGAAGTGTGAAGGAATACTCATACCATCCGGCTGCCGTTACAACAGGAGCAAGGGTTGTAAGTCTGTTAATGGTTCCGAGCAATGTGGCGCCGCTTAAGGTAGAAGTACTGCTAATATGGACATTAACTTTATCTGCAGCACTTGACTGTCCAGCATCCCGATACATCCAGAATTTAAGTTTCAAAATTTGATTTTGTCTATCTATAGGGGGAGTAATTAATAATCCCGTATTTCCGGAAGAATAGTTATAAGAGTTATATTGCAACATACCGGCGCCTGAATGAGTGCTGCAAGTTGGGTTGCCTCCTGTTGTAACTCTTTGCCATGGCGAACTTGATGTACTTGTACTTGTCCAACAAGCAGGCGGGAAGGTTGTACCGTCGAAACTTTCCGAGAATGGGAATGTAGAAATTGTACAACTTAGCGGAGTAAAGGAACTGCCGGCGGTAGATGGATTATTAGTAGTAGCGCATATAGCGGCAACGCTCCATGTATATGGGATAGTTTGTAAACCGGTAATGGTTAATGTTGTATTTGACGTATAATAAATTGTATTTGTGGTTCCGTTATTAATCGTTACCCGGTACGTTTGGGCATCGCCTGTCCATGAGAGCGTAACAGAATTAGGAGCGGGAACTGCAGTTAAATTTGTTGGGGCAGCGGCGTTGCAGGGAAGAGCAAAAGCCATACGAATAGCAGCAGCATAGCCCACATTACCGTCATAGATACTACCACCACTCTGAACCACATACAATATTTTGCCGGCAATTGATTCATAAGAAACTGCCACATTTTCAGCAGTAAGCTGATTTATACAAAGGATGTAGCGTTCTCCTGCTGCTAATGGGGTAGGAGGTATTGCCACAGTATTCCACCCCGGTGTTCTAAGCACCGCAAAACCTGATAATAGATCTGTGGTGTTATAGGTTAATGCGCCGGTCATTTTATAGAGTGAAAGGGTGTAAGGAAGTCCTGGTGTAGCGGTAGAGTTGAATCCAATAACTACTTGAGAAAGTGTTGTGGAAGCTGTTATTTCAAAAATATTTCCAAAAGAAAGCGCGTTACTGTTACTTCCAATTCCATTAGAAGTAGTCGTTACATTATCATACGCATATATGTTAGGTGTTCCTTGAAAAGTAGCATCAGCAGTATTGTTGGCAGGAGTGGCGTCGGGTTCGGTTTGTGTAACTGTGTAAGTCAGTGTATTTGTTCCTGTAGTCGGAAGTATGTTTCCTGTAGGGGTTAAGGTTACAGTGGTCAAAGGAGCGATGGAAGGTAGCGATGCAGTACCAAGAACCACATTATTACGTGTAACGGAAAGTTGTACATTGGTTTGGGGTAATAAACCAATATTTGCAACTTGTGCAGGAAATTTCGTTACAGGCATAGATGTCGGAACTTGAGTATAAGGGAATCTTGGAATAACTTCCAAATCGTTATCATCTATTGTTCTAACCAAAATATCATCAACGGCGGTAAAGATTTGGTCATCGGAAGTAGAATAAAAGCCAAGATAATGGTTTCCTGTAGTTGTAGGTGTAAACACAACAGTTATTTTTGTCCAATCCAAATAATCTTCGGTGTAACTTGACCAAAGCGAGGTGGTCATACCTGCAACAGTCTGGGTAGTTCCGATTCTTACTTCCAACTCTTCATACCAGTCATATCCCTCCATGATTACCCAAAACTCTATGAGATATTTTGTACCTGCAGTAAGCGAAAAAGCGGACGTAATCATCCACGCATCATGAGGGGTGGAATTGTACGCAATATATGCAAATCTTGTTCCCGAATGGGGTGAAACATTGCCGTTCACTCCAACTATAGCTCCTCCGGATGTTCCCCATCTGGTTTTTCCTGCGGTTCCTCCGGATGCAGGGCTACTGACCCAACCTGAAGGGAGTGCACCGGCTCCATTTGCAGTTCCGCCTGTAGTTCCTTCAAAGCCATGAGAGAAGATTGTTGTGGCGCGTGGTGTAGACTCAAATGTTCCATCACTTCGCATTTCAGTAACAACCGGTTGCAATAGCAGCGAGTTGTTTCTCAATGATTTCGTTTGTTGTGCAAACACTGCACCAACTATAAGCAGCAATGCAACAAAAATAATTGTAATTTTTTTCATAATAAATTGATTTTAGTTAATAATATTTTTTAGTTAATAATTTATACAAATATTAATACGCAAAAATACATTTTTTTCAATACGGAAGTGAAAGTGATTTTTTATGGATTATTTTTTGAGGATACTCCACAGTTATGAGTTAGAAAATAAAAAATCTTTGTTTCTGAAATTTTTATATCAAAATTTATATATTTTTGCAGCCCTCAAAAAAAGAGGGTCTTTTTATTGTAAAATTATAAAAATTAAAAAATAACGTAATGCCAACAATTCAACAGTTAGTTAGAAAAGGAAGAAAACAGTTAACCTCAAAAAGTAAATCAAGAGCATTGGATGCATGTCCGCAGAGACGTGGTGTTTGTTTGAGAGTTTATACTACAACTCCAAAAAAACCTAATTCTGCTATGCGTAAAGTAGCGAGAGTTCGTATGACCAACGGAAAAGAAGTAAACGCTTATATTCCGGGCGAAGGACACAACTTGCAGGAACACAGCATTGTATTGGTTAGAGGCGGTCGTGTGAAAGACCTTCCGGGCGTGCGTTATCACGTAGTTCGCGGTGCGTTAGACTCTGCCGGCGTGAACGGTCGTCTGCAAGGAAGAAGCAAATACGGCACAAAACGTCCAAAGAAAAAAGCAGAAACAAGCGGCAAAAAGTAATTATTTAAAGTTTAATATTTAAACAATCAGTCAAACAAATCTTTAAATATTAAATTTTAAATCTTAAATATAAAACTGTTGCTTAGCCACCAAAATGGGTGAGACTAAGAGTAAATATTAACCTTAAAAAATATTGAAGAAACCAAATGAGAAAAGCAAAACCAAAAAAACGGATTACCCTTCCCGATCCTAAATTTAATGATGTGTTAGTTACGAAATTTGTAAACAACCTTATGTTGGAAGGTAAAAAATCAACCGCATTCGAAATTTTTTATGAATCAATGGATCTCATTGAACAGAAATTAAAAGAGAATCCTATTGACGTGTGGAAAAAAGCGTTGGCGAATATCACGCCTGCTTTGGAAGTAAAAAGTAGAAGAATTGGAGGCGCAACCTTCCAAATTCCTACGGAACTTCGCCCTGAAAGAAAAGAGTCGTTGGGTATCAAGAACATGATACTTTACGCTCGCAAACGTCATGAGAAAACGATGGCAGCAAAACTTTCCGCCGAAATTATGGCAGCCTACAAGGAAGAAGGCGCCGCATTTAAACGTAAAGAAGATATCCACAGAATGGCAGAAGCAAACAAAGCATTCTCACATTTCAGATTTTAATCCGATTCTACCTCAATGAGTATTGGCAGATATGATTTTTTGTAGAGTTTGTATTGATACCAACTACTTTTTCACCACCGCTTTAATCGGGTTCAAAAACCTATCCAACAACCGCAAATCTTCCGTTATAATCTCCGCGCTGCCGGTCATCTCTTGGCTGAATACCAATTCTTTGCCGTAGTTTGTTGTTAGTTTTTCCGGAAACTCAACCTCCAGCATGTAGGCTTTTTGATTGTCGCCTACGGCTACCGGAACTAACGAGATATTCGTGATTTGCACGCGCACCATGCCGAACTCCATGTAGGGATAATTGTCAAATTTTACGTTTACCATTTGTCCCTCTTTTACTTTGCCTGCGCCTTGCGGGGGGAGCAAAATCTTGCCTACAATCTTTGTTTTTGCAATGGGAACAACCGTAACCAGTACTTCGCCGGCGTTGATGTTTTGGTTTTTCTGCCAATATTTAGTTAATGTAACCACGCCGTCCATTGGACTGACTAACAAATAAGTCTGCTCCCAACTTTTGATTTGCGTTTGCAGTTGGTGGTGTGCAGCATCTAATGTAATTTGCAGATTATTCAATTGTTCACTTATTAGTGGTCAAATAATCAACAAGAATAGAGCATGTATCATTGATACGAAAGTACGGAATTTTTAGATATAATAACCAATTAATAACTTGGTTTGTGGATTCATCATGATCATCCGACAAAATTAATAACATAAATAAGTATGCTTTATCTAATATGTTATAAAAAATTCACTGGGAGTATTTTTTCTCTCTTCCAAAATAGGCAATCCCAAATTTGTACGATGTTTATTTACAAGGTCTTTATCAGGATTGGCGGCTTTGCCCTCATCATCCCACTCTCCATAATAACTGTATTTTGATCTTCCGCTTGTAATCATACATCTATCGTAAGTACGGGCATATTCTGTAGGTATCAATCCATTCCCTTTCAATAATGCGTCTCGTTCTTTGGGTTCAAAATAGGTGAGCCAAAATTCAGGATATGCGGTAAAAATATGTCTGCCAATAACCCACGGTGCAAATGGATCAATAGTAAGAGGGTTTGTATATTCAGGATATTTCTCTAAAAGATCAACCAATTTTATCATGGTAATAGAATCAACATATTCCAAAATATTTTTAGAACAATCCTTATGTTTCGGATAGTCGGTATTGTAGTATCGCGCAAATTGATCCATTGCAAATATCTCTTTTACTTCAATTAAAAGTTCTATTTCTCTTGCACTGTAATGATGCACATATTTTTCATTCAGTTCTTTTCTCTTTTGGTTATATAACAGTGTATCTTTTTCAAAATATTCTTTACGCTGTTCAAATGCTTTAGCGCTCATTTTATTAAGAGCGAATGCCTTTTCATAATATTCAATAGATTTTTCCAATTTTCCCAATTTTGCTAATAAGTCGGCATAGCCAACATAATGACTGCTGACATCAATATCTCTTATTTTAAATAAGGAATCATATTTTTCAAGTTTTTTTGTTAATTCATCCAAGTCTGTAACATTACGCCTCATAAATGTAGAAGGTCCATTAATATCTTCCAATAGTTTGTAATATTGTTTTACATTTTCAGAAAGAATAAGTTCTTGCGAATA
>WRGQ01000168.1 GCA_009787115.1 Bacteroidota bacterium
GGTACCGATTTCATTGTGAAGATAAAGATAAGCAACACCAACGGCACCACCAAATATGAAAATCTGGCTTTGACCCACATTCTTCCCTCCGGTTGGGAGATTTTCAACACGCGATTGACAGATGACGCGCAAACTTACCCAAACACAGGCAAAACGCGCGAATATTCGGAAGGAATTACCTATCAAGACATTCGCGACGACCAAGTGTTGAGTTACTTTGACCTTCCGCCCGGAAGGAGCATCACGATAAGCATACGGGCGCAGGCAGCCTATTTGGGACGCTTTTTTATGCCCGCAATCGCTTGCCAGGCAATGTACGATAATACGGTCTATGCCCGAACGGAAGGTGTTTGGGTGGAGGTGGGGAAGTAGTGATTAGTCTTATTGGTTAATTTTTCATAGCACCTCAAAAAAGAATTAACCTATTTTAAACTGCCACAAGAATAATAGAAAAATATAAATACTTTTGCACTTTCAAAAAACTGTTTACATATTCAGTCTAAATAACCAGAATGAGCAAAACCTTAAAAGAAAAAACAGCGCACGGCATTTTCTGGAATTTTCTCGACAAGTTTGGGCAACAAGCGCTAAATATCTTAGTGACAATTGTGCTTATGCGTTTCTTTTTGACTCCTGACGATTACGGTTTGGTAAGTGTGATATTTATTGTGAATGCTTTAGGGTTTGCATTTATTGACAGCGGTTTTTCCAATGCGCTCATTCGCAAAAAAGAGGTTACCCAAACCGATCTATCCTCCGTTTTTTATTTTAATATTGTTATTAGTTTATTGTTTTATCTGCTCATTTTCTGTACAGCGCCTCTTATTGCCCATATTTATCACAAACCTGTTTTAACAGGTTTAGTACGCGTTATGGCACTGAGTCTTCCATTATGTTCAATGGCTTTAGTACAAACCACATTATTAACAAAATCTATTGATTTTAAACGCTTAGCAAGTACAAATCTGATTGCCATTTTTTGTTCAGGCGCTTTGAGTTTGTTTTTGGCTTGGAAAGGATATGGAGTTTGGGTATTGGTAATTCAACCGTTCTCAATTACATTAGTGAGAAATATCTGTTTATGGAGTATCAGTTCCTGGCGCCCAAGTTTAATTTACAGCCGACAAAGTATTCAAAATTTATGGAAATACAGTTCAAAACTGTTGATATCTTCAACCGTCAGTATTATTTGTAAAAATATTTATTCATCGCTTATTGCTTTTTTTTACCCGTTTAAAGAAGCGGGATTTTATTTTAATGCCAACAAATATTCCGAAATACCCCATCAAACCATTATCCCTGCAATACATACAACCGTTTATCCTGCTATGACTAATCTTGGCGACAACCCGGAATCATTAAAAAACGCTTTCAGAAAAATGATACGGGTTGCATCTTTTATTTTCTTTCCGGTTATGCTGGGTTTAATAGCTACGGCAGATCCTTTAATGTTAACGGTATTTGGAGTAAAATGGATTCCCATTGTACCTTATTTTAAAGTATTATGTGTTGGGTATCTATTTATGGGAATCAATTCGCTTTATACGGTTATTCTCTTTCTTAAAGGAAAATCTTCAGCCGTTTTATTTTTTAATCTTCTGTATAGTATTGCATTACTATTAAGTATTGTTCTCACTGTAAGAATAAGTGTATGGTCAATGGCAATCAGTTGGACTATGGTTGGCGTGATTTATACTATTGTTTATACTTCTTATGTGAGAAAAATGATTCAATATACAGTTATTGAACAACTCAAAGATATTCTGCCCTATTTTATTTTGGCAACAACAATGGGAATAGGAATTTACTTGTTTTCTGCTCTTATTCATAATAATTTTATATTGGTGAGTGTGCAAATTATTACCGGGGCTATTTTTTACATAAGCGCCTGTTATTTACTCGGCTCGAAAGTATTTCGCGAAGCAATTGAAATGATTAAAAACAAAACTGTTAACGTGAAATGAAAAATTATATAAAACAAACAATTATGAATAAAGAACCTCTATTTTCAGTACTTATAGCCAGTTACAATAATGGGCGCTACCTTGCCAAAGCGCTGAACAGCGTGCTGTCGCAAACCTATAAAAATGTAGAAATTATTGTGGTTGATGATGGTTCTACCGATCATTCGCTTGAAGTGTTAGCCTCATTTAAAAACAACCCTGCGATAAAAATTGTACTGAATGAAACCAATAAAGGGTGTGGATATACCAAACGCAGGTGCGCACAACTCGCTACCGGAGAACTTTGCGGCTTTTTAGATCCCGATGATGAATTGATGCCCACTGCCATTGAGACGATGGTACAAGCGCATATTCAAAACCCAAACTGTAGTTTAATAGGGTCGCAACACTACATTTGCAACAAAAACTTAAAACCTATGGGCATATCTGAACATATTACCATTCCTGAGGGATATTCCTATTTAACATACGGACGTCATATAACTATTGCTTTCGCTACTTTTAAAAAATATTTATACGATAAAACTTCCGGAATTTCCGAAGAAATAACGCACGCTGTGGATCAGGATTTGTATTTTAAATTAGATGAAGTAGGAGATGTTTTGATACTCAAAAAAGTTTTATCTAAATACAGGCGTCATGAAGGTGGAATTTCGGTGGGTAAAAAAGGATTTGGAAAAGCCATGTATTGGCATATCATTTTAATACGCGAGGCATACAAACGAAGAGGTATTTCGGGCGCAGAACAACAAGCGGTAAAATTAATTACACGCCCTTATCATACTTATAAATACCGGTTTGGAAATCTTGTTCTATCTCCTGTAGAATGGTTACTCCAATGGATGAAAGTTATCCGGTTTTTATTTTTGAAAAAAAAATAACATAATCTCGCAACATAATATTTTTCACTGTGAAAATGGAAAAACTTAATATCCTTTTTATAACAAGTTCCGATGTTTCTCCCTTAAATGGGGGAATAGACAGGGTAGTAATTCTATTGGCAGAAGAATTAAATAAATTACCACAGTATCAGGTTTTTTCCGCCTATTTTGAGATAAAACACACATCTGCCAACATTTTTAAAAAGAAAATAAAAGTAGATGAAAAGAATATGCTTTCCGAATTATCCGATTTTATAAGAGAAAATGAGATTAACATAATCCTTAATAATGTTTTAGAGCGTAAAAAACTCAAATTTCTTTTACCTGCATTAGAAAAAATATCCAAACAGGAGCATACTTGTAAAATTTTATATCACTATCATAATCTACCCGGTTTTGAAAAAGCTTCCATCTATCCCAAAATGTATTGGATGCGTTTAAAGAATGGTCAATATAAACTACATTATTTTTATAAATTGATGTTACAACTTATGGCACGTTTGACAAGAAACAAATTATTAATACGCTATTGGGTTAAAAAATATCGTGCTCTTTATCAATTTTCCGATAAAATAGTTCTACTGTCTCGTGCTTATATCCCTGTTTTTGCAAATTGCGCTCAAGTTTCTGTTAATGATAAACTTGTAGCCATTAACAACCCATTATCCTTTTCTGAGAGTATAAAAATTGATTCTATTTATAGCAAACAAAAAGAAGCGCTTATTGTTTCCCGTTTAGATGAAGAACAAAAACGTTTATCGCTTGCACTGAAAATTTGGAAAAAAATTGAATCTAATGCTCTTCTGTCGGAATGGAAATTAACAATTGTTGGCGATGGAGAAGATAAACTTTATTATCAGAACCTTGTAAAAAAATTAAAATTGCAACGCGTATTTTTTGAAGGCGCTCAGAATCCTGAAATCTATTATAAAAGATCTTCTATTTTCATAATGACCTCCGCTTATGAAGGGTGGGGATTAACACTAACCGAAGCACAACAAATGGGCGTTGTGCCTGTTGCTTTCGACACTTTTGGCGCGGTGCACGATATTATTGAAGATAAATATAATGGACTAATTATCCCCAATAATGATATTGAGAGATATGCAGATAAACTTGCATGGCTGATGCAACACGATGAAGAACGTCAAACGATGGCTTGTAATGCCGTTGAAAGTTCCAAAAAATTTCATCCGTCTGAAATTGGGAAACAGTGGGTTAAATTGCTTTTTGCTCCCTCATAATAACAAGTATAATGGTCTAACAAATGGGGTGCAGTACACTTGATTTTAAAAAAACAAAAAGCATAATAAACCCAGTGCTTGAAAAAATATTGCCAAAAAAAATCAAATTTTTGAATTATGAATATACTCTTTGTAACCAATTCTGAGATTGTTGCTACTTGTGACGGAATCCATCGGATAACATCAACACTTTCACAGTATTTTACCATAAAACATGAATATAAATGTTTCCTTGCATACCTTGCACATAACAAAGCAGAACCAAAAACTGAGTTTGAAGAAAAATTTCAAGTTGACAAGAGTAATATTTATGAACAGTTTAGCGATTTTTTGACAAGAAATAAGATTGATATTGTGATTTGTCAGCACGTAGTTGGTACCCGAAAAATATTTGAACAAATGAAACTTGCAGTAAATAAAACACAAAACTGCAAGTTTGTTTATTGTTTTCATCTTGCACCCGATTATTATTTTGTCCACCCAAATCTCAACGCAGAAATTTTTCGCTTTTTTGATACATTTAAGAATTTTAGAAAAATCGTGGTTGGTCTATTACCAAAATTATTGTATAACATTTTAGTCAGTAAAGAAATACAAAAAGAACTTGCAATTTACAATGATTATTTTGATAAAATAGTTTTATTGTCCAAGCGATATATTCAGGATTATAACAAATTATCAAATATTCCTGCATGGAAACAGAAAGATGTAGTTGCCATACCTAATATTCTGACTTTTAATGAAAAAATTTCCGAAAAGGATATTGAAAGTAAAGAAAATATAGTTCTAATTGTAGCCCGTTTGTCTGAACGGCT
Source organism: Bacteroidota bacterium (assembly GCA_009787115.1). Lineage (GTDB taxonomy): Bacteria > Bacteroidota > Bacteroidia > Bacteroidales > WCHB1-69 > WRNX01. The sequence continues at coordinate 4,905 of WRGQ01000168.1, forward strand.
AAAACGAATTTCCCAAAGTCTAAAGATTTGGAAAAAAGTGCAACAAAGAACTGACATAAAAGATTGGCGACTTATTATTCTCGGTATTGGCGATGACGAAAAGTATTATAAAAAACTTGTGAAAAAACTTGATATAAAAAAGGTTTATTTTGAAGGCAGACAAAATCCGATTGAGTATTACAAAAAAGCATCTGTTTATATGATGACATCTGCTTCAGAAGGTTGGGGATTAACCCTAACCGAAGCACAACAGATGGGCGTTGTGCCGATTGTTTTCGATAGTTTTGGCGCGGTGCACGATATTATTGAAGATAAGTATAATGGACTAATTATCCCCAATAATGATATTGAGAGATATGCAGATAAACTTGCATGGCTGATGCAACACGATGAAGAATGTCAAACGATGGCTTGTAATGCCGTTGAAAGTTCCAAAAAATTTCATCTGTCTGAAATTGGGAAACAGTGGGTTAAATTGCTTGAAGATACTCTATGAAACAACTTCTGTACGTATTAATCATAGTATTATCTGTAAATCACGCATTTGCAAATGATAATGTTCGCAGGGACACTGTGCCTTTTTCCTATTACATTGTACCTTCGGCTTTGATAACTTATGGCATAATAACAAGATTCTCATGTGATTTGCAGAATTTTGACCATAAGATTGACGATAAAGTTCAACAAAATATTCACCGCCGATATAAATTTGATGACTATATTCAATTTGTGCCATACGTTGGCATTTACGGATTGGATTTGTGCGGTGTAAAGGCTAAACATAATTTTTTAGACAGAACGCTTGTACTTGGTACTTCATTGATTTTTGCAACTGCTACCGTTCAAGGTACAAAATATCTTACTCACATAGAACGTCCTGACGGCTCAAATAAACATTCTTTTCCGTCAGGTCATACGAGTACGGCTTTTTTGGGTGCGCATATTTTGTTTAGAGAATATAAAGATGTGTCGCCCTGGATTGGCGTAGCAGGTTACGGCTTTGCCTTTACAACTGCTTCAATGCGTATCATCAACCGCAAACACTGGTTTAGCGATGTGGTTACAGGGGCAGGCATTGGTATTCTTTGTGCGGAATTAGGGTATTTGATGTTGCCTGTCTGGCATAAACTTTTTAAAATAAAACAAAAAGATAAAGGTCTGGCAATTATGCCAATAATCACTGTAGATAATTTTGGAATAGGCGGAATAATGATTTTCTAAATAGAAAAAAGTTTTCTTATTTTGCTATTATTGTTTTCATTTTTTTGTTTCTCACAAAGCCATAAGCAATTCCCCCAACAATCGTTCCATACATAATAATGATACACAGTATTGAAACCGGCTCCGCTTTTTTCAGGGTGTCGGGTTTAAATTCAAAACGGATATGATGTTCGCCGGCGGGCACGTTCAATGCTCTTAATGTGTAGTTTACCCTGAAATGTCCGGTCGGTTGTCCGTCAATAAAGGCATGCCAGCCGTAGGGATAGTAGATTTCGGAAAAGACTACGATGCCGTCTTTATCGGAGTGCGTTTGGTATTCAAGTGCATTCGGTGCGTATGAAAGAAATGTTATCTGCGCTGTTGTATCTTTTCCGGCAACAAAATCTTTCACAAAATCGGCAAATTTGACATCTAAAACAGCCGTTGTTTTTAAGTCAATCTCATTTAATGCGTCGCATTCTTCGTTTGGCGTGTTTACAACGAGCACAGAGTCAATGTACCACGCATTACCCATAGCAAGCGGATTGTATTGTGGTACCGGATTTTTATTGGCATCGGGCACAATGAAATATTTCGTATTGAGCATATTGATTACACTCATATTCATTTTAGTAGAAATATGTTCGGAAATTAAATCCTGATACCGGCGCAATTTTGCAGCGTGATATCCGCCGATATGTTTCAAATAGTAAGAAGTTCTAGATTCATTAAACGTGTTGGTTGTGAGGTTTAAAACTCTGAAATGCGGATCCGGATCCTGCAAAATACGTTCCTCATAAGGTTGTTTTTTAAAGTAACTGTTCTCCGATTTTGGAGAAACGAAGTTATTATCATTAAAAAAACGCTTACTTACCGTCCACATATCTGCCAAGATTAAAATACCCAAAATGCCAATAAAATAAGGGAGTTTCAGTTTTTCTTTTACAAACAGCCACAATGTTCCGGCACCCAACAAAATAAAGGCAAACGAACGGAAAGCATCAGTTCGCAGCATAGAGGCTCTTTCTGCAACAATAGCATTGCATAGCCATTCCGGAAGTTGAGCAAAAACAGATTCGTCATTCGGAGAAGTGAAATCGTAGAACATACCTCCGAACAGAGCAATTATGAGACAAATTCCTGCAGTAATTCCGGATGAAATATAGATATTTTTAATTAATTTCTCTTTTGTAATTTGTTTCTCCATAATTGCTTTAATCGCCAGAAAACCCAGCAGCGGCATCGTTACTTCGGCAACTACCAAAATAGAAGAGACCGTCCTGAACTTGTTATACATCGGAAAATAGTTGAAAAAGAGTTCGGTAAGCGGCATAAAGTTTTTCCCCCACGAAAGCAGAATAGAGAAAAGAGTTGCCACCAGCAAAGCCCATTTGTAGGGACCTTTCACGATACATAATCCTAACACAAACAGAAAACAGATGATTGCGCCGATATAAACGGGACCGGATGTAAAAGGTTGGTTTCCCCAATAAACAGGTACATTCTTACAAAAATCTGTCGAATTTTTTTTAGAGACACCGTTTTTCATTAATTCATCATAAACGATAGAGTTTGTGCCCACATCATAATTGGAGGAAGCGCCCATAAAGTTGGGAATGAGCAGTGTCATTGTTTCATCAATACCATAACTCCATTGGGTAGCATAATCCAAATCTAACCCTTTTGTTTTATTTTGATTGTCAGTGTCTTTCACCAACTCGGAGTGTCCGCCCCGCATGGTTTCTTTTGCATATTCCTGATTTAATTTTATGGTCGTATAACGCGTTCCCAAACCAATGCCAACGGCAGCGCCGAAAAGGAGTGTTGCAATCAAAAAATCTTTTATTCTCTTCTCTTTAATATGAATAAAGAGTTCAGCTATGAGCAAGCACCCAATAAGCATAAAATAATAGTATGCCATTTGGGGGTGTTTGGTAATTCCCATTATACAGCCAATCATTGTAAATACTGCACCCCATATATGGTTTTTATTAAAAATAAAGAAGAACCCTGCAATAACCGGTGCCATTTGTGCAATGGCAATCGCTTTGTTCACGTGTCCGGCTTCAATAATAATAAAGAAATAGGAAGAGAGTGTAATCGCCATAGCGCCCACAATACTAAGCCAGGTGTTCACTTTGAATGCTTTGAGTAATATAAAGAAACCGAGCAGATACCAAATCAGCAGTTTCAGAGTATCTTTAAATCCAAGTGAAACAACCATACTCACAGGTTTCAGATAGGTTTCGGATTGAATTTTTCCACCCCCAGTCTGGTAAGTGGGCATTCCCGAAAACATAGAACCTGACCAAAAAGTATCATCTCCTGTCTTTTCATTATACACTTTTGCTTCCTGATACATTCCTTTCCAACTTAGAATATCGCCGCTCTGCACAACCTTCCCCTCTAAAATAGGAGAACAGTAAATAATAGTAAACAGAATGAAAATCACTATGGCTATTAAGTAAGGAAGCCATTTTCTTAATAAATCTTTATTCATAAACTAATTTTAAAATTTGGAAGTGCAAAAATAAACATTATTTAAAAGCAATTTAGAAAAACTTAAAAAGGGATGTAAAGGAGATTTATGATTAAAAACTCCTATCTTTGCACGTCAAAATAAAATTGTATGAAAGCAGTGATTTTAGCCGGCGGTTTAGGCACCCGAATGAGTGAAACAACCGCCACGATACCCAAACCTATGGTGGAAATCGGCGGAAAACCTATCTTATGGCACATCATGAAAATTTATAGTATGTATGGTGTCAATGAATTTATTATCTGCTGCGGTTATAAGCAATACATGATTAAAGAGTATTTTGCCAATTATTTTCGTTATAATTGCGATATGACAGTAAATCTGACGGACAATAGCGTGCAAATTCTGAATAATCGCTCCGAAGATTGGAGAGTTACCATGATAGATACGGGATTAAATACCATGACAGGTGGGCGTATCAAACGCATACAACAATATATTGGAAATGAAACATTTTTGCTTACTTACGGCGATGGCGTAGCAGATGTCAACATTCATAAAACAATTGAAAAACATAAAAATTCAGGGAAAATATTAACCATGATGGCTTATCAACACACCATTCGATTGGGCGTACTGAATATTGACAAACAGGATCTCGTTGAATCTTTTACCGAAAAACCTGCCGAAAGTGGCTCATGGATCAATGCCGGCTTTTTTGTTTGCGAACCTCAACTGTTCGATTATTTGGAAGGGGATCACGAAATGTTGGAGTGCGAACCTATGGAACGCCTAATGAAACAAAACCAAATCCATGCCTACAAGCATTATGGCTTTTGGAAACCAATGGATACACTGCGCGATAACACTGAACTTAATGAATTGTGGTATCAGGAGAAGGCCCCTTGGAAAATTTGGAAATAATTTGTACATATTTATATGAATAATATTGATATATTTGATCATTTTTATAAAGGTAAAAAAGTATTCATAACCGGACATACAGGATTTAAAGGTTCATGGTTATCGCTTTGGCTTCATGAGTTAGGCGCTGAAGTAACCGGATTTGCTTTAGCCCCATACACTGTTAAAGATAATTTTGTTTTGTCGGAACTCTCTTCAAAGATAAATGATATTAGAGGGGATATTCGAAATGCTGAGTTTTTAGATGAAAAAATACAACAAGTTCAACCTGATATTATTTTTCACTTGGCGGCTCAACCTTTAGTGCGCTTGTCGTACCAACTGCCTGTGGAGACTTATCAAACCAATCTCATGGGGACTCTTCATGTTATGGAATCTTTTAGACGTTGTGCTTCTGCAAAAGTGGCAGTGATGATTACAACCGATAAATGTTATGAAAATAAAGAACAGATGATTGCCTATAGTGAGAATGAACCTATGGGAGGCTACGATCCGTACTCTTCTTCTAAAGGCGCTGCCGAATTAGCCATTGCATCATGGCGCAATTCCTTCATAAATCCAAATAATTATATTAATCACGGGAAAACTATTGCCAGCGCACGCGCCGGAAATGTAATCGGTGGCGGTGACTGGACACCCGACAGGATTATCCCCGATTGTATTCGTGCTTTAGAAGCCCATGAAGATATTTGTATAAGAAACCCTAAAGCGATACGTCCGTGGCAGCACGTTTTAGAGCCCCTGAGCGGTTATCTGTTGCTGGCAAGTAAAATGTGGCAAGATCCCACCGGCTATTGCGAAGGATGGAACTTCGGACCCGATATAGACGCCGTCGAAAATGTTTGGTCAGTGGCATCCAAAGTGATACAATGCTATGGAAAAGGAACATTGAAAGAAATGTCGGATCCGAAAGCACCCCACGAAGCCAATCTCCTGATGCTTGATATTCATAAAGCAAAATCCAAACTAAATTGGCACCCCAAACTGAATATTGATAAAACTATTGAGATGACCATTGACTGGTATCGGAATTACCAAAGTCAAAATGTTTACAAGTTGTGTCTGCAACAAATTCAACAATATTGCTTATGATTTTTGAACCAACATATATTAATGGACTTTCTGTAATTACATTAAATCCTTTTCAAGATATAAGAGGAGAATTACTTAAACCGTTTAATACAGAGATGTATCAGTATGGAATTTCAAACAATGTAAACCTGAATATTAAGGAAGTCTGGTTTACAAAATCAAAAAAAGATGTCATTCGTGCCATGCATTTGCAAGTAGGAGCATTTGCCTGTGAAAAAATTGTTACCATTATTCAAGGTAAAGTGCATGATGTTGTTTTGGATATTAGAGATAACTCCCCCACGTATGGACAATATTTTGATATTATTTTGGACGAAAAATCTCCAAAAGCGCTCTACATTCCAATAGGATGCGCACATGGATATAAAATTTTGAATAACAATTCTATAGTAATGTACATGGCAACACAATTGCATGTAGCGAAAGATGATGTGGGTATTCGATACAATAGTTTCGGATTTGACTGGGGTATTGAAAACCCAATTTTATCGGAGAAAGATAAAAATTTACCTCTCTTTGGCGAATATAAATTTAATTATTAAACAAAATGAAAATACTAGTAACCGGTGCAACCGGATACGTTGGACAAAATTTTATACCAAAGTTACTTCAGATTTTTCCGGAGTTGGAAATTTTAACAGTAAATCTTTCTGTTGAAGAAGCAAATACGCTGTTCCCATTCCAACAATGCAAACATATTTCTACCCAAGAAATGGCTTTCATTCAAGATTTTAACCCTCATCTTGTATATCATTTGGCAACCCTTTCAACCAGCAGAAACGATGAAGCTATTATCCATCCCATGTTGCAAGCCAACATTGAGTTTGGCGTAAAGTTGTTGCATCATCTCTCTTTTTGTAGCAATTTACAACTTTTTGTAAACATTGGTTCTTTTGCAGAATACAATCAAGGTACCCAAAAAATAAGTAATAGTTACCTTTATTCTGCAACAAAATCTGCATTTCGACAATTCGTAGAATATTATGCTGTATTGTCCGGTTATAAGGCTATTCATTTAGTTCCCTATTCTCTCTATGGAGGAAAAGATACTGCAAAAAAAATCATTGATTATATTCGCGAGTCTTTTGATTCGGAAACGCCGGTCAAAATGTCAAAAGGAGAGCAAATATTAGATTTTACTCATGTACAAGATCTTGTTTTTTTCTTTTTGTTAATTATTAAACAATTAGACAGATTTCTCCTATTCCCTGTTGGAGAAGAGTTTCATATTGGAACAGGCACAGGTACTTCCATTAGAGATTTAGCGAAGAAAATGGAAAAAGTTTTTGGGAAACAGTGCAATGCTGATTGGGGTGGAATTCCTTATCGCCCATTAGATACTATGTATGCAGTGGCTCCTATTGAAAAAAATATTAAGTTATTGAATTGGAAAACCGCAATCTCTCTTGATGAAGGTCTTGAAATGTATAAAGAAGCACATATTAAAACTATCCGTACAATTCCTCCTGAGTTACTTTAGATGCCTTTTTGGTAATCCATTCCGAAAGAAAGCCAAAACCATAACCGAATAATTGAATATAACTGGTTAGAATTGACATCAAAGCGATGTTAATTTTTTTGTTTTTAAATAAAGATTCAAGAAACAGAGCCAATACAAATATTCCTATCGGCAATAGCGGCAATGGATTGAATAAAATTAAACTTAACAGCAATAATGCAACATTTCCCAATGCAAAACAGGCAGGAAAAAGATGTATTAATTTTAATGATCCCGGATGTAACCTTGACAATAAAACCCTTGCTTTCCCAAAAGTAGTAACCTGTTTTAAAAATTTCTTCAAATCAAGTTTACGTTTGTGAAAAACAAAAGCATCTTTAAAGAGCATTACACGAAAACCGGCATTTTTAATGCGAATACTCAAATCTAGATCTTCTCCTATCACATTTCTAAAACCGCCAACTGTTTCAAACACTTGTTTCGACATTCCCATATTAAAAGAACGGGGAAAAAACTTCTCAACTTTGTAGGTATTTCCTCTAATCCCACCGGTAGTCATCAAAGAGGTCATTGCAAAATTAATTGCTTTTTGTGTGTTGCTGAACGATTGATCGGCATTATCGGGACCACCGTAGCAATCCACATAATCGGAAGTTAATTTTTTTCTAACAATTTCAAAATAACGAGGAGGAACAATACAATCGGTATCAAAAATGATAAAGTAATTTCCTTGTGCGTGTTGCATAGCAAAATTTCGTTTTTCGCTACGTCCCGAAGGAGGAACAAAATAATAGGCAATATTCAATTTACCGGCATATTGCTCACAAACCTTTTTACAAGGCGCTTGTAAACTGTCTTCTACTACAATGACATCAAAATTTAAATCCGTCTGAGTGGTTAGGCTATTTAGAAATTCTATAACCTCATCGGGCGTATTATAAACAGTAATAATAATAGAAAAATATAAATCGGTCATTCTGTTTTTGTGCGCAAAATAAGTAGAAATAATGAATAAATTTTGCTACTTTTGCACTTTTATTTTAATAAAACCTAAATAAGTATGAAAATTGCAATAGTAGGAACAGGATATGTGGGTTTGGTAACTGCCACTTGTTTGGCAGAAGTAGGTCTTAATTTAATCTGTGTTGATGTAGATGAGGCTAAAATAGAGAAACTTAAAAAAGGAATTTCTCCGATTTATGAACCCGGATTAAATGATATGCTTCAACAGAATATCAAAAAAGGGAGATTAATTTTTACTACCTCTTTGGCTGAGGTTATGCCGGAAGTAGATGTACTTTTTTCCGCAGTAGGAACGCCACCCGATGAAGACGGTAGCGCCGATTTGCAATATGTGCTCGATGTTGCTAGAACCATTGGCGCAAATATGCAGAAATATGCACTTGTTATCACTAAAAGTACGGTACCTGTGGGTACTGCAAAATTGGTCAGCAATGCAGTGCAACAGGAACTTGATAAACGAGGAGCCCGAATAGAATTTGATGTAGCCTCAAATCCCGAATTTTTGAGAGAGGGAGATGCGATTAATGATTTTATGAAACCCGATAGGATTGTTTGCGGCGTAAGTTCAGCCAAAGCACAGAAAATATTAGAAAAAATTTATGCCCCCTTCATTTTGAATGGACACCCTGTGATTTTTACAGATATTGCTTCTGCTGAGATGATTAAGTATGCAGCAAATGCCATGCTGGCTACCCGAATCAGTTTTATGAACGATATTGCAAATCTTTGTGAAATTGTGGGTGCAGACGTAAATATGGTGCGAAAAGGAATCGGCAGCGATACCCGCATCGGCAGCAAATTCCTCTATGCCGGCGTTGGCTACGGCGGCTCCTGTTTCCCAAAAGATGTGAAAGCGTTGATTAAAACTGCCGACGGCTACGGATACACTTTGGAAATCTTAAAAGCGGTTGAAAAAGTGAATGATAAACAAAAAATAGTTTTGTTTAATAAACTAAACAAATATTTTCAAGGAGATTTAAAAGGGAAACACATCGCTTTGTTGGGTTTGGCATTTAGACCCAATACCGATGATATGCGGGAAGCCCCCGCTCTGTCGCTCATCGAAAAATTGAACGAAGCCGGTTGCTCCATCTATGCTTACGATCCGGTTGCTATGGAAGAGTCCAAACGCAAAATCGGCAATGTCGTACATTATTGCAAAGATTTATATGAAACTTTGAAGAATGCCGACGCCATGTTGCTCGTAACCGAATGGACGGAGTTTAGAATTTTAGATCTGAAAAAAGTAAAATCATTGATGAAAAACGCTGTTATTTTTGACGGTAGAAATATTTATAACGAACAGGAAATGAAAGATAACGGCATAGTTTATTTCTGTATCGGCAAAAAATCAAAATAAAATTAAGATCAAAAGTTTATAACAGAATATTATAACTCATAAAATGCCCCCGCAGGCGTAATTTTTCCATTTACCTCATCAGAAAGCGTTGCAGAAAATATAATTACCTTTTTATCTTTGGGTAAAACAATCTGGGTAGTTTCCGATGTAATCGGAATAGCAATTTTATACATATAGGTATAGATATACGATTCGTTTCCGGTGGTGCGGTCGTGGCGGTGAGTTCCTACGTATGCCACATTGGCATCACGTTGATAAGCAGGCTTTTCTGCCGTGTACCACTGTCCGTAAAAGTCTGAAAAATAAGGAATATGACAGGTTACTGTTTTTTCATTAACAATATATGTTGCATCACTGCCCTCTTTTTCAGCGGACGCCGCCAGCAAATACAATGTTTTGTAGTTCTTTGCCTCGGCAGGCAGCGTAATGATGTTGCTGTCGCATAAAATAATGTTGTTCCAGCCAAACTGTCCGAATTTAAAAGGAGTTCCTTCGCTGTACAGCGTTTCGGGAAGCAGTTCGTAAGCGTAAGTATGTTCTTTCCCGTCCACATTGCCGGTGCGCAAAAAGTTGTCCATAGTGTAACCCTCCGCATTAAAGGGCAAGTCTATTATCAATGATTTTGGAGTAGCGAGTTTGGTGGCGGACGTTTCAAACCACACACGATAAGTTTTTGGTTTATATGCAGTTGTATTGACAATTAATTTATTACCGGAAAATGTTGCCGCGCCGATCTCCTCCTCAATTCCGTTTGTTTCTACCGCTTTTTTAATCGGAAAAGCAAATATAATTTCTCCATTATTAACCGATTGACCGGCAGTTTCATAAATACGAACCACATAGCCGTTGCCGTCATCCGCTTTTTTAAACGCTTTGATTTCCATATTGGCAACGTCGTATTTTACAAAAGAGAACATTTTTGTTTTTCCGGTGTGTGCGTTTGTGTTAAAAGCGAACAGCGGATTATTCATAGCGTCTGCCTTACGCACAGAGCCTGCCTCTGCAAAATCACCCTGATGTCCCATAATGGAAAAGGTAAAATGGTGTTTTCCCAAATCCTGTCTATTTTGATAGATATATCTTTTCTCGGTTTTCGGCGTGTGCAACAACGTTAAACGCAGGGTGTTGTCGTTGGGTTTGTCCCAGCCGTACTTGCAGTTATTCATAATGGTAACGCCATATTCACCGGAAACATCGGTTAAGTCTGCCCATTGCTGTGCAAAAACTTCGTAGGCAATATCGGTGTTGTTTCCGCGCTCTATAGAACCCATTCCAATATCGTAACGTGCATTGGGATTGGATACTGCAAGCGGGAACTCCGCTTTTAGCAGTGCATTTTGGGTCTGCCAGTCAATATCATTCATAATATCAATTCTGTCGTCGTTTGCGCCTTCGGTTAAACGGATGGTTTGCTTAAATGTAGAGTTACCATACGTTTTTTCAATGATTAAAGTAGCAAAAACCTCGCCCACTGTGCCTTTGCTGATTTTCACATTTTCGGTAATGGAAATAGGCTCTCTGTCAATGGTTTCTTTAAGGATTTCCCACGCAGGCCAATTTTTCGATTCATTTTCGGTGAACAGTGCCAAACGGATGGGGTGGTTGGCTTTCACCAATTCTTTTTTTGCTTTTTTATCGTAAATAGAAACAATGTCACCGTTATTATCCAACGTTATTTTGTAACAACTGTTTTCAATGGCGCTGAGATTGTCGCCCACGCTAACTTTCAGATTTGTAGATTTTCCTTGCGCTCCCGGACAAACATCATACACCGAAAAACTCATGGGGGGTACGTTTGCCGCGAAAGCAACGGTGGCTTTTCTGTCTTCGTAATTATAATCCATAAGTTGTGCTTTTATTTTTTCGCCGTTGGGTGCGTAAACAGTTACTCCTAAAACATTACTCTGCATAGGCACTGTTGCCACCACCACCTCTTTTCTTTGTTGTGCCAATGAATTATACACAATCACAGGCTTCCCTTTTCCCTGTGTATTCAATTGTTGTGCAATATTTTGTGTAGAAGCCGTAATCATATCGCTGAGTTGATTCATACACAAAATCTCATCATTCCACGAGTAGGTATAGGCTTCGGGGATGCTGGTGCCGGTCAGGTCGTCGTGAAACTGATGCCACAGAAAACGTTTCCAATTCTCCGTCAATTTTTCTGCAGGATAAGATAATCCGCCCATTTGGTCTGCAATAGCGGCTGTGGTTTCGGCGGCAACCGCCAACTGTTCGTTTCTTCTGTTGTACTGTTTCATAGCAGCCTGCGAAGTGTAGCAACCGGTGGCGTGTACATCCATCGTAAGTTCTCCGTTATAAACCGGCAGTTCGGGATGATCTTCGTAGGGCAGGTACTCCTTAAAAAGTTGGTCGGAGGTAGCGCTAACAATTTTTAAAGGACCTTGCGGATGGGTGATACTTTTTTCGATGGAAACCACTGAGCGCACGGTGGGCGAGCCGCCGATATCGCCGGTGCCATAATACCGAAATGCCTTATTGTTAGGTGATTCAGCCGCTAATTTCAATAACTCTTCATCAGCGGTAATATCGTTCCCATCGTAGCGCTTTACGTATGCCCTACCATCTAACGCGGCAATGATTTTCGAGCCGTCAATCCCTTGCCACAAGCCTATTTTGAAAGGCATTTTCAAATCTCCGTGAAACGGTTTGGCGCGCCATTGCAGTTTTTGTGTAGAGAAACCTATCAATCCGCAGTGTGCAGCCAAAGTGGGCAATTGCCAACCAAATCCGAAACAGTCGGGAAGAAAAACATCGGTTGACTTTACGCCAAACTCCTCCTGATACAACTTTTGCGCCAGCAATACGCTTCTAAAGAAAGATTCCGGAGCCGGCATATTAGGGTCGGCAGCATCCCACGAAGCGCCCGAAATGTGCCATCTGCCATTCTTAATGTAGGGTTTTATTTTTTCATATTCAGCGGGATAATACTCTTTCATCCACGCATATTTAATTCCTCCTTCAAAATTGAAAACATAATCGGGATAACGCTCCAACAACCACAAATTTTGGGTTAATGTATTTTTAACAAAAGCATCAATAGAGAGGCGTACATCCCAGTTCCACTGCGAGTCTAAATGCGCATTGGAAACCATATAAACCGTGCCTTGAGGTTGCGCAAATCCTGTTGAAGTAGAAAGCAGAAGGCAGAAAACAGAAAGATAAAAAGTAATCTTTTTCATGTAAAATTGTTTTTTATTGTTGGCAAAAATAGTAACTTTTGTGCAAAAAAGACTAATAATACACAAAAAACTATTGCTATCTAAAAAAAATGTTATTTTTGCCACCGTATTGCGGGGTAGAGCAGTGGTAGCTCGTCGGGCTCATAACCCGGAGGTCGTAGGTTCGAATCCTGCCCCCGCTACTTGAAAAATCCTAACATTTTGATTGTAAAATTGTTAGGATTTTTGATTTTATGTTTTGCACCACACTTGCACAACATCAAATTAAAATACCCCAAATTTTTATCAATTCAGGGTGTTTTTTAACAGAAAAAATTAATAATTACAAAGATTATTTAGCAGAGAGATGCACCGTATTTATTTTCTCACGCTGTTTAAAATAAGCAACAATTTCTTCTTTGCTCATACGAAATAATCGGCTTTGTGAATGGTGGCTAATGCAATATGTAAACAGTCGGAATAACTTGTTTGTCCCACTACCCGTTCTGTGATATATTCTGTTGCCAATTCAACAGCTTCATCTGAGGTGTCAATAAATTGAGTAGAAGCGGCTTTAATTTGAGTTACCAAACCTTTTACTTGTTGAGGGGTATTTTCAAGTTCATCTTGAGTAAGATTAGAAAAGAGCAAAATAAACTCATCATTGGTAATTCTATCAAAAAGAGGTTTGGTGTATTGTTCAAACTCCTCATCGTAGTAGCCGCCAAAAACCGATGTATCTAAAATAGATTTTTATTTTGTTGGACATAACTCATTATTTCAAGTACGAAAATATAATTTTTTGTTTATCAAGAGGACAATCCATACAGCATAGGAGAGCGGTGGGCGGTAAGCGGTAAGCGGTGAAAATCTTACGGTCTTGCGCTCTTGATAAAAATAGTGCTTTAGAAGAATACTTAACTTTTTTTTTCTATTTTTGCTCGCCTTTAAGAAAGCGTTAATTGAAAATCAAATTAATTTAACAATAGTATGAAAGTTAAAACTTTATTCAACATCTTATTAATTGTAGTAGCGTTATTACTTGCGCTACTTGCGACACGTAGTATTCTACGTCCGGAAAGATACAAAACTGCTTATAATCAACGTGCCGGAGAAATAAAAGCGCGGCTGATTACCATTCGTGCCATTCAGGCAGTATATCGTGCCGAATTTAAAAAATATGCCGGCGATATTGACACTTTAGTTGATTTCGTAAATAATGGCGTAGTGCAAATTATTAAAACCACCGGTGAAATTCCTGAAAATATGACGGAAGAGGCTGCCTTCAAAGCAGGCTTGATCAAGAAATCTGTGGAGAAGATTCCCGCAAAAGATAAAATAGTAGAATCTGACCCGAATGTGAATTACGAAAGTTTGAAAAACTTTGAATTTATTCCCTATTGTGATGGCAAAAAGTTTGAAATCCAATTGGGAAAATTAACCAGTAAAACTTATGAAATCCCTGTTTATAGAATTGATGTACCGTTAGATGATATTTTAGCTAACTTGAATAAAACCATCACGCCCAAAGAAGCTAATATGTTTACTAAACTAGCAAACAAACTGTTTTATAGTGGGTTAGCAAACGAAACGCAATATAAATCGCAATATAAACCGATGTGGTTGGGCTCATTAATGGATTCCGGTACATCGGGCAGTTGGGAATAATTATTTTATTATGCCTACCATAATTCGCCAAACTCCATCAGGATTAATTCCGAAAGAATTATTTACGGAAAAAAAAATTCAGGAGTATTGGAATGTTTTATGCCCCAACCTGTTTTATGAGTCCATCAGAGTAGATGATTTAGGCGAGTTTTATTTACTCTATCCAACCCCCATTGATGCGGATACTATTCACGAAATTACCCTTATGTATAAGAATATAAGAGAAAAATTTCCCTGCCAGACTGCTACTGTTTGTATAGATGTTTATGAAAACAATTTTAACTTGTTGGTGTTGAAAGATATGAATATCACATTTGCCGGATATTTTAATTTTTCTGTAAGTGAAGATATTGTATATCATCTTACTAACGTTGCTCAACTTTTTTTTGATGACATTTCACAAATTAACTTCTATTATACGCAATTATCTCGAAATATCCTGAGTTTTTTAAAAAAATATTTTAAGATGAATCAACTATGATATTTATGAAAAAAATAATTTTATTACTTATCCTCTTTCTTTCTACTGTAACGACTGCTTTCTCACAGGAATTTTTCTTACCCAATTCAAACTATGTGGATACTGCAACCTTTATGGTTTGGGCGTCTCCGAAATTTGCTGTGCACTTTCCTTTTGATAGTGGATATTTATCTTCAACATTCGGATATAACTATGTTGCAGGGTTGGATATTACAATAAAAACAAAATCAAACTGGACAATAAGTTTGACTTTTGACTATATGTTTGGGAGCAAACTCAAAAAAAGCCCCAAAGATATTTTAGGGGGAATGTACTTTCTTCAACAAAAAATTAGTGGTAATGATACGACATATATTCCTGTGATATTCAACAGTGTCGGCAATAATAATGTAGTTTTGGGTTATGAAGGAAGATATTGGTCTTTTGGCACTACTGTAGGAAAGATATTTTCTGTGGATCGTTGGAAGAACTCAGGGCTTTGGCTAAAATTAGGAGCAAGTTATTTCGGACATAAAATCCATTTTACCGACCCTAATCACTTCTTTCCGCAAATTGACCAAAATTATGGCAAAGGTTACGACCAACGCTCTTCGGGAATAGCGCTGAACCAGTTCTTCGGATATCTTTTTTTGCAAAGAAGAAGAGTATTAAGTTTTTACATCGGTATTGAAGTATGGGAAATATTTTCCAAACCTGATAGAGGCTATATTTTTGCCGGCGACCTCAAAGGTACTACAGATAAATTGCCTCGACTATTTAGTGGTTTGGTAGGTGTTAAATTGGGATGGAATTTACCTTTTTATGAAAAAAAGCGCATTACTACTCTTTATACTTATTAATTTATGCGGGTTTTTTATTCGCTTTTTATTACAATCCATACCTGCTTAATAAAATCGGCTTCTCTCTTTTTTAAAAAAGCAAAATTATGGAGCAACGGGAGGAAAAAATTGTGGATTTCTTTAGAAGAAAAATGTCAGGGAAGAAATGATATTATTTGGTTTCACTGCGCCTCACTTGGCGAGTTTGAACAGGGAAAACCTTTAATGGAAAAAATCAAACAGGATAAAAATGTTTCTCTTTTGGTCACTTTTTTCTCTCCTTCAGGTTTTGAAGTGAAAAAAGATGACCCTCTCGCAGACATTGTCACATATCTACCTGTTGATACCCCACAAAATGCCAAAAAATTTATCAGTATCGTAAAACCTCAAAAAGTTTTCTTTATTAAATATGAAATTTGGTATAACTACATTATGGAACTTTCTAAAGCCGGTATTCCGTTTTACTATGTTTCCTCAATCTTTAGAGAAAATCAATATTTCTTTAAAGGTTATGGAAAATGGTTTTTGAAACAGTTGAAAAAATGCAACTGTTTCTTTGTCCAGAATGAAAATTCGGGAAAAATATTAAGGAAGCACGGAATTTCTAATGTTGTTGTTGCAGGAGATACCCGTTTTGACAGAGTCTATGCAATTGCACAATATCCATTTGAGTTAGAGTTTATTCCATTATTCAAAAAAGAAAAAAAAATATTGGTGGCGGGAAGTACGTGGATGCCGGATGAAAAACTGTTAGCCCAACTATTTCAAAAAATCAGTACCCAATACAAACTCATTATTGCGCCGCATGAAGTAGAAAAAAATCATATAGAACAAATTAAAAAATTGTTTCATTCCTTTTCAGTGGTTTGCTATTCTGAAAAAGAGACAAAAGATATTTCAAATGCAGAGATATTAATTATTGATAGTATCGGACTGTTAAGCAAGATTTATAAATATGCTGATATTTCGTATATTGGTGGGGCTTTTAAAACGGGATTACATAATATTTTGGAAGCCGTCGTTTTTGAAAAACCTATCTTCTTTGGACCTGAATATCGGAAATTTAACGAAGCCGTAGAATTAGTAAATCACGGTGCCGCATTTTCTATCACGTGCGCCAATGAAATGGCTCAGCAACTGCTCTTTTTTGAGAATAATCCTTCCTCTTATCAAACCACCTGCGACATTTGTAAAAACTACATCGCACAAAATCTCGGCGCTACGGATAAAATTTTGAAATACATTATAATGGTTAGTGATTAATGATTAATTTCTATACTCACTCGTTACTATAGAGGCTAAATTAATACTAAAATAACGTGGAGAAAAAAGGAAAAATGGGTATGCGCTATGTGAGGAAAAAAGGAAAAACAGGGCAAAATCATTAAATAAGCCTTCTTTTGCGGTAAACCCAAAAAATAAAATATTTTTGCACCGCTAACGAATTACGAATTAAACCCTATAGTCACTTGTCACTCGTCAAAATAAACATTAATCACTAATCACTAATCACTAATATGCCCCTAATCACCCCTCAGGACATCCTGCGTCAATCCAATAAATTTAGAAGGTCTTTTTCTAAAGTGATGATGCATTTGTTGGGATTCAATCAATTAAACGATTCGTATGCTGCAACGGCGGAGTATCTGGGGAACGATGTTACGGCGCATTATCTTTTTCAACATAATATTAAATATGTAGTTGATGAAACAAATTTGAAGAATATTCCTGAAAAGGGGAGTTGTGTCTTTATTTGCAACCACCCCACAGGTATGTTAGATGGCATTGTGCTTATAGATTTAATTTCGCGTATTCGCCCGGACGTTAAGTTCTTAGGGAATTTTCTTTTGGGAAGAATGGACGTTTTGAGTAATTTTTTTATTGAAGTTGACCCCTTTGACGCTCAAAACGCTCAAAATATTAAAGGAATAAAAGTAGCGTTGCAGCACGTGAAAGCGGGGAATTGTTTGGCAATGTTCCCCGCTGGAGAAGTCTCAACGGTGCACGGACTCAGAATTCAGGATAAAAAATGGCCCAACTCTATGATGAAATTTATTCGCAAAGTTCGTGTGCCGATTGTTCCTATGTTTATGTCCGGAAAAAACTCGCTCTCTTTTCATATTTTGGGATTTCTTCATCCACTTCTGCGTACTATACAGTTGGTGCGACAATTTAACAGAAAAGACAATACTATCGTAAAAGTTGCGATTGGTGCACCTATTTTGCCTGTTCGCACGGCTTCTCTTAATGAAAAAGAGTATGCCGATTTTGTACGAATGAACGTGGATTTGCTCCGCAAAACACTCACAAAAAAAACAGATACCCCGAAAGCCACTAACATTGTGAGCGCTCCTATTGCACAGTCTCAAAATAAAGATATTATTACAGAGGAAATCAATCGTTTAGCGGAAAATCATACGCTTTTTCGGCAAGGTCCTTTTACATTGTTGTTTGCACATCCAAACGAGTTAAAATATGTGATGGAAGAGATTGGACGACTGCGCGAAATTACATTCAGAGAAGTAGGCGAAGGCACGAACAAAGAATTGGATATTGACAAATATGATGCCTATTACCACCAACTCTTTATCTGGGATCACGAACAGGAAACCATTGTAGGCGCATACCGTATTGGAATGGGCGAAGAGATTATTACAAGATATGGAAGAACAGGATTTTATACAAATTCTATTTTTAAATTGGGAAAACCCCTTAATCCTGTGCTCCATAAAACGGTGGAATTAGGTCGTTCGTTTATCATCAAACCCTATCAGGGAAACTCTGTTGCCCTTATGTTACTTTGGAAAGGAATTTTGCAGGTTTTAATACAAAACGATGCCTATCGCTATCTGTTAGGTCCTGTTTCTATCTCAAATGATTATTCAGACATATCTAAAACATTGATAGAGAGATATATCAAAAAACATCATTTCGACTATTATCACAGTAAATTTGTTACCCCAATCAAAGAATTACCCAAAGAAAAGTTTAGTTTCGTGAAAAGTTATTTAAAAGATGTTAATAGTTTGGAACTTTTGGATAAACTGATTATAGATTTGGAGAATAAACAGCGCGGACTGCCTGTTTTGGTAAAACGTTATTTGCAACTGAATGCCAAAGTACTGGCATTTAATATTGATGTGGATTTTAACGATTGTTTGGACGGGTTGATATTATTAGATTTAAAAGATGTTCCCGAAAAAACCTTAAAAATGCTCTCTAAAGATATGAATATTAATGTGGTAGAAAGATTTAAAACCTTAGAATAAAATGAACGATTATTTTTATTTGGGAGTAGTAACCAAGACCTTCGGGTATAAAGGGCAAGTGGTGATTTACTTAGATACAGACGAGCCTGAAAAGTACAAAATGTTAGAGGCTGTGTTTGTGAAAGATGATGATGATTTTTTGCCTTATATCATTGAAGATTTTATTTACAAAGGCGTCAATCAGGCTATTGTAAAATTTACCGATGTGGATGGGGAAGCCGCCAAGAGTTTGGTAAAATCGGAACTCTATTTGCCGCTCAGTTTTTTACCGCCTTTAACGGGAAATCAATTCTATTTTCACGAAGTAATCGGTTTCGATGTGATAGACAAAGAGAAAGGCAATATCGGCAAATGTGTTGATTTTATGGAGATCAGTCGTCAGTCTATCATGCAAATAGATTTTAACGGCAAAGAGATTTTAATACCGGCAGTGGATGAGATTTTTGAGACAGTGGACAGAGAAAATAAAACGATTACCATTTCAGCGCCGGAAGGGTTGATTGAGGTTTATTTATGACATCAACCCCTCAATATCTGTCATCTCAATCGGGACTTCAGCAAAGAGGTCTATGGGTTTTTCTCCTACTACTACATCTGTTTCGAGGCGTACGCCAATCCCTTCTTCTGCGATGTAAATTCCCGGTTCGCAACTCAGTACCATACCGGGTTGAAAAACCACTTCGCGCTGCCCTACATCGTGAACATCCAAGCCAATAAAGTGGCTGGTATTGTGCATATAGTATTTCTTAAACAGTGGTTTATCTTTCGGTTGGTTTTTCACATCTTCTTCGGAAAAGAGTCCCAACTTAATCATCTCTTCCTCCATACGTTTAAACACGTAGTCGTTAATTTTATGGATGGTCATTCCGGGCTTAAAGAGCGGTATCGTTTCTTTATAAATATCTAAAACAGATTGATATACTTGTTTTTGTCTGGGAGAGAATTTTCCATTTACAGGTACGGTGCGTGTAATATCGGCAGCGTAGTTGGCGTATTCGGCGCCAAAATCCATAAGGAGCAGGTCGCCGGCTTGCATTTTTTTATCATTCTTAATATAATGCAAAATACAGGTATCTGCGCCTGCTGCTACAATGGGAGCAAAGGAGTGTCCGGTGGCGCCACTTTTTGTCATTTCGTAAATCAGTTCCGCTTCAATTTCATATTCGTACATATCCGGTTTAATGGCTTTTACGGCACGCAGGAAAGCCTTGTGCGTAATTTCACAGGCTTTGCGGAGCGCCTTAAACTCTTCCGCACGTTTTACCATACGCGGCGGATATAAAACAGGTGCTAATCGTTTGTAATTATGTAATGGATATTCTTTTTTCAATTTTTCGATGAGGCGAAACTCTTGTGTTGGATGCGTAACCTTATTGCGCGGGTTTTCCGGAAAATGCAGATAAATATTTTGTGAATTGACCATTACATCGTGCAAAACGCCCTCCAAACTTTCTACAAACATTACATTTTTAATTCCTGATATTTCAGTGGCTTGCTCTTTGGTAAGACGGTGTCCGTACCAAACTACCATTTCCGGCGAAGGGTTTTTAATAAACAGAATTTCGCGGTATTCGGGATTATGATGCCAGGGGGCAATGATTAACGTAGTCTCTTCCTGGTCAATGCCGCAAAGGTAGAGCAGTTCGGCGTTTTGTTTAAAAGGGAAAGTGGTGTCGCCGGAGCGTGGATACTCGTCGTGGGAAGTAAGAATGGCAACGGAGTTTTGTTCCATTTCGCCTACCACATTTTGGCGGTTGGTGATGTAAAAATCGGGGTGTAAAGGAGTATATTTCATTTTTAAGGATTTTGGGGGCAAAGATATGTTAAAAATAAACACAACAATACTACTCCTTAAACTCTAAATTTTCCCTTCCAAAAACTTTCCCGTGTAAGAGCGTTCGCATTTTATAAGTTCTTCCGGCGTTCCTTCAAATACGAGATACCCGCCTTTATCGCCCCCTTCTGGTCCTAAATCTATCACCCAGTCGGCACACTTGATTAATTCGGGATTGTGTTCTATAACAATGATAGAGTGTCCTATCTCAATGAGTTTGTTGAACGAATGATATAAATTGTTAATATCGTGGAAATGAAGCCCTGTAGTGGGTTCGTCAAAGATGAAAAGATGATTTTTTTGGGTATTTCCATGGCACAGGTAGAATGCCAATTTTACACGCTGTGCTTCGCCACCGGACAAAGTAGATGAGGATTGTCCCATTTTCAGATACCCTAATCCCACCTCTTGTAACGGCGCAAGTTTGTGAATGATGGAAGAAACTGTTTTAGAAACAGGCAACGACTCGAAAAACTCACGCGCTTGATTGATAGTCATCTGCAATACATCCGCAATAGAAATATTGTTGATTTTTACATCTAATGCTTCATCTTTAAAACGTGTTCCGTTGCAGTCGGTACATACCAAATCCACATCAGCCATAAACTGCATTTCAACGTGAATAACGCCTTCTCCTTCGCACGTTTCGCAGCGACCGCCCGGCACATTGAAAGAGAAAAAACCGGGTTTATAGTTACGCTGTTTTGCTAACGGTTGCTGCGCATAGAGTTCTCTAATATCGTCATATACTTTGATATAGGTAGCAGGATTTGACCTTGAAGAACGCCCGATAGGATTTTGATCCACTAAAATGACCTCTGAAATAGTTTCTTTAGAAAGATGCAGATTAGCAACGTCGTTTAGTTCTTCTCCTGCAATATATTGTAATTTTTTTTGCATTAAAGGATAAAGTACCTCTTTTATCAGCGTACTTTTTCCCGATCCGCTTACGCCTGTTATCACCGTAAAAATATCGAGCGGAAATTTCACGGTAATATTTTTTAGATTATGCACGGAAGCATTTTTAACTTCCACATAATTATGCCATTTGCGTCTGTGTTTCGGCAACGGAATAGAAAGTACATTTTTTGCCACTTTCTCCTCAAATTCGTAATTCGTAATTCGTAATTCGTAATTCATGCCACGCAGGTAAGCGGCTGTTAAATTATCAGGTGTTTTCAACAGATTATCAAAAGTTCCGGTAAAAACTATTTTTCCACCCAAACGACCTGCTTTTGGACCGATGTCAATAATATAGTCGGCGCTACGGATAATCTCTTCGTCGTGTTCAACAACAATGACGGTGTTACCGATGTCGCGCAAACGTTTCAGCACGCGAATTAAGTTCTGCGTATCTCGCGGGTGCAACCCAATGCTGGGCTCATCCAAAATGTAGAGCGAGCCTACCAGACTGCTGCCCAGCGAGGTGGCTAAGTTAATGCGTTGCGATTCGCCACCTGACAACGTTTTGCTTAAACGATTCAGCGTTAAATAACCCAACCCGACATCTAACAGGAAGCGCAAACGGTTTTCCAATTCCTTTACTAATTGTCGGGCAATCTGTTTTTCATGTTCCGAACTATATTGAAAATTTGCAAAAAACCGATATGCTTCTTCAATAGATATTAGTGTCAAATCGGAAATAGATTTTTCTTGAATTTTCACGTAATTGGCGTCTTTTCTAATGCGGGTGCCTTTACATTTGGGACAGAGCGTTCTCCCCCTGTAACGCGCTATCAATACGCGGTTTTGCACTTTATATCCTTCATCTTCCAACATTTTAAAAAATGGAAGTACTCCAATAACTTCTTCATTTCCATTCCACAACAAGTCAAACTGTTCTTCCGTAAGATCTTCAACAGGACGATGTATCGGGAAGTTGTATTTTGCGCTTTTGTGAATGAAGAGGTTTTTGAAGTTTTGCAGTTTTTCGCCACGCCAACATACTACCGCATCATTAAACAACGATTTAGAGCGGTCGGGAATAGTCAGTTCGGGAGAAACGCCGTCCACAAAGCCTGTTCCGCCACAAACCGGACACGCGCCGTAGGGATTGTTGAAACTAAAAAACAGAGGCGACGGCTCTTCAAACGCGATGCCGTCCATTTCAAACAGATTGCTAAAAGAACGTTGTGTAATTTTGTCGTTCTCTGTTTGCACAATAGTTTCTCCCTTACCCTCCTGAAATGCGGTTTGAATAGAATCTGCGAGCCGCATCTTTTGCTCCTGAATATTTTCCGATTTAAAACGGTCAATGAGAAGTTGCAAATTGTCACTTTTCGCAATATTTTTTCTATTCAGCATTTCGTCAATATCGCACAACTTCCGGTTCAGCATCATACGGCTGAAGCCTTGCATTTTCAATATTTCCAGTTGTTGGAGCGGAGTTCTGTCGGGTGCAATTTTAAAAGGCGCAAGGATGTAGATAAGGCTGCCCGCCGGCGCTCTTTCAATATATTGAATAACATCTTGAATATTTTCCCGCTTTACTTCTTTCCCGCTTACGGGTGAAAACGTTTTGCCGATACGGGCGAAAAGCAGTTTCAGATATTCGTAAATTTCTGTGGCAGTTCCCACCGTAGAGCGCGGATTTCTTGAAATAACGCGCTGCTCAATAGCAATAGCAGGCGGGATACCTTTGATATACTCTACTTCCGGTTTGGAGAGTTTGCCCATAAACTGCCGCGCATAGGAACTTAAACTTTCCACATAGCGCCGCTGCCCTTCCGCGTACAGCGTATCAAATGCCAATGAGGATTTTCCTGATCCCGAAAGCCCTGTGATAACTACAAGTTGATTTCTGGGAATGGAAACATCTATATTTTGAAGGTTGTTGGCACGTGCGCCTTTTATTTCAATATAGGGCATGTTTGCAAAAAGTTGTTAAGTTTTTTTGTGGCTAATGCGCGATGGCTGATACTGTTTTTCTCATCTTCAGTCATTTCCGCAAACGTTTTATCATAGCCCAAAGGTTTAAAAACGGGGTCGTAGCCAAACCCATTTATACCCTTCTCACTTTCCATTATTTCTCCGTCAATTTTACCTTCAAAGAAGTAGTTTTCTTCATTTACAATGAGTGCGATTACGGTTTTGAAACAGGCTTTTCTATTAGAAATTCCTTGCATTTCATACAATACTTTTTGAATATTATCTTTAAAGGAACAATGCTCTCCGGCGTAGCGTGCAGAATAGACGCCCGGTTTTCCGTTTAACGCTTCAATTTCCAAACCGGTATCATCGGCGAAGCAGTTGCAATGAAATTTATCGTGAATATATTTTGCTTTTTGTAAAGCATTTGCAATCAAAGTATCTCCTGTTTCGGGGATTTCGTCGTAGCAACCAAGTTCTTTAAGACTGATAATAGAACAACGGGCGCCCGCAATAGCGCGCACCTCGTTTAATTTATGAGCGTTGTTGGTGGCAAAAACAAGTTCCACACTATACTTCGATGGCTTGTTTACCTCTGTAGTAGCCACATTCGGGGCAGATTCTATGTGTAAGAATGGCGGCGCCGCAGTGACTGCAAGTAGTTAAGTGAGGAGCCGTGATAAAATCGTGCGATCTCCGTTTATCTCTACGTTGTGCGGAATGATTTCTTTTTGGATTCGGCATAATATTTATTTTTTAGTGATTAATGATTAATGATTAGTGATTAGATATTAGAGTTTGATGTTTTATTCGTAATTGTTAATTATTAATTGTTAATTGTTTCAAGGCGTCCCATCGGGGGTCAGTTTCCGTATCGTTGTGTTCATCGGTTGTTGGGGCGAGTTCTGCGAGTTTTTTTAGCATTTCAGGATTGCATGTGGGATTTCCGTTTTCGTCGTTAGGGTGAATCAGTTGAGTAGGGAGGGCAAGTTCTATCGCTTCGTATAAAAAGTGAGTAAGATCAAGTTCGTGCGCTTTTTCGTGGAGTTGCCAGATGTTTTCATCATTTTCAAACGATTCATCAAGATGAGAGACAAAATTGACCACCAAAAAATCTGAAAAATCCAAAGGCAATGTCAAAAAGTCCAAACATCTATCGCAAATTACGGTTATTTCACCGTTAAAATGGAACTTGAGTGAGAGCATTTTGGCGCTTTTTTCCATCTCTATTTGCACTTTGATGTTACCCTCTTCAATTTCAGTCAATCCTGTAAGTTCAAAGAACGCTTTATCACAAATCATTGAATATTTGTGATTTCCAACATCAATGCCGGAAAGTCTCAGTACAAAATCATCTCTTAAATCGGTCATTTTCACTTTGCATTAATTGGGGCGCGAATATATACTTTTTATGTTGTTAAAAATTTATTAAATCTTTATGGTTAAGAAAAAGTTAACAAATAACAGAATATTCCTATTTTTGCCACTCTAAATTATCCTCCCTTAC
The DNA here is from genome assembly GCA_009787115.1 of Bacteroidota bacterium. Classification (GTDB taxonomy): domain Bacteria; phylum Bacteroidota; class Bacteroidia; order Bacteroidales; family WCHB1-69; genus WRNX01. The sequence continues at coordinate 30,069 of WRGQ01000168.1, forward strand.
ACTCTAACCTCTAACCACTAACCGCTAACCGCTAAACCATGCCCCCCGTTATCAAAACAGAATCCCTCACCAAGCGTTTCGGCAATTTTACCGCCGTGGATAACATTTCGTTTGAGGTAGAGAAAGGAGAGATTTTTGGATTTCTGGGAGCGAACGGCGCGGGGAAAACTACTGCCATGAAAATGTTGATTGGCATTAGCAAACCCACCTCCGGAAGAGGATGGGTGGCAGGATATGATATCAAGACCCAAGCCGAACAGATAAAAAAGAGCATTGGCTATATGAGTCAAAAGTTTTCTTTATACGACGATTTGAAAGTGTGGGAAAACATTCGGCTCTACGCCGGTATTTACGGTATAAAAGAGAAAGAGATAGCCGAAAAAACAGAAATCGTGTTGCAAAAATTAGGTTTTGAGAATGAGCGTAATACATTAGTAAAATCGCTGCCATTGGGATGGAAACAACGGTTAGCCTTTTCCGTAGCCATTTTCCACGAACCGCAAATTGTGTTTTTAGATGAACCCACCGGCGGCGTTGACCCTGCTATGCGCCGCACATTTTGGGAGATGATTTATGAAGCCTCCGCACGAGGTATCACCATATTTGTTACTACCCATTATATGGATGAAGCCGAATACTGCAACCGCGTCTCTATTATGGTGGACGGCAGAATTGATGCGTTGGATTCTCCCAAAAATTTAAAACAGCATTTTAAGGTGAACAGTATGAATGAGGTGTTTCATAAACTTGCGCGAGAGGCAAAACGTGGAGATACTCGTGCTTTTTAGGGAAAGGATAGTTATCTTTTTGGGAAGTGTTAACTATCTTTTTTGCAGGCATAGCCTACTTGTGGCTACTGAACATAATCGCAACACCTCTCACCGTACACCACCTGCCGACATTGCCGCCCGCAAACGCTTTCTGTTTCGTGATACCGTTGTTGCAGGTTTTCGGTTGCCGTCGCGCAATAGTAAACCCCGTTTTCTTCGTACTCGTAACCGGATATAACCGGTTTTTGTACTTCAAAAATAAAATTTCTTATTACAGCATAACTGTAATAATCAAGGTTTAAAGCAGGAAGGGTAGGGGGGGTGTCATGAGTTTTGCTTCCTGTTCTTGAACAGTAAAATTAAAGTTATTTTTTTATTGGTCACACTTCCATTCTATGATTTTGCACGTTTCTTTTGAAATCTTAATATATCCACCACTACCACCCATTCTCAAGATACCGTCATTTATATAGCGATAGTCAACCAAAATAAAAGTTTCTTCTTCGGTAATTGTTCTTGTAAGGCGTGTTAGATTTTTGTATACTCTTTTCATAATACACTTAATATTTTTTGTTATTATCCGCCCCATAAATTAAAATTTTGTATTAGTCGTTGATAATTGCCTTTTTTCAATATTTGTTGCTATTCCTTATTTTTAAATCTGTTAGTTTAGTTAAAAAATCACAGCATTGATAATATTTATTTTTCTTACTTGGTGACCACCTGTCAACTACATGATATTGAAAATCATTTTTCCCTTCTAAAATCCATTGAGCGCCATCAAAACCCATAACTCTTTTATTGGTTTCCATATTCCAAAAATCAATTTGATTTAGCAAATTCTTAAATTCAATCCAAGAATTTTCGTCAAGTTCTTTTTGTTTCACTATCATAATCCATTTTTCCGGATTATGCCATACATCATCACAATATTTCCAACCATAATATTTTCAACATAGCATATATTTACAATCTTGTTTTTCTATTCGTATAATAATAGGATGATCGCGACTACGCAACCATGTAAATCTATAAATTTCATTTAAGTCATCCGGGCTATGCCATTCTATTGGTCCAGGCTGACGTGTATGGGTATGGAATGCGGTTACATCGCCGTCAGGTTTTTGTGACATACCTACTTTTCCATTTCTACCTCCAACTGACAAACCTACTAAATTCGGAAATGTTTTTTTCATACGCAATAATTTTAGTTAATAAATCAGGGGTGAAAATAGAAAAATATTAATCAAAAACAAAGTACGTTTGTTTTATTAATTATACGAAAAACACTATTCCCGCGTTTCTTCCTTGGTTTTTTAAAATTTTATATTGTATGAAAAAAGTTAATCTGTTTGTATTTTTCTTCCTGACTGTTATTGTTTCATTTTCACAAAACCCAACTTATCAAGTGAATAACCAAAAAATGAATCAATTGCTAAAAAATATTAACGATATGTATTTGGATACAGTGAATTTTGATGTGTTGGTAGAAAAAGGAGTAACAGAGATGCTGAAAGAATTAGATCCCCACTCTGCATATATTTCTAAAAAAGATGTGCAACAGGCAAACGAGCCGCTCATCGGCTCTTTCGACGGCATTGGGGTTACTTTTCAAATTATTAAAGATACTATTAACGTGATGGAAGTTATAGTGAACGGTCCTTCCGAAAAAGTAGGCTTAAAAGCAGGAGATAAGATTGTAAAGGTGGACACTACAACGGCTTGTGGCAAACATGTAAATAACAAATGGGTGGCAGACCACCTGCGCGGACCTAAAGGAACTAAAGTTGCTGTTTTTGTAAAAAGAGGAAAAAATCCTGAACTTTTAGAGTTTACTATTACCCGCGACAAGATTCCAATGAACAGTATCAACGTGTATTTTATGGCAGATAAAAATACGGGATACATCTGTTTGGAGCGTTTTGCCCAAACCTCCACGCAGGAATTGCGCGATGCCATGACCCGCCTCAAAGCACGCGGTATGAAAAACCTTATCCTTGACCTGCGCGGAAATACCGGCGGTTACCTGCAGGCGGCATTTGAAATTTCCAACGAATTTATAGGAGCGGACAAAATGATTGTTTATACGGATAACTTCCGAAAAACAGGCGAAACATTCAAATCCAACGGAAAAGGCGAGTTTCAAAAAGGTAAGTTAGTGGTCTTAGTAGATGAAGGCTCAGCCTCTGCCAGCGAGATTGTCTCAGGCGCCGTACAGGATTGGGACCGCGCCCTGATTATGGGACGCAGGACTTTTGGAAAAGGACTTGTGCAAAAACCCATCTACCTTGCCGATGGCTCGCAAGTACGACTCACCATCTCCAAGTATTATACTCCTTCAGGAAGATGTATCCAACGCCCGTATGAAGATGGTTTGGACAACTACTTCAACGACCTGAACACCCGCTCAAAACACGGCGAACTATTAACCGCCGACAGTATCAAATTTCCCGATTCCCTCAAATATCAAACCGCAAAAGGAAGAACTGTTTATGGCGGCGGCGGTATCATGCCCGATATCTTTATCCCGTTGGATACTTCCCGCTACTCTTCACTTTACAATGAAATGTACAGAAAAGGGATTATCAGCGGTTTTACATTAGATTATATGGAGCAAAACAGAGAGCAACTCAAAGCTAAATATGCCACAATGGAGGATTTTAAAAACAACTTTGAAGTCTCTGAACAGTTATTTCAAGAGTTAATGGATTACACCCATAAAGAGGGAGTGAAAGATGTCATTGAGTTTCAGTTTTCCAAACGATTGGAAGGGTTTGTAAAAGATAAAGCCTCATCATTGGATTCATTATATAATTCTTTGGAAGATTTGAATACAAATGAACAGTTTAAAGAGATGCTCACTAAATACATTACAGAATCTTTTAACGAGTCAATGCGGTTGCGCAATTTGAATAAAGCCAATGAGTTTATTAAAGATGCTTTGAAATATGAAATAGCAAGGAATCTGTTCAGTTACGGCGAAGCACGCCAAATCTTTTTAATGAAAGATGATGGTTTTCTAAAAGCGTTGGAAGTGATTAGCAACGATAAGATTTTTAAGAAATTTAATGTAGAGCAGTAAAAAATAAGATTAAACTCATTAATCATTAATTCTTATTATTCAATTGCACCGATTGCAACAAAAAAAGGCATCAAAATTTTGACGCCTTTTTTTGTAGTGTATTAGATATATTTAATACAATTATTCTTTACTGCAGGTTTAGTGTTTAGCGCAGCAGCCTTCTTCTTTTTCTTTGCAGCACTTTTCTTTGTGGCATGCTAAAACTTGGTCAATGATAGCCTTTTTCTCATCTAAGGTAAGATTGTCGAAATCTTCCCATTTAGCTTTAAATTCTGCGCATTTAGCTGCTTTCTCAGGGCATACTTCTTCTACTTCTTCACCTTCTTTTGCACAACATTTTGCTTCACATTTTGCTTTACATTCATCAATGAAAGCTTTCATGTCAGCAACGAGAGCAGTTTGTTGAATTTCATCTAAATCAGCCCATAAGTCCCAATTTTCGAACATAGCTTCCTGTTCGGGAGTTAAAGCGCAACATGTTTCTTCTGCTACTACTTCAGTTGCTTTTTCTTTTTTTGTTCCGCATGAAACAAAAACCAGGCAAGCAACAGCCAATAAAATCATAAGTTTTTTCATAATAAAATTGTTTTTAGTTAATAAATAAATGAATGAATGATTTTCTTAAAAAATTATGTGGCAAAAATATATAATATAATGTAATGAAGAAATAATTAAGTTTTTTTAACAATAAAATTCAAGATAAAATGCTATATAATTTATTACTAACATGTTATATTAAATATTTTAATAGTTTCAGCACACTGTTTCACATCGTGAACGCGCAATATTGAGGCTCTGTGGCAAAGCGCCAGAGTATTTAATGTAACAGTTCCGGTTAAAGATTCCGCAGGAGATACCTGTAAGAGTTCTTGAATCATTGATTTTCTTGAGATCCCTGCCAAAATTGGAAAGTTCAGAATGGAAAGTGTTTCTAATTGATTGATAAGGTAATAATTTTGTTCTATAGTTTTGCCAAATCCAAATCCGGGGTCAATAATAATATCTTTAACTCCTTTTACAATCAGTTTTTCAATATTGTTTCCAAAAAATGAGAGCATTTGAGGTATCAGTTCTTTTGTTGCAATGGGTTGGTTACGGTTGTTATGCGTTAAAACGTATGGTATCTGGTATTTACCTGCTACTTCAAACATATTGGGGTCGTTTCCTCCCGAAACATCGTTAATTATGGCAGCGCCTTCGCCAATCGCCATTTCTGCCACATTTGCCCGAAATGTATCCACAGAGATAAGGGCTTCCGGAAAATGGGAAAGAATGAGACGCAGATACTTCATTATGGATTCTAATTCCTTATTTTCATCAACATCAACAGCGTTTGGTTTGGTAGAAACTGCTCCCAGATCCACAATAGCAGCTCCTTCTTCCAATATTTGTTCTACACGTTTTAAAACAGCCGTTTCGGAAAGATACCTGCCCCCATCAAAAAAAGAATCCTCAGTAACATTGAGAATCCCCATAATTATTGGGGTTTCTAATGATATCAGGGTTTGGTTTATGCGAAGGGAATACATAGTGATTAGATGATTATGATACAGGGTTTAAGATTTAAGGTTTAAACGTTATACCCTAATCACTAACTTTTACTCTCACCCCTTCCGAGTGGCTCGTAAATTCCGGCGCATACATGCTTTGCATCGTAGTTATGCCGTTAGAAAAATCCCCTTTCTGCGATACGCGCAAGTCGTATTCAAATACGTAAGTCCCCTTACGCAAATAATCTATGAAGAAATTCATAGAGGCATCTTTAATGGCTTGATAATAACCGAGACCCGCTTTGTATCTGTATCCCGATAAATAATCTATCGGCTCAAAACAGGCGGCACGCATATCTTTCAGATGCACATACTCCATGTCGCGGTCGCAACGAATTTCTATTCTTACGGTAATTTTATCGCCTGCAATTAATTTTGCGTCTTTTTCAATGGGGACGATAACTGTTTTATTACCCTCTTTTCGTTCTACAAAGAGTTGTTTGGTAATGGTTAAGGGGGTTTCTTTAAATTGCTTTATTTTGTCTAACTGTTCAAAATATTGCCAATACACTGCCCCCCATGCTACGCTGTTTTCACTTTTGGTAACGCTTATTTTTCCCCAATCGGGGGTTACGAGCGAGCCCTCCCAGCGTTTTTTAAAGTAGCCGGTGCCGGCTTCTGTCTTTATTTCAGCATCAGTAGCAGGGTCAATGGTCATATTGCCTATTTTTATAATTGGGTAATCTGTTTCTGCCAATAAATCAGTGCCTTGCAACAACAGCGCGTAAACGGCTTCGGTGGTGGCTTTGGTCGTTTTCCAATCTTGCGTTTGCTTTTGTTTGAGCAACCACACTTTCATTTCTTCTACTGAGGTTTTGTCGTTGGCAACATCGCTAAAAACTTCTATTAAAAGCGCTTGCGTTTCGATGGGCGCTTGATACCAATAGCAGCCGTTGTTATATTTCCAATACATACCCATTTCGTTATTATGGATAGCGTGCTCTTTTAAAGAGGCGACAATTTTGGCGGGAACTTTCGGCTCGCCCTGTTTATACAACGCCAACGCAATCATGCCCTGCATGTAAAAATCTTTGCTCGTCCAATATTTTATTGCTTGATTTTTGTAATACTCAAACGCTACTGAGGTAGTTTGCGGTAAAGGAATATCATTCATAAAAAATGAGCGTACATATAAATATTGAATTTGCATATAACTCAAATGGTCTTTTTCCAAACACTTTTCATCGCAATGTTTTTTCAGGTCTTCGTAACTCTTTTCCAACTGTTTATCTAAATAGGGAATTGCCTTTTTAACCATATCCCAAACGGTTGTATTGGTTTTG
>WRGQ01000169.1 GCA_009787115.1 Bacteroidota bacterium
AACCAGCGTTAAAAAGTTTGTAAAACAATAATTTGGGATAACTCCCAACAATAATCAATGGCTCTCCAAAACGGGGAGCCATTTTTTTTGTACATTTTTCCGTAAATCATTGTTTCGTAATTTTATTCCCGTTAGGGAATATCGCTCATCATATTCCAATTCAAAATCTTTTAAGATCTTTTTGTATTCGTTTAAAAATGTTCTTTTTTTTATGGTGTTTACAGCATACAACGGGCATATTGGCTTAATGGCGGCAGTTACGTGACAATATCGTATATAATTCCCTTTAACACAATTGGAAAGGGATATTTATCCAAATCTTCAACAGAAACCGACAACCGATTATTCGTTAATTGAGGGAAAAAATCCTTCACTACATAAAACCGAATGGTTAAATGCTGGTGTGTAAGTTTATGTTTTATCTCTTTCAAAAAGACAGGTTCTATACTGCTGAGACCGGCATCTGAAAGTACCATGTCGGTAACTTTCTTGCAAACCGAGAGGGTTTCTATCATTGGAAACTGAAATAGATTTTTCCAAATATCATCTTCAGTACGCTGTTCAATAATTGTTTTACCTTCTTTTATGAAGATAAAATAATGGAAATACCTGTCTTTAATTTTAATATTGTTAGATTTCACAGGTAGCACATTCACTAATTCATTTTCAAACGCAACGCATTGAGTAACAAATGGGCAAACCTCACATTTTGGCTTTTTCGGGGTACATTGCATAGCGCCCAACTCCATAAGCGCCTGATTAAAACTACCCGGATTTTTTTTGTCGATCAACTTTTCGCAATGCAGTGTGATTTTGCCTACTGTTTTTTGTTGTGCAATATCATCATAAATTCCGAATATTCGTGAAATTACACGCAAAACATTGCCATCTACGGCAGGGTAGGGAAGGGCAAAAGCGATGGAAGCAATTGCTGCCGCCGTATAGTTTCCAATACCTTTCAATTTTCTAATTTTTAAATAATGATGAGGAAATATCCCTTGATATTCCTGCATAATTTGTTGAGCAGCAACGTGCATATTTCGCGCTCGCGTGTAATAACCCAATCCTTGCCACACATACAATACCTCTTGCAGCGGCGCGTTTGCCAACGTTTTCACATCAGGAAAACGGTCAATAAATTTCAGGTAATACTCCCACCCCTGATTTACGCGGGTTTGTTGCAAAATTATTTCGGAGACCCAAATCTTATAGGGGTCGGTTTCTCCGCGCCAAGGTAATGGTCGCCGGTTTTCTTCAAACCAATCCAATAAAATTTTTGAAAAAGATGAAATTGTAATCAACTATTGACTGTCAATAATTTGGAAAAGTTCGTCTAATCTTGGCGTAAGGATAATTTCGGTACGGCGGTTTTTAGCGCGTGCCTCTTTTGAATCTTCATTATCAATAGGAACATACTCGCTTCTTCCTGAAGCAGAAATGCGTTGCGGGTTAATCTCTTTATTTTTCAATAGTTCTTTAACCACTGCGGTGGCGCGCATTACGCTCAAGTCCCAATTATCTTTTATGTAGCCGCTTCCTCTATAAGGAACGTTATCGGTATGACCTTCTATGACAACATTAATATTAGTGTCGTTGGCAAGCACCTTACCCAATTCGGTTAAGGCTTCCTTTCCTTTGCTGTCAATATCCCAACTTCCTGACGCAAAGAGCAATTTTTCATCTAAAGAGACATATACTTTTCCATTTTTTTCATAGATTGTTAAGCCCATATCCTCAAACCCTTTCAGAGCATTGGCTACTTTATTTCTTAGCGCCTTAACTTCTGCATCTTTTTGATCTAAAATACTTTGCAGTTCATTCAAGCGGGCTTCTTTTTCAGCCAAAAGCGCATTTTTAGTTATATTCTGATCGGTAAAACTTTTCAATAATTCGTCGTAATCCCCTTTCGTTTTATCTAATTGACGTTCTATAATTCGCACTCTTCTTCTTATAGATGACGTGTCTTCTTTCAAATTTTGAATTTGTATTTTTAAAGCGGCTACTTCCGATGCCAAATCTTTGCTTTTATTTTCAAAGTCAATTTTTTCGGAAGTTGTATAATTTAGATCTTCCGTACATTTTTGGTATTTGGCATCCAATTCTTTGTATTTACTTTTTGTAACACAACATGTTGCGATAAGAGCAACCATTACCGACAGAGATAAAATTTTGATAATTTTCATATTGTTTTAGATTTTGATGTGGCAAAAATATATTTTTTCCAACCGAATCAAAATGAAAAGATAAAACCTGTCTTAATTATTTACCACCAGAATTTTCCCGATGGAAGTATTCACCAATTGAAGGGATTTTGAGTAACTGATTAAAGTTTCAATAATCGCTTTTCGAGGGGTTTGGTTAAGGTTTACTTTGGAAGGTTTTTTATAAAGGGTTATTGCTTGATTCATAGGCGTTGTATTCGTTTTTAACAGAATAAAAACGCCAATACAAAAGAAATATTGCAAATAAAGTGAAATAAAATGTTATTTTCTGATTATGAAATGATCACGTTCTTTTCTTTGATAAGTTTTCTAAGGTTGATCAGGGCGTAGCGCATTCTTCCTAATGCGGTGTTGATACTTACGCCGGTAATTTCGGCAATATCCTTAAAACTAACGTCGTCGTAGATGCGCATTTCCAGCACTTCGCGCTGTTCTTCGGGCAGGTATTGCACTAAATTTGTGATATCGCTGTAAATTTGTTCCATAATAATTTTTTGCTCAACAGATGAGTCGGTGCCATTTAAAACATCAAAGATGTTGAAATCGCTGTTAGACTCAAAAACGGGCATCCGTTGCACTTTGCGGTAGTAATCAATTTTCAGATTGTTGGCAATTCGCATCACCCATTGCAGAAATTTTCCTTCTTCTTTATAGTTGTCGGATTTCAGGGTGTTGATAACTTTAATAAAGGTGTCCTGAAAAATGTCTTCTGCAAGTTCACGACTTTTCACCGACATAAGAATGTACGAGAAAACCTTTTTTTGATGTCTGTTAATTAAATGTTTAAGGGCAACTTCATCGCCGGAAACATAACGAGTAATTAACTCATTATCGGTTAGCGTAATCGATTTCATAATCATATTTTTTGGTTACTGAAAATTGAGTGTAGAAATTTAATCGATAACGTTCCTCCTATAATTTTAAATGAATAAAAATCGGTGCAAATATATAACAACTTTAATGCGAAAATTAAAATTCAGTAAAAAGAGGTAGAAAAATACGTATATTGCTGTATTTCAATACGAAAAAAAATTAAAAAGTATGAATAAAGTTGGGTTTTGCTATCAAAGTGACAAATAATTTCAAGGAATTTATCCGGATTTTATTCATAATAGTCGAATTTCAGATGTTTAATCGTCATTCCTTTGTTAATCAGTTGTCGGAGGGAGTCTATTCCAATCTTCAGATGTTCGAGCGAGAACTGTTCGGTAACTAACTTGTCGGTTTTTTCAGTTTTAATACCATCGGAGAGCATAGGTTGGTCTGAAATCATAAGCAGTGCGCCCGTTGGGATTCTATTATAAAAACCTACTGAGAAGAGGGTTGCAGTTTCCATATCTATAGCGGTGGCTCTGATAGTTCGCAGGTATTCCTTAAATTTTTCATCGTGTTCCCACAGTCTGCGGTTTGTGGTGTAAACCGTACCTGTCCAATAATCTTTCTGGTAGTCTCTAATGGTTGAAGAGATTGCTTTTTGCATATTAAAAGCGGGTAATGCGGGTACTTCGGGCGGGAAGTAGTCGTTGGAAGTTCCTTCGCCTCTGATAGCCGCAATGGGAAGCAATAACTCGCCCAGACCGATATAGTTTTTGAGCCCGCCGGTTTTGCCGAGAAAAAGTACGGCTTTCGGATTTACTGCCGTCAAAAGATCCATAATGGTAGCAGCCATAGCGCTTCCCATTGAGAAATTGATAATTGTAATATTATCTTTTGTAGCGCTTTGCATAGGATTATCAACTCCCATAACTTCCGTGTTCATTATTTCAGCAAAATTAGCGACATAATTTTTGAAATTAGTGAGAATGATATATTTCCCAAAATCCGGCAATGCCGTTCCAGTATATCTTGGAAGCCAGTTTTCCGCAATTTCAATTTTTGTTTGCATAAAGTGCTCAATATGGATAAAGCCTAACTATTTTTTCAGTTTTTTAGACGGCTTCATAGCCTCCTTAATCTTATCAATAGCCGTTTGCGTACTTGTAAGCAATTCTGTAGTATTAATTTGCGTTCCTACGGCGCGTTCCATCCAAAGTTTTGGGGTTAATTTTCCCATAGCGTACATTCTGCATACTTCGTTGCCGAGATTTTTGTTTTTCAGATAATTCCCAATCTGAAAATCAATGATATGTCCGATTGGATAAGCAGATAAGTACAGCGGGGCGTCAATCATGTGAGAATAGATAGCCAGAATGGTTTGCTCTTCATAGCCGAAAACCGGTGCATAATATTGATTCCAAACTTCTTTGGCAATTCTCATCACCGCATATTTTAATTCTGCTGCATCAGTGTCGGGGTGCTGGTACATCCATTGCCACACTTTAATGTCCACCAAAGAGACTCCCATAATTTCATAACAACTCCAGAAAATATCCAGTGTGTTCAGAGACTCCGTCATTTCATCATTATTTTTATACCCCAGCAATTCTAAATCTTTTCCCTGAAAGGTAAACGCCAGCGCTTCGGTGAAGGCGGTGTTCGGCACGCCTTTCAGGAAATAGTTCGGAACATCGTGCAAAGAGATAGTTTGCTCTACATTATGTCCAAACTCGTGCGTTCCGATGTTATATCCCTTATAGTCCATACCTTCGTTTGTAAATCGGGTACGCAGCATAGATTTGTCGGTTCTCATTTCTGCGCCCCACGCGTGTCCTGCGCCAACGGAAGGATCAACCTGAACGTATTGGCAAATATAGTTGGCTTTTTGTGGCGTAAATCCCAGTTTTATCAAGATATTGGGCAAATCTTTCTGGAATGCATTCACATTGGGGTATTTTGCACGCACCGCCATATCTAATGAATCTTGATTGAGAGTACTTCTCGATTTGAATCCGTCGTACCATATATCAAAGGGTTGCAATTTTCTTCCTAACCTTTTGGTAATGATTTCCGCTACCTGTTTTACTTGCGGGGAGGTGAGCAGAGAGATAAAGAGGTTTTCAACATCTTCAAGTTTCATTTCCAATTCGCTTTCAAATCTTCTTGAAATATAGGTACTTCCTTCATCATAGCACTTGTCGGTAGCGCGTACTGCCTTAAAAACATTGAGCAAGTGTTTGTATCGGGTGTTGGGTTCCGGAGTGCTTCCAACTTCAACCAATTCGTACAAGTATGTTTTATTTGTTATCGGTTTCCAGTAATACCCTTCTGTTTCGTTCATAATTTCAGCAGGAATTGACTGGTCAATAATGGCTTTCATTATTCCGTAGATTAATTGCTGTTTTATTAATCCTCTATAAGTATCGGCATAAGCGGCTTTCAGTTCATCGCGAAGCCCCCAGTGGGTAATCAATTTAGTGCCATACGACCAGTAGCGGTTGCTGGAGCCGTTTGCAATCAGCCACATAGGAATATTATAGTTAGAAATATACTGGTCTGCATTTGCTAATGCAGTAGCAATATTTTGCTGTAGATTTGCCGGAACGCGGGAATGGAAATAGTCGCCCAACCGAACATAGCCCCACTCGGTTTCGTTCCACTTGTGACCGTTGTATTCTTTCTCGTCCAAATTAAAATAGGGAAAGTTTAATGCAACGAGCAAAGCAGTTTTATTGGCAAACATATCATCGGAAAAATGTGCATTCACATCGTAAGTAGCGAAAAGGTCATCAACAGGCATTGGGTTGTAGCCCGTTACCTGTGTAGGGCGCAACAAGTCGAGCGTAATTCTGTTGTTATGTCCGAAAATAGTTTCAAAATTTTCCGCTACACGGTCAAAAAGACGTTTTTTTTCTTCTTTAGTTTTACAGAAATTAGCTAAACAGAAATTATAGAAATCGGTTTCTGTGCCGTCGGTATAATTCCACAGCATTGCCATTTGTTCCACCCCTCTTTCAATAACCGCTTTGGAAATTTCACTCTGACCGGAGAGATCCTGAATGGTTCTTTTTCGTGTACCTTCAAAAATAAATTGCGCATTTGTTGTAAAAAATTGTGTCATAAAGATTAGAGACAAAAGAATTGTTAAGATTTTTTTCATTATATATTACTTTGATTATTAATAACTTACAGTAAGTTTTCTATTTTAGTAAAAAAGTTTGCGAAAATAGAAAAAGTTGCTAATAATCCTTTATCTTTGCCCGCTTTTATGAAAAAACTTGTTTTAATATTTTCTACTTTCTTAATACTAACGTCATTAACTGCCCAGAAGGTTACACTTTCGGGGATAGTGAAAGATGCTGCGAACGGTGAAACGATTGTCGGCGCGTACATTATTCTTAAAGATTCGCTTTCAAAGGCTACTTCCAACGGCGCCGTTACCAACACTGCCGGCTTCTATTCCATCACCGTTGAAAAAGGAATCTATATACTTAACGTCAATTATTTGGGGTATAAACCCATCTCAGAGAAAATTACCATTACCTCCAATCTCAAGAAGAACATTGAAATTATGCCTTCCGCCATTATAGCCGATGAGGTGGTGGTGAAGGGAGAGGCTGCCGATAAAAATGTTTCCGGTATTGATGTTGGAAAAATGGAGATGAAGATTGAAACTATTAAATCTATCCCTGCCTTTATGGGCGAGGCGGACGTTATACGTTCTATTCAGTTGCTCCCCGGCATTCAGTCAGGCTCGGAAGGGAACAGCGGCTTTTACGTGCGCGGTGGAAACTCCGACCAAAATTTAGTGATGTTGGACGAAACGCCCATCTTCAACCCGGGTCATCTGTTCGGCTTCTTCTTTATCTTCAATGCCGATGCTTTGAAAAGTGTAGATGTCATTAAATCGGGGATGCCCGCCAACTACGGTGGTCGCTTGGCGTCTATTGTAGATGTGTATCAAAAAGAGGGCAATATGAAGAACTACGAGTTAGACGGCGGCATTGGCGTTATCTTCTCCCGCTTTACCGTGCAGGGTCCGATTAAAAAAGATAAAGCCTCTTTTATCTTCTCCGGCAGAAGAACTTATATTGACTGGCTTATTCAACCTTTCCTGAAAACTACTTCGCCGTTTAAAGGCGCCAAATTCTATTTCTACGACTTGAACGGCAAGTTTAATATCATTGTGAATGACAAACACCGGCTTTATATCGGTGGTTACTACGGAGATGATGTGTATGGCTTTAAATCCACGAGCGGCAATATCAATTCGGTTTTTGCGTGGGGCAACGGGGCTGCTTCCGTGCGGTGGAACTACATTATTACCCCGAAACTGTTTTTAAACACCTCCGGTACTTTTAGCGATTATAAGTTTAAAACAAAAATGAAACAGGGCATTTACAATTTTGCCATCGGGTCGGGAATAAGAGATTATGCGTTGAAAACGGAACTCACTTTTTTGCCTAATCCCAAACACAATACTAAATTCGGGGTGTATTACATTTTCCACACTTTTTTCCCTTCCAATTTTGATGTGGAAGCCGGTGAGGGAAACTTCCTTACTTTTCCGAAAACAAAACCTTTTTATGCCAACGAGTTGTCGGTCTATGCCAACGACGAATGGGATATTGTAAAATGGTTGAAAGTAAGTTATGGCATACGTTATTCACATTTTTCCCATATCGGGACATTTACACGTTTTGTTTTAGACGAACAGATGCGGGTGTTAGATTCTATCCAATACAAGCCCGGACAAATGATTTCTCAATACAATTATCCTGAGCCGCGCTTGTCTGCCCGTTTTTTATTAGATACCAACACTTCTGTAAAAACCTCATACACATTTAACTGTCAATATCTGCATCAGATTTCTTTAGCAACCATTTCGCTGCCCACCGATGTTTGGGTGCCCAGTACCGAATTTGTGAAACCTCAAACAGGACATCAGGTCTCGCTGGGCGTTTTTAGAAATTTTTATAACAATATGTTTGAAGCCTATATTGACGCTTATTATAAAACGATGAACAACCTGACCGAATATAAAGACGGAATGGATTTATCAACTTTTCAGGTAAATTCCGACCAGCGGCTTACGCAAGGGAAAGGCTATTCGTGTGGGGTTGAGTTTTTTCTGCAAAAAAACAGAGGACGTTTTACAGGGTTTGTGGGTTATACCCTCTCTTTTACTCAGAGAAAATTTTCGGAACTCAATAAGGGAGAATGGTTTTGGGCAAAATATGACCGCCGCCACGACGTCTCTGTCAGCCTCAACTACGAAATTATCCGGAATAAACTGTCGGTGGCTGCCGTTTGGGTATTTGCAAGCGGAAATACAATGACTATTCCTGTGGGATACTACTTTTTCAACGGCGACCTTATGACGGAGTACAACGACAGAAATGCCTACCGACTGCCCCCCTACCATCGTTTAGACCTTTCCGTGAACTGGAACATTGTGAAACGCAAACACTTTGAAACAGGGCTGAACTTCTCTATTTATAATGTTTACAATCGTAAAAATCCTTTCTTTATCTTTTACGAAACCACCACCAACTTTGACCCCACCACCACTCCCCCTGTTTTTGAAATCGAAACAAAAGCCTATAAAATGAGCTTATTCCCGATAATACCTTCTATCAATTGGAACTTTAAAATAAAATAACCACTAACCACTAACCGCTAACCCTTGAACCTCGTAATTGACATCGGCAACACCCTTCGGAAAATCGCTGTTTTTAACAACGATGAATGTGTGTATTGTCAATCTTTTTCCGTTATCACAAGAGATCTCCTTACCTCAATTTTAAATCAGTTCTCAATAGAAAATTCCATAATATCTTCAGTTGCCGATGTAGATGTGCAGGTAACAGAGTTTTTGAAAACCAATACGAAACTGATTCATTACACACATCAGACAAAATTGCCGGTTACACTTTTGTACCAAAGCGTTGCAACTCTGGGTTTGGACAGAATTGCCAATGCTGTGGGTGCGGCAAGTATGTTTCGCAACAGAAATGTACTCTCCATTCAAGCCGGTACCTGTTTGGTTTTCGATTTTGTGAATGAAAAGGGAGCATATTTTGGCGGTTCTATCTCTCCCGGAATGAAAATGCGCTTTGAGGCGCTTCACGAAAAAACCAAAAAACTGCCGCTCATAAGGGAGCATGAAAAAGATATTCACTTTTTGGGAATGAACACCGAAGAATCAATTTTATCAGGAGTTATTGTTGGTATGTGCTGTGAAATTGATGGGTTAATTAATGAATACAAAGCACAATTTAATGCGTTGGTTGTATTATTTTCGGGGGGAGATGCTGCTTTGTTGCAAAAATCAATAAAAAATACGATATTTGCCGCCCCAAATGTAGTACTGAAAGGGTTAAATGAAATTATCAAATATAATGTGTAAAACACCAAAAACTTTTCCGCTTTTGCTGATTCTCATGCTGTTATCCGTTTTTGGAATTGCACAAAACGACATCAACTCGCCCTATTCCGGTTTTGGGATAGGCAATCTGTCTCCGCGAACGAATAGCATATTGAGCGCTATGGGCGGTACAGGCTACGCACTCCAAAATCCGTACTATATCAACTTTAAAAATCCGGCTTCCTACACTGCCTTCGACTCGCTTTCGTTTGTCGGCGATGTAGCGTTTAACATTACGAATCAAAAACTAAGAACAGAGGATCAAGAATATAAGGGGGCTTTTGCCCAGTTGGATTACATTGCGATAGGGTTGCCCATTTTAAAGGTGTGGCGCACAAGCATCGGCATTATGCCTTACAGCGATATAGGGTATGATATCCTTGATGCTTACCATAAAGATACTATTGGCAATATCACCAATAAATATAAAGGGGAAGGCGGGCTTATGCTCCTCTACTGGGGAAACGCTTTTAAAATTTGCAAAGGATTAACTTTGGGAATGAATCTGTCTTATCTTTTTGGTACTATCAACTCATTGAGATTTGCAGAATACGAAATGCCAAACTCTTTCAATTTTGTAGTTACCAATTTCCGTTATATAGACGGCATTCAAATAACAGCAGGTATTCAATACCATACAACCATTAAGGAAAAACACCAGTTGGGTTTTGGCGCCATTTATGAAAATGCCGCTAAAGTCTGGTCAAGAGAAAATCTGCTCGTCTTATCTTATTCCGGTACCTATTCACCCGGAGGGAGTAGTTATATGGACACCGTGAAGGCTCAAATCGGGAAAAACGCTTTGAAAAGTAACGTGAAAATGCCGCATATTGTTGGAGGAGGAATCTCTTACGGATATAAAGACAAACTATTGGTTGCAGGGGATGTTACCTGGCAAAACTGGAAAAGTTTCTATATGTCGGAAAATAATTCAAAAAGTAAAGATTCTTTGAAAAATAATCTCATCACAGCCATAGGACTGCAATATGTACCCAATGCTATGTCATCAAAATATTACAACAAAATAAATTTCAGAGTTGGAACGAGATTTTCTACAGGATACCTTATTTTAAACAATAAATCCATTACTGAATTAGCTTTTTCAGCAGGACTGGGGTTGCCTATCCGTGTATTCAATTCCCGTTCTTCTATTAATATAATGTTTGAATACAGTAGATTAGGAACACTCAAAAACGATCTGATCTTACAAAACTATTATAAATTATCTTTTAATTTCATTCTTCAAGAGAAATGGTATCAACGCAGAAAATTAGATTAATAATGCAATTTTTATATCAGATTTTCGTTATAAGTTGCCAATAAAAAAAATAATCAACCCAAAATCTAAATCATATTGTTATGAAAAAAATTATGCTTTTCGTCATTGTAACCTGTTTTACATTAGGAAGTTTTGCGCAATCAACGCCTTGTGGGTTTCAGTATGGAAAAACCGAAGCAGATTCTTTAAACTGTTTGCAAGAGGTCTCCCTGTTTAGAACCTTTTACGATCAAAAAAATTATCAAGATGCTTATCCACATTGGAAACAAATTGTAGAAACCTGTCCGTGTTCGTGGAACGCCATTTTCAATACCACTTATCTGCAAAATATGTTTGATGCATTAATCAAATCGGCAGAAGATAATGAGGAGTTGAAAAATCAATATATTGACGATCTGTTGAATAGTGTTGGAAACCGCCACCTCTATTTTCCCAAAAACTTTACGGAAGGAAATGGCATTGGATTTAAGGCGTTTTATATGATTAAGTATAAAAATAAAACTACGGAAGATATATTGAATGCGTTTAATCTCTTTATTGAATCTATTGAAATGGAGAAAGAAAAAACCCAACCCAATATATGGGATATCTATTTCAATGTTGCCGAACAGATTGCCCGTGCCAAAAAAGATACCACCATTATGATTGATGCCTACGAACGTGCTACAGAATATATTGAAACATCTATTAATAATTACTATAAAGAGATTGATAAACAGATTCTTAATTTTGAAAATCTGGAACAAGCCCTTGAAGCTGGGAAAATTACACCAACCGACTATGAAAATAAAAAACTGAAACTGATTCAGGATACGGCTCGCTCTATGCAGTTTATTACCAACTACCAAAAAACATTAAAGAACATTGAAAACAAATTCACTCCATTTGCTCCTTGTGGCGTGTTGGAGCAGGTATATAGCAATAAATTTGAACAAATAAAAGACGATCTCACAAAACTTAAGAAGATGTTGATAACCCTGAACAAAGGGGGCTGTACTACATCACAGATTTTTGCCGATATGTTGAATATTGTACACAAAGCCGAGCCCAGCGCCCAAACCGCTAACCTAATGGGATATTACAGTTTAAATATAGAAGACTATGATAAAGCTCTCGAATTTTTCAGAGAAGCCGTTGAACTTTTTGAAACCAATGAACAAAAAGTAGATCCCTTGTATATGATTGGTCTTATCAACCAACTCAAAGGAAATTATCAGGAAGCAAGAAACGCCGCTTTGCAAGTGCTGAAAATTAAACCCAACAGTGGAAAAGCATATATCCTGATTGGAGATTTATATGCCGCCTCCGGAATTAAATGCACTAACGAAGATACTCTTCCTTTTGATTACAATTGGGCTGCCGCAGATAAATACTCACGCGCTGCCGCTGTGGACCCCTCTGTTGCCGACTTAGCCAGAGCAAAACGTACACAATTAAGAATGCCAACCGAGCAGGAAAGATTCCAGAGAGGATATACCACAATTGGGGCTGAATATAAAGTAGGATGCTGGATTCAAGAAACAACTACCGTAAGAAATTAGGTTGGATAGCCACTGGCGCCGTATGTGCAATTACTGCCACCGCTTGCCTGTCTGATACTTACAATACACAATCCATTATCGGGTTGTGTGTTGCTTTTTTATTGCTTTGTATTATTGGACTTTCGTTCAAAACAACAACCATTCAACATTTTCGCCCGCTTATATTACTGTGTTCGCTGGTCTATTTCGGGTTTATTGCCGGTGGGTGCAACTGCATTCTTTTCTATTTTCAAGGGTTTATACTGTTTTTAATGGGAAAGAGCGCATTTTGGCTCTCGTTTACGGTTATTATGGTCATTCTCATTCTTTCGGTTATTTTTGGTTCAATCTGGTGTGGCTGGCTTTGCTGGCTCGGCGCCTTACAAGAGTTTATTTTCCGGCAAAATAAATGGAGACTGCTGAAAACAAAAAAAGCACAGAAGATTTTGATATATATTCAAACTCTCCTGTTTGTATCTCTGGTAATCTGGGTGGTCATCTCCCAACGTCCCGTGCTATGTGCCTATGACCCGTTTGTTGCTATCTTTAAATTGAAAATTTTCAATTGGATGGGATATATTACCGTACCTCTATTAATCATTTCTTCCCTTTTTATTTACCGCCCCTTTTGCAGAATCTTTTGCCCTATTGGATGGCTTTTATACATCATAAAATTTATCCCTTTTGCTGCCAAACTGAAATTAGTGGGATGTACAGACTGCCGGAAATGCCATTCTTATTGTAAAACTGATGCCATTCACGACAGGGAAGTTGAGAAAACCTGCATTCTGTGCGGAGAATGCAAAAGAGCAAATTGTAGTTTTATTTAGTATTTTTGCGGACTTAAATTTCAATAAACAATATTAATTAATTTATTCAAATATGAAAAAACACGACCTTTTCTTAAAATTATTGTTTCTTTTTTTAGCAATACATTGTTTTACTAACACTTTTGCACAAGTTAGTTTTGGAGGTATTCCACCAAGTTTTTCCTTTGAAACTGAAAATGAAATACTGAGTACTACCGAAAATCTTCCGATTATTTTTGATGTGGCAGCGATGCGTGCAGAGGATGCCGAACGTAAACTTGATAATTTACCTCCCCGCGTAGGCAAAACTATTCCGGTAAATTTCACTACGGATAATTCCGGTGAATGGACACTACTCCCCAATGGACAGGATATTTGGAGGCTCTGCATCATTGCCGAAGACGCCATAGCAATTATGTTGACTTACGACAAATTTGAAATCCCTGCCGGAGGAAAGTTGTTTATTTATAACGATGACCGTTCACAGGTATTGGGCGCTTATACCGAAGAAACCAACCCGAAAAGGGTTGAATTTGCTACCGAATTTGTTGTAGGCGACATTATTACACTGGAATATGTGGCGCCACCATCTACAAATTACGAATCACCCATCATTATTACCGGTGTGGTTTATGGATACAACAATTTATATTCCGGAAAATCTCATGATGGGAGTAAATCAGGAGTAAGTTTTCTATCAGATCCTTGTGAGGTAAATATAAACTGTCCTGAAGGCGACAATTGGCAAGACCAGAAGAGAGGTGTTGCGCGTATTATAATCCCTGCCGGAGGAGGTTATGTTTATTATTGTAGCGGTTCGCTGGTAAACAATACTTCCAACAATTTTGACCCGCTTTTTTTAAGCGCTTATCACTGCTATGACGGCGCTACTCAGCAGCAGGTAAATCAATCTGTTTATTATTTTCATTATGAATATCTTGCCTGTAATGGCGGGGGGTCAGCAACCCAAAGAACTACAACAGGCGCTACTATTTTAGTGAATATTCCTATGAACGGCGCTTCAGACGGCACTTTATTACGCTTAAACAACGCTATTCCTTCCAATTGGAGTGTTTACTACAACGGTTGGGATAGAAGAAATATTCCTGCTACCAGCGGTGTAAGTATTCATCATCCCGATGGGGACAGAAAGAAAATTTCAACATTTACTTCTCAACTTGTTTCTGCCGGCTCAATCAATTTCGGTAGTGGTGTCGTTACAGCGCCTAATTCAGCATGGCGCGTTACGTGGGCGCCTACCGTTACCAATCACGGCGTTACCGAAGGAGGTTCCTCCGGCTCCCCTATTTTTAATCAGAATGGACGTATTGTCGGAACACTTTCCGGTGGCAGTTCGTTCTGTACTACTCCGTACCAGCCTGACTTCTACGGCAAACTTTGGTACCACTGGGATCAACATCCTACATTACAGATGAAAACCTATTTAGACCCCACTAACTCCGGCGTCGAATTTATTGACGGTATATACGCTGAAGCGCCCTGTAACCCGCCAACAAACCTGACGGTTACTTATACTATTGATTGTAAAGCCGTATTAACGTGGGATGCTCCTGCCGGCACAGGCTTAACGTACAAAATTTTCAGAGACAACACCCAAATTGCATCAGATATTACAGCAACAACATACACCGATACTACTTATAACCATGCTAAAGGGCACACGTGGGCTGTGGCGACCGTATGTTCTTCAGGAGGAGAATCAAATAAGATAAGCTATAATCTACCAAACGGCTGTACTGCTGTTTATACGGTATCCGTATCGGCAAATCCGCCGGTAGGTGGTACGGTAAGCGGCGGCGGCGACTATGATGAGAACACCAGTGTAACTGTTACCGCAGAGCCTGCCGAACATTACAAGTTTATTAACTGGACAAAAAACGGCACAGAAATATCAACAGAAAGTGTTTACACTTTTCCGGTAACCGCAAATGTTGAGTTAGTGGCAAACTTTATTGACAATACAGGCATTGATGAAAATAAATTAACCGAATACTTTACACTTCATCCAAATCCCGCAGGAAATCTATTAAATGTTATGAGAACCGATGCAGGAAATGCGCAAATAGTGATCTATAACAATATCGGTCTTATAGTACTCTCAAAAGAGATTTCCAACAAGGATACCCAAATTAATATCTCAACATTAAGTTCCGGAATCTATTTTATTAGAGTAACCGACAGCCGAAATTCCGCTACGAAATGTTTTATGAAAGAATAACATTGAAAGTAATGATTTAAAAGTTGCCATTTTTTATATTTTCGCCAACCAATTTTTAACTGTAGTTAATGACTAATAGATGCTGTAGATTACTTTTCTTATTAACCCTGCTAAATATATGCAGTTTATTGAGTTATGGACAGGTGCAACTCATTCCCGATGAAGAAAAACCGAGAATAGAAATAGATTTTTTCTATCCTAAAAAGTATGAAATAGGTGGTATTACTTACACAGGCGTTGCCAATTTTGACACAAGGCTGTTGCTGTTCCAGGTGGGAGATGTCATTGAAATTCCGGGAGAACAAATCTCAAAATCTATAAAAAATATTTGGAAGTCAGGACTATATGAAGATATTGATATTACTTTGACTCGTGTGGTGGATAATCTTGCGTTTATTAATATTCAACTAACGGAACGAAACAGATTGGTTGCTTTCGGTTTTAAAGGTATTAGAAAGGGACAGGAAACCGACCTGCGCGACAAAATTAAATTGGCACAAGGTAATATAGTGAATGAAAATATGGTACAAACCTGTGTCAATGTTATCAAAAAATATTACATAGAAAAAGGATACTATAACTGCGGAGTTAAACCGGAAATAAAACCCGACGATAAAATTAACAAAGGGGTAACTATTGTTTTTGATATTGATAAGGGAAGAAAAGTAAAAATTGACCGCATTCTTGTTTCAGGGGTAAGCATACCGCAGGGAAGGCTTACCAAAGTAATGAAAGGTACGAAGGAAAGAACCCGATTTGAACCTATGTCGAAAGCAGATACTATGTTCCGGTTTATGGTTAAACACATGGATTACTATAAATCGAAAGATTTGCTTGAACATTTGGGCGACTATTTTTCCGACAGAGTGAAATTCAGAATTGCCAAATCATCTAAATTCAATAAAGATGATTATGAAAATGATAAGGTGAGTTTGATTAACAAGATGAATGATTATGGTTTTCGAGATGCTTATATTAATTTCGATACCGTAATTTTTGAAAACAGTTTTGCGTATGTTCTTATTGATGTGAACGAAGGAAACAAATACTATTTCAGAAATATTGATCTTGTGGGAAATACAAAATACCCTACCAAATTGTTAAAAGAGATTCTGAATATTGAAAAAGGGGATGTTTATAATCAGTCTTTATTGGAAGAAAAATTGCAGATGGATAAAAATGGTAACGATTTGTCTTCTCTCTATATGAATGACGGTTATCTTTTCTTCAGAGCCAATCCTGTTGAGGTAAGAGTAGAGGGAGATTCTATTGACTTGGAAATACGTATTTTTGAAGGGAAACAGGCAACAAATAACAAAATAACCGTTTCCGGTAACACCAAAACAAGCGACAGGGTAATTCTGCGCGAATTAACAACAATACCGGGGCAATTGTTTAATCGGGAAGATTTAATCAATTCGCAACGACTGTTGCTCGGATTGGGTTATTTTAATCAGGAATCTATTAATGTAATTCCAAAACCCAATGAGACTGAAGGTATTGTAGATTTAGAGTATGTTGTGGAAGAAGCCTCTTCCGACCAGTTGGAACTTCAGGTTGGGGCAGGCGCAACAGGATTTATGCTAACCGCCGGAATTGCATTCAATAACTTCTCATTCAAAAAAATCTTTAAAAAAGATGCGTGGAATCCTATCCCTGCCGGAGACGGTCAGAAATTAGCATTCAGAGCATCCTCAAGTCTCAATAGAACTTATGTTTATCAATATTATACTGCGTCATTTACAGAACCCTGGGTGGGAGGTAAAAGACCTAATTCTTTAACGGCAGGCATAAGTTATCAGGTGCAATCTACGGGCAACAGAAAAGATGAATTCAATTATCATTCTATGAGAATTTTCGGAGTTTCCGTAGGTTATGAAAAGAAACTTCAATGGCCCGACAACTTTTTCAGGATGATGCACACACTAATGTATCAACATTACAATGTACATAACTTTACTTCCGAATTGGCGTTTGCTACAGGAAATTCCAATACTATCAGCTATATTTTTACTCTGGTAAGAAACTCTGTAGATGCCATTATCTATCCGCGTGCCGGCTCGGAAATTATGTTTTCGGCGCAACTTACGCCACCCTATTCACTTTTCTCAAATAAAGACTATTCAACAGCAACTCTTCAGGAAAAATATCGCTGGATAGAACTGCATAAATGGAAATTCAATATTTCGTGGTTCACACGGATAGTGGAGAATTTGGTAGTTAATATACGCTTCAAATCAGGTTTTATGGGATGTTACAACAAAGCTATCGGAATCTCTCCTTTCGAACGTTTTTATATGGGTGGCGACGGATTAGGAAACTATTCCTATATTTGGAGTGAAATGATTCCGATGCGCGGGTACGGCGACAAAGATTTATCTCCGCAAGATGGAGCATCTATTTTTAATAAATTTACTGCCGAATTGCGCTACCCCATTACTTTAAACCCAAGCGCTACCATTTATCTGTTAGGTTTTGCAGAAGCAGGAAACTCCTGGATTGACAAACGCGCTTACTCACCTTTCAAATTCTATAAGTCAGCCGGTTTCGGCGTCCGTATATTCCTGCCGATGTTCGGTCTGCTCGGCTTCGACTGGGGGTACGGTTTTGATGAAGTACCCGGAAAACCGGGGGCGAATAAAAGTCACTTCCACATCTCTATTAACTCATCTATTGATTAACACAAAAGAATTGACATAATAATAATCATATAAAAACCACGTTACATACATTCACAAAAAATTATTTTATGAAAAAGACCCTCCTATTATTCGTTTTAACCGTTAGTTTGTCGTTGACGGCATTCTCGCAAGCGCCAAAACAAGGATATGTTGACTCAGAATATATTTTGAGTAATATTCCTGAATATAAAGAAGCTCAAAAAGAGTTGGACAGATTAGCTGCCAACTGGCAAAAAGATATTGAAAAGAAATTTGCTTCTATTGATTCTATGTATAAAAAATATCAGGTAGAAGCCATTACGCTTCCGGATAACCTTAAACAAAAAAGAGAAGAATCTATCATCAAAGCCGAACAGGAAGCCAAAGATTTGCAGAAAAAACGTTTTGGCAAAGACGGAGACCTGTTTAAGAAAAGAGAAGAGTTGGTGAAACCCATTCAGGATAGAGTTTTTAACGCCATTGAAGCCATTGCCAAAGATAAAGGCTACGCTTTTGTTTTTGACGTTGCAGGCTCTATGACCATTGTCTATGCAGACCCTAAATTCGATCTGAATGATCACGTACTGCAACGACTTGGAATATCAGTAAAACAATAATTGGCGCTCCCACAAAAGCACGCTAATCGTAAATAAATAATTAAAACACAGAAATTTATAAAACATTAAAATAGACATTATTATGAAAACATTAAAATTGTCATTAATCTGTTTATTACTATTATTTGTTTGCCGAAATACGTATGCACAATATATACCATCTATTGAAGTTTTATTGATAAATGATGTTGAAGGTTCTGATTCAAATATGCTGAATTTAAGAAATGGAGATGCTTACGATTTTTACAATAATTTGCGCACATGGATACCCTATTGTAATTCGGAACCATTAAAAAATCCTCCTATAACCTATATTGAGATCGCTTTTCATGTATTTCTTGACAATAACGGAGAACATAATGTATATACAAATACACAAGAAGGAAAAGATAAACTTCTAACCGATTATTATAACGGCATTATTGAAAACGAGGAACTGTTGCAGGAAACAATAAATTATCACAATGAAATATTGGCAGTTACGAATTATATGGAAGAAATAAGTCGGAGCGCTTTATTTAGCCGCAAAAGCGATAGCCTGATAGATCTCAATCAAATTAGAGATTGGTATGACGAAATCTATACTTTAAACGCAAAATATTCGTTGGCAGAAACCTACTACCAACTTGGCAAATTTGAAGAAGGCTTTAAGACTTTGGCATTAATTCCGAAAAAATACAATTTGAATGAAGATGAGATGATGAGACGATTAGATGATGAGGTGATTAACGATGAAGAAAATCTTACGGTCTTACAATCTTCCGGTCTTCCGGTCTCAGACAATATTACTCTTATACCCACCCCCACCACCGGCGAACTACAAATATTAGGGAGCAATAAACAATTAATAATGAAAAACGTTGAGGTATTCGATGGTTATGGTAAAAAGTTATTATCGCATACCGCAGACCATACACCGCACACCGTATTAGACATTTCCCATCTTGCATCTGGATTGTATTTTATAAAAATAAAAACCGAAAACAGGCGAAGTAGTTAAGAAAGTAGTGAAACAGTAAAAAAATAAAATGCTAAAGAAACAATTATTAGAAATCAATTAATTATAATACATATTAAAAAAATGAAAAAGATTACACTTATTTTAACCTTATGCACGATTTGCATTACCCCCATTTTTGCGCAAAAGTATGGGCACGTCAATTCCTACGAAGTTATGATGGCAATGCCCGGAATAGATTCTATTCAAATTAAATTAGCCGGATTTCAAAAAGATTTGGAAACTCTTTACGAAAATATGGTTAACGAGTATCAAACAAAAAGAGAAAAATTCGACAAAGAAGCCGGTACTATGTCTTCAGCCGTTAGAAAATTAAAAGAAGATGAACTTAGAAGCATTGAAAGTAGAATTATGGAATTTCAAAATAATGTCCAACAAGATGTTGAAGAAGAACAGGAAAAACTGATAGCGCCCTATCAGACAAAAGTACAGAATGCTATCAATGATGTTGCAAAAGAACACAAATACAACTATATCTTTGATACCCGCGTCTTACTTTATTATGACGGCGGAGACGACGTAACTCCGATCGTAAAGAAGAAGTTAGGAATAAAGTAGTTGTTTAAGATTTAAAATTTAAAGTTTAATGTTTAAAGTTCAATGTTCAATGTTTAAAATTCAAAAATCAAATCATCTCATCCACACATCATCTAATCATCTAATCATCATATCTGCTTTCTGCTTTCTGTTTTCTGCCTTCTCCTTTTTTTCCGGCTCTGCGCAATCCAAATTCGGACACGCCGACTACACCGGTATTCTTTCCAATATGTCAGGGATTGATTCTATCCAAAAAGTTTTGGCTAATTATGTTGCCGACCTGCAAACTATCGGGGAACAAATGGAAAAAGAATTTGTAGAAAAACAAACAGCGCTAGAACAAATGGTCAATGCCGGTAACACCTCGCAGGCAATATTAAAAATAAAAGAAGATGAATTGAAGGCTATGTATAAACGTATTATGGATTTCAAACAATCTGCCGACGCCGATATTCAGGATAAACAGGTGGAATTGTTAGAACCTTATCAGAATAAACTCTCTGATGCCATTAAGAAAGTAGCCAAAGCCAATAACTATAATTATGTTTTCGATATCTCTGTCTTGTTGTTTTATGCCCCGGGCGATGACCTGACCAATAAAGTGAAAGCAGAATTAGATATTAAATAATGCAGTTTTCTCTCTTTTTTACATAAATGTTGCCTCAAATATTATTTTTGGCAGCATTTTTGCAAATAAACGGGTTCGTAAAAATATTCAAAAAGAAAAGAGTATATGACTAAGAAAAAAAGTATCCAGGAAACCGATTCTAATCTACAGATTGAAACTTTAACTGTAGAAAACGCAGAACTGAACGACCGTTTTTTGCGCCTTTATTCAGAATTTGAAAATTACAAGAAAAGAACTGCCAAAGAAAAAATTGACATTATTGCTACTGCCTCCGAAAAAGTAATATTGGGACTGCTCCCCATTGTTGACGATTTTGAAAGAGCCATTACACAAAACCAGAACATTGAAGATGTAACCGTGCTCAAAGAGGGTTTTGAACTTATCTATAACAAATTACTGGCATTACTAAAACGTTTTGAAGTAGAAGAGATAGCAGCATTAGGAGAACCTTTTGATACCGATTTACACGAAGCAATTACCCACTTCCCCGCCCAATGCGAAGATGATAAAGGAAAAATAATGGACGTTACACAAAAAGGATATAAATTGAAAGATAAGGTGATTCGATTTGCGAAAGTGGTAGTTGCTAATTAGCGGTATGCGGTCACTTGTCACTTAATATAATACAATGAAAAGAGATTATTACGAAATTTTGGGAGTAGAAAAAAACGCTTCTGCGGAGGTGTTGAAAAAAGCCTACCGAAAAAAAGCGATGGAGTATCATCCAGATAGAAATCCGGGTAACAAAGATGCTGAAGAAAAATTTAAAGAAGCAGCAGAGGCTTATGATGTATTAAGTTCTCCTGAAAAACGGGCAAGATACGACCAGTTCGGACACGCAGGTATGGGCGGCGCAGCAAGTGGCGGTAGCAGTGGCTTCGGCGTTGATTTTGATTTGGAAACTATTTTTGAACGTTTTGGAGATTTGTTCGGGGGACACTTCGGCGGTGGCGGCTTTAGCGGGTTTTCAGGCGGCTTCGGAAGCGGAAGAAGACAACAACGCCAACAGGTGCGGAAAGGAGCAAACCTCCGCATCACTGTGAAATTGACATTGGAGGAGATTGCTGTAAATACGGAAAAAAAACTTAAAATAAAAAAGCAAGTGGTCTGTCAGCAATGTCAGGGAAAAGGCGCCATCAATAGCGCTGATGTTGTTACCTGCCCCAAATGCAACGGCTCAGGGCAAGTTATCGTGCAGCAACGCAGTATGTTCGGCATTATGCAACAGGCAGTGATGTGCGATCAATGTCACGGCGAGGGAACAATCATCAATAACCCCTGTCCTACCTGTCACGGAAAGGGTACGGTTACAGGCGAAGAGGTGGTTACTGTTCAAATTCCGGCAGGTGTACAGGACGGTATGCAACTCTCCATGCGCGACAAGGGTAATGCTGCCCCAAGAGGCGGCATCAATGGCGACCTGATTGTGGCTATTGAAGAACTACCCCACGATGTTTTTGAACACGAAGGAAACAACCTCTATCTAAATTATTACATCTCATTTCCGCAGGCGGCGCTTGGCGGAAGCGTGGACATTCCTACTTTAGACGGAAAAGCCCGTATAAAATTAGCCGCCGGCACACAGGGAGGACAAGTACTTCGCCTGCAAGGAAAAGGATTACCCGAACTGAACAGCCATAGAAAAGGCGACCTGATTGTTAACGTAAATGTTTGGACGCCAAAAACACTTTCAAAAGAAGAACGTGAGGCGGTTGAAAAATTCTTAAAATCAGATAACTTTATCCCAAAACCGGGGAAAAACGAAAAATCGTTTTTTAATAGGGTGAGACAGTTTTTTTCATAAAAATAGGTAAATAAACCGTTGCTATAAAATTCGTGTAAATTTGCCATTCCAAAAAATAACTTATGAATTGCCATCCTAATCACGACAAACGCATTGTTGTTACTTTAGATGCCGGCGGCACAAACTTTGTTTTTGGCGCTATTCAAGATTATCAATTTATTGTAACACCTGTTACAAAACCATCAAATTCAGATGTTCTAGAAAAATGTTTGAACACTTTGACGGAAGGGTTTACAGAGGTAATCAATCAGTTGCCGGAGCCTCCGGTGGCTATCAGTTTTGCTTTTCCAGGTCCCGCAGACTATCCCAATGGCATTATTGGTGGCTACCTGCCCAACTTCCCCTCTTTCAGAAATGGAGTAGCCTTAGCCGATTTCTTACAGGAAAAATTGAAACTGCCCGTTTTTATTAACAACGATGCAGACCTCTTTACCTACGGCGAAGCAATTGCAGGCGTTTTGCCCGAAATTAATCAAAGATTAGAAAATTTGGGTAGCGCAAAACGCTACCGAAATCTCATCGGTTTTACTTTTGGAACAGGCTTTGGGTTCGGAATCTCCGTGAACGGCAAAATGTATGTGGGAGACAATAGTTGCTCCGAAATCTTCTGTTTACCACACAAACATCTGCAAAACATTATTGCAGAAGATGGCGTTTCTATTCGTGCGGTGAAAAGGGTGTATGGAGAATTAGCCGGTGACCCTGCGCATAGTTTAGAACCGTTTGATATTTACCAGATTGCAGAAGGTGTCAAAATTGGAAATCGCGAAGCCGCACAAAAGGCATTTGCGCTTATGGGCGAAGTCGCAGGAAATGTTATCGCCATTTGTGCCTCTTTGTTAGATGGACTTATCGTCATTGGGGGTGGACTCACCAAAGCGGAAAAATATTTTATGCCTGCATTGCTCAAAGAGATGCGCAGCAACTTCTCAACCATTTCGGGAGAAACGGTGGCGCGTGTGCAAAGTAATGTCTATGACCTGCAAAACGACGAGGAGTTCCTGCAATTTGCCAAAGGCAATCAGCAACCCCTCAAAGTTTTTGGCTCTGAAAAAGAAGTAATTTACGACCCGCAGAAAAGAATAGGCATCACTATCTCAAAATTAGGAGCAGACGTTGCCACCTCGCTCGGTGCCTACGCATTTGCGGTGAGCGGTATGCGGTGAGATGATTAGATGATGACCTATTAACCCTTTAACCCTTTAACCCCTAAATGAAAACCCTTGAACCCCTCCCAATTTCAGGCTTACGACTTATTCAACCCGATATTTACAATGATGCTCGCGGTTACTTTTTTGAAAGTTATAACTATGAAACGTTTAAAAACTTAGGTATTGAAGATATCTTTGTGCAGGATAACCAATCGGTTTCTAAAAAAAATGTAATCAGAGGGTTACATTTTCAAATGCCGCCATTTGCGCAGGCAAAATTAGTGCGTGTAGTGAAAGGTGCCGCATTAGATGTTGTAGTGGATATAAGAAAAGAGAGCCCTACGTACGGACAACATTTATCGGTCTTACTAAATGATGAAAACCAACTGCAATTATATATTCCTGTGGGTTTTGCGCACGGATTTGCCGCATTGGAAGATGATACGCTGTTTGCATATAAATGCTCTAATCTCTACCATAAAGATTCTGAACAGAGTTTGTTATTTAATGATAAAGATTTGAATATCAATTGGAATATTGAAAACCCTATCGTTACTGATAAAGATTTGCAGGCAATCTGTTTTAAAGATTTCATCTCTCCGTTTTAAGATATGATAAAACTCATTATTTTTGATTTGGACGGCACATTGCTGAATACATTAGACGATTTGGCAGATTGTACCAACTATGTTTTACAACAAAACAGATACCCGACCCACAAAATTGATGCATATAAATATTTTGTCGGAAATGGCGTAGAGATGCTATTGCGCCGCGCACTGCCCAAAGATATTACCGAAACTGCTTTTGCTGAAATTTTACAACAATTTATGAATTACTACGAAATTCATAAAGCAGATAAAACTGCGCCTTACGAAGGCATAATCGAAACGCTTGAAAAATTACAGCAGAAAGAAATTTTGTTAGCCGTAGCCACCAACAAACCGCACGAACTGCTGCCTGAGTTGATGCAATACTATTTTCCAACCATAAAATGGGCAGCCGTTTTTGGTAATCGAAAAGATGTTCCCATAAAACCTCACCCGCAAATTGTTTACGATATTTTGAACGCCTGCAAGGACTGTTTTGTGTCCTTTGTGCCTTCTTTGTGTCCTTTGTGGTTAAAAAAACTTTTAAGACACCCTCATACCAACCAAATATTATATGTAGGCGATACCGCAGTGGATATGGAGACCGCGCAAAACGCCGGCATCAAAAAAGTGGGCGCGCTGTGGGGATTTCGCACCAAAGAAGAACTACTACAGGCAAATGCCGATTATATTATGGAACGCCCGCAAGAACTAATAGAACTTTGTTAAAACTTCACTCATTACTCGTCACTCATACATATTATACCAAATTATTTATAATTTCGCTGCAAAATTATTTGTCAAACATAAATTAAATTCAAATGAAAAAAATATCACTTTTAGCAATTCTTTTAATTGCAACAAGCACTCTTGTATTGGCGCAACCCAGAGCCATCGGCGGACGTTTAGGCTGGGATCTCGGCGCTTCTTATCAACATCAAATCGGCGAGAAAAATATGATTCAGGCAGATTTAGACTTCTTAGGCTGGGGCTTGTGGGGTACTCAAGCCACAGTAACCTTTAACTGGCTCATCCCATTAGTTTCTGTGAATGCCGGAGAATTGAACCTGTATCCCGGCGTAGGTATTGGCGGCGGCTATGAATGGTTTGAACGCAAATATTGGGTATGGTATACCGAATATCCTTATGCCGGTTGGGCAGGCTCTGCCTTTGTGGGTGTTGCCGGAATGATAGGTATAGAATGGCGTTTTAAATTTCCGTTAGAACTCTCTTTTGAATATCGCCCGCTAATAGGTCCTGAATTTTATTCCACTAAAAGATATGGATATACTAATGGTATCAGCACTTGCTTTTATTGGAATGGTTTATGGGCAAGCGCAGTTGCTGTTGGGGTGAGATATAAGTTTGGCGGGAAATAAAATGTTAATGAAAGTTAAAAAATAATTAACTGTAATTCAGCGCTATAAGATGTTATGGCGCTATTTTTTTTATATTTTTTAAAATTTATATAGAAATTGTACTATTTTCGCCGCCTAATTATTAAATATAATTTTATGGCAGAAATTATTGAACGAGTTCAAGAAATCATTGCAGAAAAACTTAGTGTTAACCCTGCAGACGTAACCCCGGAGAAAAGTTTTACCAACGATTTAGGCGCAGACTCGCTTGACACTGTTGAATTGATTATGGAATTTGAAAAAGAGTTTGGAATCTCTATTCCTGACGATCAAGCCGAAAAAATTACAACGGTTGGAGACGCAATTGAGTACATTAAATCAATGAGTTAATTTAACACTCTTTCTTAATGAAAGTTAAAAGAGTTGTTATTACCGGATTAGGCGCACTTACTCCTATTGGTAATACGCTTCCTGATTATTGGAACGCTTTACTAAAAGGGGTAAGTGGTGCTAATTTGATTACTTATTTTAATACGGAAAATTTTAAAACTAAGTTTGCCTGTGAAGTAAAAAACTTCGACCCTAACAATTTAATTGACAGAAAAATATCCCGCTCTATGGATAAGTGTGGGCAATATGCTTTTGTTACTGCTATGGAAGCAATTAAAGATAGCGGTTTAGACATTGAAAAAATTAACAAACAAAGGGTAGGTGTAATTTTGGGAACAGCCATCGGCGGCATAGGCTCTATCATTGAAGCATTTAATACCTTTAATGAAAATGGCGGAGTTCCTAAGTTCAGTCCTTTTTTACTTACCCGATCTTTAGGCGATATGATTTCCGGAAATATAGCATTACACTATGGATTTTCGGGGACGAACTGTGTAACAACCTCTGCCTGCGCTTCCTCTGCTAATGCGTTAGCCGATGCGTATCACGCTATACAGTTAGGAAAAGTGGACATTGTAATCTCCGGCGGCGCGGAAGCCTGCATTAACCTCTTTGGCGTTGGCGGTTTTAATTCTATGAACGCCCTCTCTATTCGCAACGATGAATATGAAACTGCTTCCCGTCCTTTTGACTTTACCCGCGATGGGTTTGTGCTGGGCGAAGGTTCGGCAACCTTAATTGTGGAAGATTACGAACACGCCAAAGCACGCGGCGCTAAAATCTATGCCGAACTTGCCGGCGTGGGATTAATAACCGATACACACCACATTACCGCTCCGCACCCGCAAGGCGAAGCCGCTAAATTAGCTATGCAAATTGCTATTGAAGACGCCAAATTAAAGATCACCGATATTGGACATATTAACACACACGGAACCTCTACTCCGCTGGGCGATATATCAGAATGTATTGCCATTCGTAATCTATTTGGTGAACACGCTTACAAAATTGCTATCAATGCTACCAAATCTATGACCGGACACATGCTGGGCGCTGCAGGTGCGGCTGAAGCAATCGCTACTATCCTTGCCCTGCAAAACGGAATTGTGCCACCAACTATTAACCTGAAAGAAAGAGATCCGGAAATTCCAGACTTTAATTTTGTCTCTAACCGTGCAACCGAATATAATTTTTATGCCGCAATCTCTAATTCTTTTGGCTTTGGAGGACACAATGCATCATTAGTTTTTTCGAAATTTGATTAACAGATTAGGGTTTGAATATTTTTGTTAAAAAGCATAGTTCCGAAAAAGAAATCACAAAATTTCTTAAAAATGTTTTAGGTATAAGACCTAAAAATTTAGATGTTTATAAAATGGCATTCATTCATTCCTCAGCTTCTTCTAAAAATGCGGTAATCAACGCACTGAACAACGAACG
Source organism: Bacteroidota bacterium (assembly GCA_009787115.1). Classification (GTDB taxonomy): domain Bacteria; phylum Bacteroidota; class Bacteroidia; order Bacteroidales; family WCHB1-69; genus WRNX01. The sequence goes on from WRGQ01000169.1 coordinate 27,506, forward strand.
TCTGGAATATTTGGGAGATGCTGTGCTAAACACGGTTGTGGCTGATTTTTTGTTTAAGAAATTTCCACTCCATCTGGAGGGACCCCTTACAGAAATGCGCTCAAAAATTGTTTGCAGAGACCACCTGAACAAACTTTCATATAAAATGGGACTCAATAAATTTGTTATAATTGAACCCAAATGTCGCCCAAATTCTATTCAGGGAGATACTTTTGAAGCGCTTATCGGTGCGCTCTATTTAGATAAAGGCTATAATAAAACCAAGAGCATTATCATTAACAAACTGTTGCTCACTTTTATGGATTTAGATACTGTTTTACGTGAAGAACATAACTATAAAAGTAAACTCATAAATTGGACGCAGAAAAAAGGTTTGAAAATAAAATTTGAAAGTAAAACCATTGGTAATTCCAACGGAAGGAAACTATTTCTTTCACAATGTTTTATAAATGGAAACTTCATTGCCGAAGCAGAAGATTTTAAAGTAAAGAAAGCCGATCAATTAGCCGCAGCAAAAGCATGTGAAAAACTACAACTTACGTGATGATATGGCAAAGCAGCATAAAAAGAAAACCTTAAATACTGCCGATTTCTTCGGTGTCTATAACACCTATCGCATTTTTGCCTTGCAATCGGAGGCTTCGGCGTTTCCTTTTGCGCACCAATTAGGAGAGGCTATGCAAACCTCATTTTCTATTTTGCCCGATTTTGAATATCATTCCAACAAATTTATCGCCAAATTCTCTGTCTTTTATGCTGAATATTCTCAGGAAGAATCCATTCATTTTCTGTTGTTGGAAAATAAAACGGTACATTTTAATCAAACAGACATCTTTGTTTCCAAAATTGAAAAAAACCTTCCGTTTCAAACGCTCTCTTTATTTGAAGAGTGGTTGTATCTCTTTAACAATCAAGGATTGCGCTGCTTTGATTCGGGAATTGACAATGCGGATTATCTTTTATTATTATATGCTAAAAAAGATATTGAAAACGACATATTTGCACATATTTTGAAAAAAATTGCTCCATTTAAAGCAAAAGATATTTCATATTTAATTGAAAGAGAACAAACCTCTGCTGAAGTAAAAATGGTTTCATTTTTAAGAGATTTCTATTGCAAATATGAAGTAAAAGCCACCTATTTTTCCAGAAAAAGAAAAATGGATATCTTAGCCCCTGTAAAACAGATTCCGAGAAAGAACTTGCAGTATCCTATTCCCATATTGCTGGAAAACAATTCTATTGCAGATAATTTGCTGTTGTCGGAAGAGAATCTGGCGATACTTCGTGACGCGTAACAAATAGCTCACATCATCTAATCATCTAATCATCTAATCACTTGTCTCACGAAAATTACTCATAATCCTTTTATCCCTGATTTTTTAGCAACATATTCTTTAAAATAGAACGGCTCGAAATAGGCAACGTCTTCAAATTCTTTGTTATTAAATTTTTCCAATGCAGGGCGCAGCATATTGTCCGCATATAAAGGAGTGTCAATAAAACGGGCGTTGGGGTGTTTTATAACAGGTTTGCATTTTGCCATTCCGTTGCCACAAAAACAGATAATCCGGTTTTCTAATTCATGGGAAAATGAATTTTCATCAATAATTTTATTTTCTACTTCTGTAATTCTCTCGCCGGTATCATTGAATAGTGCCGTAAAAACTTCCATACGTCTCGCATCAATCATTGGGCAGTATAATGCGTTCTGTTCCGGTTTCTGTTGGTTTAAAACTCCAAAAACAACACTTTGCAGTGTAGAAATGCCGATGAGCGGAATATTAAGTGCATAGCAAATCCCCTTTGCTGCAGAAGCCCCAATACGCAATCCTGTGTAAGAACCGGGTCCCATACTCAATACTACGCCATCAATTTCGGAGATATTGCATTGGCTTTTCGCCAACACTTGTTCAATAAAAGGAAACAGATGCTCCGTATGAGAATTGCCCTTCTCTAAACAAATAGAAGCAACAATATCATTTCCTTTGGATAATGCAACAGAACAAACCTCTGTAGCCGACTCTATATATAGTAATTGGGGCATTGTTTAAGTGTTAAGTTTATTCCTAATTCGTAATTCGTTATGTTTTCATGCGTCACGCAAAAACTCCTGTGATTTGTGCATCAGTTCATACATCAGCGTATCGTTTTCTACAAAGGGGATTTGCTCTCTATAACAGGCAACGAACTCTTCCAGCGAGGGCGAGGTTTTCAAGGGGCGGCGGAACTCTAAAGCCTGGGCAGCGTTCAGTAGTTCTATAGCTAATACTTTTTCCACGTTATTGATAACGATGTAGGCTTTTGTGGCGGCATTAGCGCCCATACTGACATGGTCTTCCTGTCCTTGCGAAGACTCGATAGAATCGGCAGAAGCAGGCATACAGAGGGTTTTGTTTTGACTTACAATAGACGCCGCCGTGTATTGCGGAATCATAAATCCCGAATTGAGTCCCGGATTTTTTACTAAGAATGAAGGCAACCCTCTTTTCCCAGAAATTAACTGGTAAATTCTGCGCTCCGAGATGTTAGCAAGTTCCGACATGGATAGCGTTAGAAAGTCTATAGCCAATGCCAGGGGCTGTCCGTGAAAGTTTCCGGCTGAAATAATCATATCTTCATCAGGGAAGATCGTAGGATTGTCGGTAACGGAGTTAATTTCTGTTTCTACAACACTCTTTACGTAGTTAATGGCATCTTTGGTGGCGCCGTGCACTTGCGGGATACAGCGAAAAGAATAGGGGTCTTGTACGTGTTCTTTTTTGAGCGCCAAAATTTCAGAATCTTCCAGAAAATCGGTAATGTTGGCGGCGGTAGCAAGTTGCCCAATGTGCGGGCGCACTATATGTACCGACAGATGAAACGGCTCAATATGTCCCTGAAAAGTATCTAAAGAAAGTGCGGCAATCATATCTGCAAGGTGGGATAGTTTTTCCGATTTCAGTACCAACCACGTGGCATAAGCGCTCATAAACTGAGTGCCGTTCAGTAGCGCCAGCCCTTCTTTAGATTGCAGGGAGAGAGGCTGCCATCCAAATTTGGCATTCACATCGGCGGCTTTCTGTTTTTTGCCTTTGTAATATACCTCACCCAAATTGAGCAAAGGCAAAGAGAGGTGCGCCAACGGCGCCAAATCTCCTGAAGCACCCAGCGAACCTTGTTGATATACCACCGGATATACATCGTTGTTGAAGAAATCAATTAAGCGTTCAATAGTTGCCGTTTGCACGCCGGAGTGCCCGTATGACAGGGATTGTATTTTCAAAAGCAACATCAGTTTTACAATCTCTTGCGGCACTTCATCACCAAAACCGCAAGCATGAGAAACCACCAAATTGCGTTGCAGTTGCGCAAGGTCTTCTTTTGAAATGCTTGTATTACAGAGAGAACCAAAACCGGTAGTAACACCATAAACCGGAGTAGTTTGATGTTCCATTTTGTCATCTAAATAAGTGCGGCATTTTTCTACTGAAATTTTAGAATCTTCCGAAAGTTCAATTTTGAGTTTTTTATGAATGATGTTATGGATATTTTCGAGCGTTAAAAACTCGTTTGAGATGCGGTGTTTTTTCATAACAGTTTATTTTTTTGATAAATATGATGTTTCAAATGGGTGGCTCAAAAATATAATAAAAATGTTTAAGGTAACAATAAAAATATACTTTTGCGGGGTAGTTATTGGATAATACTATGAACATTTTCTCTCCCCCCACCCGCGTAAACATCTCTGCCGAGAAACTCTTTAACTTGTCGGGCAATTGCCGAAACTTTGCTCATTTTTTAGATGAGCAGGCGAAAGATATCAGCGCAACGGAAGATATTTGCAGTTTTACTGTTGAAAATATTGCCAGAATTAATTTGAAAATATTGGAGAAAACGCCTTTCACTGCTATTCGTTTTGCAGCTGCAAATGATAAAAATATTCCATTTTTTATTACATTGAATTATTCAGTTGCCTCTGAAAATGAAACAGATGTTACCGTAAACCTAGATATAGACCTGCCCATTTTTTTGAGACCTGTACTACAAACACCTTTACAGCGTTTTATGAATACATTATCTGAAAAAATTAAAAACAACGCTGAAAAATTAGAAGCATGAGTCATTGTATCAGAACTGAGAATTTAGTAAAGATTTATAAAAATCGTAAGGTTGTTAACGAAGCCTCTTTTGATGTAAAACAAGGAGAGATTGTAGGGTTGCTCGGTCCAAACGGCGCAGGAAAAACCACCTCTTTTTATATGATTGTAGGAATCATTAGACCCTTTTCCGGAAATATTTTCTTAGATGATGTTGATATTACGAAACTCCCCATGTATAAGCGCGCCCAAATGGGGATATCGTACCTGCCGCAGGAAGCCTCTGTTTTTCGCCATCTCTCCGTAGAAGACAATATTCGCGCTATCCTGCAATTTTCCGGAAGAAGTAAAGAGGAGCAAAATGAGCGATTGGAAAGCTTGATACAGGAGTTTAACATACAAAAAGTTCGGAAAAATTTGGGACAAAATCTTTCCGGCGGAGAGCGCAGGCGTACCGAAATTGCACGTTGCCTGGCGTCAAATCCTAAATTTATATTGTTAGACGAGCCTTTTGCCGGCGTGGATCCTATTGCTGTGGAAGATATTCAAAACATCGTTTGGAAACTGAAGGAGAAAAACATCGGTATTCTCATTACTGACCACAATGTGCACGAAACTTTGTCCATTACCGATAGAGCGTATCTGCTCTTTGAAGGGCGCATTATCAAAACCGGAACTGCCGAAGAACTCGCCGAAGACGAGTATGTGCGAACGGTGTATCTGGGAAAGAATTTTGAGCTAAGACGGTAGAAGAAATATCTTACTTGACAGACAGTGTGCTCGCACCTATCAACTTGTCGTAAGAGGTTCCCTCTTCTTGCAGATACAATAGAATGGTATAGTTATTGGGCGTTTCCCAGTGACTGCCTTCAATGTAAGTATCATTAATGGTTTTAGAACCTTTTGGAATAAATACATACATATAATTATAAAAGCCCTGTTTTAAATAAAAGTCAGTTTCCCAATAATTATTTTTGGAGTTGAAAGCTAATTTGGCTTTGGGATCAATACGCCAATCGGTAAGTTCTCCAAAAACGTACAGATTTCCGGGTTCAACCTGAAAGTCGCACCGTAATGTAAAATGCACCAGCACATAATCTTCGGTGTTTGATCCTGCAAAATCCTGATTTCCATAAAAGCAGTATCCTTTCAAGGTAGTGTTTGAAACGTAGGCACCCCACGGACGAGCCAAATCTTCCATCACGTATGCCTGATTAATTCTGTTGTTGAAATTTACGGAAACAATCCTGTCTGACGTTGAACGTAACGTTCTAATATCAAATGTCCTAAAATCGTTTATTCCATTAAAAACGTTCTTATTCAGGTTGTCGAAATTAAAACCGTATTCTCCGGTTTTTGATGTTCTGCAACTTAGTCCTTCAATGGCATTGTCCCAACGTCCGTTTTGTAAAATGGTAGCGTGCAAATACATACTTGAATTTCTGATAGCGTACGCGCCGGTATATGCAGTAAAATCAACCTGTTGTTTGGTAGAACGAAATTCAATATCTTGCGCCCATGTAACGTTTCCTTTTATACTCGCCTGTTGTTTTTCAACTACCATAAATCTTCTGGTTAATAAAGGATTATCAATAGTTTCATCATACACTACCAATAGATAATTACCCGATTTGGTAATGCGCATCTCTTGGGTCGGAAATATTAATCTGTATCGGGTATAAGGAACTATGGTATTGAATGAAAATGAATACTCATTAATTAAATCTTCAACAAAACCGTCCAAATACTCAATTTGGTTTAATTGGGAGTATTGCCAATTATGGGTACAATGAATGAATGTGTATTTTAAAAACCTGTCTTTTTGAAGCAAATCATCAAAAGTTAATACCAATCTTTCTCCTGAAAAAAGTTGAATAACGGGCTGTCCCATATCAACGCCCTGAGAAGTAAGTTTAATGCTAAGAATCGTTTCGTCGTAAACGTTATTAGCAGTAGAAATATCTGTTGGCGCTTGCGCTAAAGAATGGAAAATTGTAAACTGAGAAATGAGCATTAAAAGAAAAAAGATAAATTTTTCTGCTTTTTGGTTTTTAAATTTTGTATTCATTGATTAGCGCTTTTTTGTTTCGTTTTGCAATATAAAATCGGTAGCACGTTGGTACATATCCTGCATAATTTCCGAACTGTCTCCCGGAGCAAAACGTGCAAACTCACATTGTTGCAAAGTCTCAATAAATTGATCTATGGTTTGTGATGAAACCCCTAATTGTACGAGTTTAGATGTCACGTTTTCCATAGAAAGTTGAGAAACAGGGATATGATATTTGTCGCTTAAAAACCCCCAAAGAGCACGGGAGATTTCTAAATAAAACTGTTCTTTATTTTTTTCTACTAAAAGTTTTTTGGCTGTTTGCAATGTTTTGCGTGCCACCTTGTTGGCTTTTTTATGGCGCATCAACGCCACATCGCTCCGAAGTTCAATCTGTTTTCTCCAAATAATGATGAACAATAATAAAAGTAAAACAGGTAACAGAAGCGCCGCAAAATATTGAAGCGACCCGAAATAAACCACCCCAACAGGTTTCAGGTTGAAATTGGAAGTACGAATAAAGCGAATGTCGTTACCCAAAACTTTAATATCTTTCTGATAAGAAGTTGTAGAAACGGCTACCTGCCCTGAGCCTTTTTCAATTTGTAATGTAAACTCTTGTGTATAAAGTGTTTTATAAGTATTGGTTTGAGCATCAAAAAACGAAAAAGCGGCTTTTGGAATAGTAAAAGAACCTTCATTGCGGGGAATGATTACATACTCAAAAATACGCGAACCGGTAACAGAATTTCCTTTTGTATTAATGTTATCGGTTACTCTCGGCTCTGTTACATCAAAATCGGGGGGAAACTCTATATCAGGCGCGTCAATATGCTGTAAGTTTCCTGTTCCGCTTATGGTGACGGTTAAATTGGTGGCGTCATTGGCTTTGAGTTGCGCTCTGCTTAATGACGATGACAACGTAAAATTCCCCACCAAACCGCTGAAATTTTCCGGTTTGTTGTTTTGAGGCAACGGTTTAACATTGAGTTGAACAGCGTTTGACTTAATATCCAAATTAAAATTTTGGACGTTTTGTCTGCCGCCGAAAAATCTGTCAAAGAATGGGTCTCCGGAACTTTGTTGAGAAATAACGTTAGCCGTAAAGTCAAGTTCCATTGGAGTAACTGTAATTTCTCCTGTTTTCTGAGGGAAAACGGCTGTTTTTTTAATTTCGTGAACAGCGTATCTTTTCCCGTTCAGGACTTCTTGTTTAGCAACATTTTCTGCATTTGGGTCGCCCAGCGTATAAGACCACAACCCGCTTTGTGTGGGCATAGTAGCGTTATTTACGCGGTAGCCGCCATTCACACTTTGACCTACGTATAATTTATACGTAATAATCACCTGTTCCCCTTGATAAGGATTTGTTTTTGAGGCAGAAGCACGAACAAACACCTCGTTTTTGTCAAAAGTTTGTGCTGACTGCTGATTCCGCGTTCCCTGTTGCTGCTGTTGTTGTTGTTGTTGTTGTTGTTGTTGTTGTTGTTGTGTTTGTGGAGTTCCTGCCTGCTGACCTGCTATTACTTTGATTTGTACACTGTTTGACTTTACTTGATTTCCATCTACCACAAACGTGGCAGCCGGAATATTAAAAGTACCCTCTTTTTGTGCTCTGAGTGTGTAAGAATGTGAATATGTGATTTGACCATTGATATTGGTCATTAAGGTATTAGGGCCGCTCAATATATCAAATCCGGGAAATTGTAAAGAGGCAATCTGCTGGGCGCGTTGGTTAAGGGCAAATGAAAAAGTGAAGGCTTGTCCAACGGCAACTTGCGGAGGCGCGCTCGCCGTACAGGTAACCTGCGAAAAAACGTTTTGGATATGGACAATGAAGAATAGTGAAAATGTAATTATCAGAAATTTACGAGTATTGCGCATCGTTTAATATTTTGAAAACAAATTAACGCAGCAAAAATAGAAATATTACTTATTTATAATAAAGTTAAGATGAGTGGAAATAGAAATCCTTTAAAGCGGGTACTATCGGTTCAATATATTTATAGGTAAACGATTTTTCTACGGCTTTTTCCGTTAAGATGGCGTGCTTTGAATCAATACTGTTAATCAAGTAGAAAACTGCGCTGAAGATTACGAGAACTTTGGCAATTCCAAACAAGCCGCCGAGCAGATTATTCACAAATTCAGGAATTACAAGTTTAATGATTTTTTCTACTAATCTGCCCAGCAAATAAACCGCAATGAGAACAATAAGAAAAGTAATGGCAAAATATACTTCCTTAGGAATTGCGGGGTTGTTGATCCATTTTTCCACGAAATCGGTAAAAACAAAAGCGGCGTAAATACCGAGAATAAGCGCTGCCAAAGAAGCCAATTCGCGAATCAGCCCGTGTGTAAAACCTTTGTATCCAAACCAAAGTGCAGGGATAATAACAATAATATCAAGATAACTCATAAAACTACTTTCTTTGATAATGCACCAAGTTAAATTGGGGAAGTGCAACGAGAACGTGTTCCATCACTTCGGCTTGTATTTTCTCGTAATCCAACCATTCAATAGTTTTTGCGAAGCAGTAGAGTTCTACAGGTACTCCAAATTCATTGGTAGGCAGTAATCTTATCAGTAGCGTTGAATCGGTGGAGATATCGCCTCTGTTTTTTAAATACTCAGCCAAATATTCGCGGAAGCAACCCAGATTGGTTTCTTGCGGGAGGTTGATTTTTGATAGCATTTCGGGTGTAGGTTTTGCAATACTGGAAGAATCAATGAAAAATGAGCGTTTGATTCTTCTCACCCCCTGTTCTTCCATACCGCGCCAGTTTTGAAATGTGTCGGTAACTAATTGACGTACCGGAACGGTGGAGATAGTATTGTCGAAATTGCGTACCTTCACGGAGATGAGATTTATCTCCTCTACAGTACCGTCTGCATCATATTTGGATACGGTAATCCAATCGCCATTTCTGACTAAATCGTTGGAAGACAGTTGTATGCTATTTACAAATCCTACAATTGTGTCTTGAAATACAAGCATTAAAATAGCTGTAAATCCGCCCAAACCGGTTAAAAACAACGCAGGCGATTTATTGATAAGAATGGAAACAATGAGAATGATGGAGATCGCCCATATAATAATGGAAACAATTTGTACATAACTCTTTATAGGTTTATCTTTGGACGCTTCCAATTGTAACAAAATATCGCAGAGCGCCCGAAGAAAAGCTATCAGAATCAAAGTAACATTTAAGATGAGAAAAATGTTGAGGATCGCCGCAAATACTATCTCCGATTTTGTACCTTGTAAGAAAAATTCCGACGCTAAATTTCTGATTATAAGTATAGGTAGAATAAAGGAGAGTTGAATAAAAAACCGTTCTTTTAATAGAGATGTTTTCCATTTTGATGGGAATCTCTTATTGGCAATTCTAATAGCATTTTGTAATATAATCCGGATAATGTAGTATAGAATAACCCCTGCGCAAATCAGCATGGCTGCGGTAGTTATAGCAGAAACAAAGGATAAAAACTGTCCTGATAAACCTAATTGGGAAAAAAATAATCGTATGGCTTCACGAATCCAATTGAACATACTTTCAGTATTATATTTTGATTTTGACGGCAAAAATAGGGTTTTTATTTTTACTGTGATTAGAAAAATATTATTTTTGCCTTTCAAATTTTTCACTTAAAAACTATGAGCTATATTGAATTTGACAAAGAGAAATTAGTGAATATCAATTTTTCAAAAGGGAAAGAGATTTTGCGTTGCAGTAGAACCGGTGCTTATGCTTCTACCACATTATTAGGCTTAAATACCCGCAAATATCACGGTGTTTTAGTAACACCGCAAGACCATATTGACGGCGAACGCCACGTATTGGTTTCTTATCTGAACGAAACTATCATTATTGATAATATGGAGTTTCATTTGGGAGTACACCAGTATAAAGGAGGCGTCATTGCGCCGAAAGGGAATAAATACCTTCAAAAATTTACCATTGACTCAATCCCTACCTATTATTTCAGAGTAGGAAAATTTAATTTTACGAAACAATATCTGATGTGTAATGAAGAGGACAGGTTGATAGTAAAATATACGATATTAGATGATTACGAATCAGCACAAATTTTATTTGAACCGTTGTTAGCATTTAGAAATGCACATCAATTAACTTGCCAAAACCCATATATTAACACAAGTTACAAATCTGTTAGAAATGGTATAGAATATTGTTTGTATGATAACTACACGCCTTTATCTTTTCAATCTAATGAACATATCTCTTATTTGCATGCGCCTGTTTGGTTTCATAATTTTGAGTACGAAGAAGAATTGAAACGCGGCTACGACGGACACGAAGATTTGATTAATCTGGGTAAAATCAGTGTGAAAGTAGCGAATAAAGAGATTTATCTCTCTATCGGGACTAAACCGATTTCTCCGGGCAAGATTTCAACATTGTTTGAAGAAGAATTGACCAAGCGCACTAAGCGCTCTTCGTTTGTAAATTGTTTGCAAAATGCAGCCGAACAGTTTATTATAAAACGTAATGGAAAAACACAAATCATTGCCGGTTACCCCTGGTTTGGTCGCTGGGGACGGGATACTTTCATTGCATTGCCGGGTTTGACACTGGCGCTGAACAAACCTAAACTTTGTAAAGAAGTGATGGACAATATGCTTGCAGAGATGCAAAACGGGCTTTTCCCCAATATCGGTGAAGGAGAACAAGCCGCCTACAACTCCGTAGATGCCCCACTTTGGTTTATCCGTACACTACAAAAATATGCCATTTTTACCAAATCACAAAAGAAAATCTGGAAAGAGTATGGAGACGCCGTAAAAAAAATATTGTATGCTTATAGAAACGGCTCATTATTTAATATCAAGATGTTAGATAACGGATTGATCTATGCAGGAGATGATAAACACGCACTTACGTGGATGGATGCTGTGGTGAACGATGTGCCTATTACCCCACGCACCGGCTGTCAGGTTGAAATTAACGGATTGTGGTACAACGCTATGAAATTTGCTTTAGAAGTGGCTGCTTATGATAACGATGAGGCTTTTATCAAAGATTGGGAAGCATTAGCTACAAATTTTCCCGCTGTTTTTAAAGAAACTTTTTGGGATAAGGAAAGAGGTTATTTAGCAGACTATGTCAACGGCGACGACAAAAACTTTCAGGTGCGCCCTAATATGGTGATTGTGGCTTCGTTGCCCTATTGTCCCATAAGTGAAAAAATCAGACAGTTAATTTTGAAGAAAGCACGTGAAGAGTTGCTCACCCCAAAAGGATTGCGTACCCTTTCGCCCAACGACCCCGATTATAAAGGAAGATATTTTGGCAATCAAGCCGAAAGAGACGCCGCCTACCATCAAGGTACGGTGTGGCCCTGGCTTTTAGAACCTTTTGCCGAAGGATTGATGGCTGTGCACCAACAGGAAGCGTTGCCTGTTTTAGAAAAGATTTTCTACAATTTTGATACCTGTATGTTAGACTACGGAATTTCTACTGTGGAAGAGATTACCGACGGCGACCCGCCTTACCGCTCTAACGGGTGCATCTCGCAGGCTTGGAGTGTGGCAGCGCTACTGACAATAAAAAGGATTCTTGACGGAGCGAGAGAAGGGTAGGGGAGTGGACATTATTTCGCGATTTGACAGGCATTAAATTATGGCGCCCGCAGCAGAATATCCTCCTCAACATCCCAAAACCCTCTGATATTTATATCTTTCTCAATAAGGAAAATCTTTTCAGGTTGCTCTTTTTTGTGATAGTCTCCGGTGTCCCATTTACCGTTTTTATTTCTATCTTCTACAACCTTAATACGATAAGCGCCGGGCAAAAGATGCTTGTATTCTATTGTTCTGGAAGATGATATTACTTCGTTGAATATTACTTTCTGATTTGATGAGAGCAATTCCACAAGAAAATCGGCATCGTTATCCGCATCAACTTTATAATGAATGATTAAATTCCCGTAATATTTTTCTGTTTTCTTTGAAAATGAAAACATTACAGTATCATTCGTAGCGCCGTCATAGCCATAAAACAGAGAATCCCGAAACCATAATGTATAGTTAATTTTAGGTTCAAATTTAAAAGGCACGGGAATCTGCATAACAAAATCGTCCGGAATATTTACAAAGACCGATGTCGTATCTTTTCCTGTAAAAAGTGTAGCAATAACCAACATTTTGGCGCTGTCCGCCGGCTTTACCGGATAGGAGAAATTAAGTAGCGTTGGTGCGTACAAGTCCTCTTTATTTGTCAGATTGATATTTAGTTTTGTCGCAACAGGTTTGGTGGCTTTCCCTGCGCTACGCGGGATTTGATAAGGCTGCAGTTCTACAGTATCGGTTTTTGCAGTATCGGTTTGAATATAAACCATTGCGGAATCCTTAAAAAATGTTTTTAAATACAAAGAGATTGTATCGCTTGTTGCATTAATTTTTGAGAAGAAATCTATAATGGTGTCGCTTTCTACTTGTAAATCAAAAGAATGTATGGGGATTTTATATGGAAAACGATATACGCCCTTTTGGGAATTAATATAAGGGTCAAGCAATTGCACCGTATCGGCTTCCTGAAACAGACGTAAGGTTATAGATGCTTCCGTATCTGCATGAAATAATGAATCGGTTTCATAATATTTGGCTTGAAACGTGCTGTCTGCAAAGGCAATAAGTTCATTAGGCAGATTGTATTTCAAATCGGAATTAATATCTTTCAGTGCAAATATTTTGTAGTTTTTTTGTTTTAGATGATGAAAAAAGAAATCTCCTTGAGCATTGGTTTTGGTTAAGTAATTTGGACGTGTTGTAAGAGGGAGGGAATCAATATCTTCTTCGTACAACATCACAAAAACGCCTGCTTCCGGTTTGCCGGTTTCCGCATTTACAACCCTTCCGAAAAGTTTATGACCGTCAATAGAGTCTCCCGTAGAAAATGCAAAATTGTACCCCGATAACTTGTTCCCTTCGTGATAATCCTGAATACAATCCGAAAATAAAAGATTATAAGTGGTATTACTTCTTAGCGTATCGTTAAATTTTACCAGCACGGATTTTCCTTGTGTGGTATAATCCACACGCTTATCCATAGGTGGCGAAAAAATAACATTTTCGTTAGGATTATTTAATGTAACAAATTCATCGAAAGTGATTTTAATGATTTTTCCGTTAAAATTTGCGCTACCGTTTTCAGGTTTTTCGCCAACAACTTGTGGGGGGGTAGTATCTTTGGGACCTCCGGAGGGGAGTACTTGCCGGGCGCATCCGGAAAGGAGTATGAAGAAGGCAGAAAACAGAATGCAGAAAGCAGAATACAACGTGTAGTTTGTTCGTAATTTGTAATTTGTAATTCGTAATTTATTTGGGATGTGGGTAGTCATTGTTTTTTTGTCTTGGCGGCAAAAGTAAGTTTTTTTTTCTTCTCAATGCAACCTCTGGGTATTCTTATATCTGAAGAAATATTCTATTTTTGCCAATAATTTCTAAAATAGGAAACAACTGAGACAAGCAACGCTAACTAATATCTATTTATGAAACCCAAACTCTTCTGCTCATTTCTTCTGCTCATTTCGTTCTTTTGTGCAAAGACACAAACCTTAACTTTGGCAGATTGTGTGCAGCAAGCGCTTGAATCGAACTACGGCATTCAAATCGCGAAAAATTCGGAAAACATCAGTCGCGTGAATTTGAAAAGTTACAGTGTTTTTTTGCCTGTTATCTATGGAGATGCAAATTACAGAAGTAGTTACAATAATTCTAAAATAGAAAGAGTGAACGGAGAGATTATTGAATTTCATAATTCAAATGCTTTAAATGACGGGGCAAGCCTCAACATGAACTGGCGCATTTTCGACGGTCTCTCTATGTTTTTTACCAACTCTAAAAATAAAGTATTGTTAGATATCAGCACGTTGAATACGGTTTTGGAAATTGAACAACTTATTGCAAATGTGAGCGCTGCATACTATAATGTGTGGATTCAAACCAAACTCTTAGAAGCCACAGAAAATATTGTGGATATTTCAATGCAACGTTTCAATATTGCCAATAGCAAATACCAAATCGGCGCGATTTCAGGATTGGAGTATCGCCAAAGCAAGATTGACCTGAATGCCGATAGTTCACAACTTATGCTTCAAAAACAGGCGCTTACCAATGCCTATATCTCTTTAAATACTTTAATGAACAGAGATTTAACCAAAGAAAATTATGTGCAGGATACTTTAACGCTGATGCCGCTGTTCAATTATAACCAAATTGTGGACAGCGCTTTGCAAAATAATAGTTCGTTGTTAATCTACCAAAAAGGGATCAGATTGTCGCAGATGGAGGTGAAAAACAGTTTGTCTCAGTTTTTCCCCTCTATTGATTTTACTACTGGATATCAGTATTCCAATGCCTTAACCCCTGCATCGGTTACCTCTATTCAAAGTATGTCGCACGGATTTTACTGGGGATTAACGGCGCGCATTCCTATTTTTAGCCGCATGGAAAATTTGCGCAATAACAAAGTCGCAAAGTATCAACTGCAAAATGCGGAATTGCAATATAAAGACGTTGAACTTAGTGTGTTAAGCGCATTGGCAGAACTCTACAATGTCTATAAAAATAATCATGTTCTATTGGAATTTGAAATGGAAAATGTTGAGATTACCTCTGAAACTTTGGAGATTGCCCTCGAAAAATATCGCATCGGCTCGCTGTCGGGGGTAGAGTTTAGAGAGTTTCAACGTTCCTATATTGAAGCCGTTAAACGATTAATGAATGCCTCTTATCAAGCAAAAGTATCTGAAATAGGATTACAGTTGTTAAGCGGAAAATTAAAATAAAAACCATTATGAACCTTAAAAGAATTATTTACATTTCGCTTCCCATTTTAGCCGTGCTTGTTTTTGTTGGATATAAAGTGTTCTTTTCCAAAAGCAAACAAACAGAGGAAGAACAAAAGCCAAAAGGCGGTGGGGCTATCTCTGCCAAACTCTATGTGGTAGAACCCAACCTGTTAAGCAACGGCATTAATGCTGTGGGAACGCTTCTGCCCAACGAAGAGGTGGAACTGATCAGCGAAGCCGCCGGAAAAGTGGTAGGGATATTTTTCGACGAAGGCACAACGGTTACAGCCGGACAACTTTTACTGAAAGTTGATGATTCTGAACTGCAAGCGCAATTGAAACGCGCAGAATATCAACTGGCTCTCTCTGGAGAACGTTTGAACCGCCAAAAAATTCTGTTGGAAAAAGACGCTGTGAGCCGCGAAGAATTTGATCAGGTGCAAACCGACTATAATATCCTGCAAACCGATATTGACCTGTTGAAAACGAAGATTGCCAAAACGGAAATCAGAGCGCCCTTTGCAGGTACTATCGGTTTCCGCGGCATAAGTTTGGGCAGTTATTTACAACTTAATACTATCATTGCAAGGTTGATAGACCAGAACAAACTGAAATTGGAGTTTTCCATTCCCGAAAAATATGCCTCTATCTGTTTTACCGGAAATAAAATAAAGTTTCGCACCGAACTCTCTCCCGACGAATTTGAAGCCCTTGTGTATGCCGTTGACCCGAAAGTGGATGCGGCTACCCGAACGATAACGGTAAGAGGAATTTACAATAATGCCAACCGAAAACTGTTAGCCGGTATGTTTGCCCGTATCAACCTCATTATCAACCAATCTAATGAAGTGATTTTGATACCTACCGAATCTATTGTTCAAGAAATGGAAGGCAAAAAAGTGTGGGTAGTTTCCAACGGAAAAGCCTTTTCTAAATCTATCACCACAGGTTTCCGCAGCAACAATCAGGTGGAAGTAGTAACCGGTTTGCAAATGGGCGATACTATTATGGTTACGGGGTTGATGCAGGTGAGGGAAGGAATTGCGGTGAACGGTGAGCGGTGAGCGGTGGAAATTTAAAATTTTAATGATTAATGATTAATGATTAATGATAAAATTCTTACGGTCTTTTAAAATAATAACATAGCAAAATGAAATACACCAACATTCGCGAAGAAGAACTAAAAAATAAAATAGCGCAAGACTATTTTTGGCTGTATGATTGTACTAAAATTATCGGCAACGTGGATTTTTGCGTGTGTATGATTCAAAGTAGTAAAGAGTTTGAACAAGAGTCGTTACTTTGGGCAGAGGCGAAAAAAGGTTCTTCCGATGTTTATAAATCTTTAGTACAACTTATTTTAA
>WRGQ01000170.1 GCA_009787115.1 Bacteroidota bacterium
TTTTTCGATAAACTGCTGTATTTTTGCCACTTATAATTGGGTGTAATTTGTTATTAACTTTGTTTTTTTAACAGCCACAAAGGTAGCAAGTTATACCTAATTTTTTATGCCTCGCGATGAATAATGCGGGTTAAATCGCCACAAAATTAAGATTTTTTCTTTTTCAATTGAAAATATTTTTTTCAGTTGAAGAAAAAAACTTTTCTACTTGTGGGTACACAATGCTCAATTTTTACTATTTTTGCAGCAAAATTTAGAATATGAAGACTGAGAGTTTTAAAAACATTTCAGAGAGCGTTAGAGATTAAAAAAACATAGCAGCATTATGAGAACACAAGACATATTTATAGCACACCCCAGAACATTGGAACAAGTAAATGCATTACAGGCTTTTACGCAAGCGCTTAAAATTAGATTTGAGGTTTCTAATGTAGAAAAATATAATTCCGCGTTTGTGGAAAAAGTGCTGGAAAGCCGACAGCAGGCTAAAGATGGAAAAGTAACAAGAGTGAAAAAAGAAAATTTAAAAGAGTTTCTCGGTTTATAAAATGGGATATCATTTAGATTTTACCGACAAAGCGAAGGAAGATATTGCCATACACAAAAAGACAGGTAATAAGGCTGTCCTCAATAAGTTGCTTATCCTTTTTCCGGTACAGGAAAACCTGAACCATTAAAGCATAGTCTATCCGGAATGTGGTCGCGAAGAATTAACAGAGAACACAGATTGGTTTATGAAGTGGAAGAAAATACCGTATTCATACATTCAGCGAAAGACCATTATTAAAAACAGCCCGCACTAACGGGCGTCCGTTCATGTTCTTTTTTTCTACTTTTTTGCTTGACCAAAAAAGTAGAAAAAAAGTCAAGTCGGCAGGAATCCCACCGCACGGGCGCGTCTGCACCGCCTGCCGACATTGCCGCCCGCAGACGTCTTTCTTCCCGCTCACCACATACCACTCACCGCTCACCGCCAATTGCCACCCGCAGGCGCTTTCTGTTTCGGAATACCCATAATTCATTTTTTCTTTTTTTGGTCTGATATGAGGGTAATTCGTAATTCGTAATTGAATCAGGCGGCGCAAGGTATATTTTAAGCGTTTTTCGCAGTACGCGGTTGCCCGCTGCGTCGTAATCATACTCACGGGTTAAACTGTTTTGTGCCATACAAAGTAATGGTATGGCGAAGATTAAAAAAAGGAGAGGTTTTTTCATACGCAATAATTTTGGTTAATAAATTGAGGGCAGAAATAGAAAAATATTAATCAAAAACATTTTTTTTTGTTTATTTGCCACAATTAAAATTTAACAAATGAAACACATTTTATCCCATTTATCATTTTTTTTCCGCCTTCTCCTTTCTGCCTTCTGCTTTCTGCTCTTTTCCTGTACTCCCAAACCCATTGAAAAGACCTTTAACATTGTTCCTCAACCCGTTGAAATCAATGCCTATTCGGGAAGTTTTCTACTAAACAACATGACTAAAGTTGCTTTTGAAAATATTGCTCCCCGCGATGCATCAATGTTGTATATCACAAGCGCTTTTGAAAAATACCTTGAAATTAGTCCCACCTTCATTATTCCCGAAAAATGTAAAAGAAACTCTATTGTTTTCCGTATCAACAAAACACCTGATCCTGTTTTAGGTGAGGAGGGTTATCGTCTCAATGTCTCTAAAAATAAAATCAAAATTGAAGCCAATTCTAATTCAGGTTTGGTATATGCTTTTGAAACGTTGTATCAGTTGGCAACAGATTCGATTGAGGTAAACAAACCGTTAAACAATAATTTCCGGAATATAAAAATTCCTTGTGTAAAGATTGTTGATTATCCGCGTTTTGCGTGGCGAGGTATGCACTTAGATGTATCGCGACACTTTTTTGATGTGGAGTTTGTAAAAAAATATATTGACGTGCTGGCACTTTACAAACTCAACGTATTTCATTGGCATTTAACGGATGACCACGGTTGGCGCATTCAGATTGACAAATATCCGAAACTGACGGAAGTTGGCGCATGGCGTCCGGAAATTCCCAATTCCGAATGGCGAAACCCAAAACCATATCCAGCCGATGCCAAAATGACTTATGGTGGTTTCTATACCCAAGATGAAATTCGTGAAGTGGTAGCGTATGCTGCAGCGCGCGGCATTCATGTGATGCCGGAAATTGAACTACCCGGACACTGTTCGGCAATACTTGCTGCTTATCCTGAATTTGCCTGCGACCATTATCCTTATCGTGTGGAAAGTTACGGCTATTGGCCCCCCAAAGCCATTATGTGCGCCGGAAATCCTAAAGTAATTCAGTTTTATAAAGATGTTTTCGACGAAATTATTCCGCTGTTTCCATTTGAATATTATCATATCGGTGGCGATGAAGCGCTGAAAGGAAATTGGGAAAAATGTCCCAAATGTTTGGCTAAAGCCAAAGAACTGAACCTGGAAAATTTGGAACAACTGCAAGGTTGGATGGTGCGCGAAATAGAAAGTTACCTTAACGCAAAAGGTAAAAAAATGGCAGGCTGGATAGAAATTATTGATGGCGATTGTAATAATACGTCATTAATTTACGCGTGGTTAGGAAAAAACAAGACGATGGAGGCTATTGAACGGGGTAATCCTATAGTGCAATGTCCTACTTCTCATTGTTATTTAGATTATTATCAAGCAGATAAGAATACACAACCCGAAGCCATCGGCGGATTTATACCACTCGGAAAAGTTTACAGTCTTGAACCTGTTTATGAAGAGTTAAATGAAGAACAGGCGAAACAAATTATGGGCGTGCAATTTAATTTGTGGGCAGAATTTCTGTTTACTTCAAAACAGGCTGAATATATGCTGTTACCGCGCATTTTGGCAGGCGCCGAAATGGCTTGGTGCACGAAAGAAAACAAGAATTGGGAACGATTTAAAAAAAAGCTGCCTTCTCAAAAGATGCGGTTGAAACTGTTGGGATATAATTATTGTGATGATGTGGTGGAAGCGCCGGAGTAAAATCCGGAAAAATTATAAAATATGATACGTTTCCCGTGTTTAGTACTACAACCTGCGCCTTGTACCCAGCCGATTCTTCGTTTTAAAATCTGCGGAATAACTAATAAATTTCTTCCAAATTCACTTCCTTTCATTTTTGCGTTTTTTCAAAAAGTGCATTTTTTTAAATAAAGATGACCTCTTTTTTAACTTTTTGTACATTTTCAACATTCTGAATATAAAGAAAATCATTTTATATTTACGGGCAAAAAGTAACAAGTACATCATCTAATCATTAAAAACTATGTTTAATTTTTCCCGCGGCGAATGGATTGCCGCAACCATTTTGCTCCTTCTCATTATCCTGCAACTCCTATTCTCTGTGCTGTACGAAGCGCGACCTGCCAAACCGGTTGATTTTACCGAATTTAAAGAGTTGGTTGTGCAACTCGAGGCACAACGGCAATTTCTGGAAGATTCTATTGAAAATGCCCGAAAAGAAAAGTATGCCCAGAGTTATCAACAAAATAGAAAACAATATTATCCGTATGATTCTTCAAAAAATAAAAAAAATACTCCTTTTGAAAAACAGGAGAAAAAACCGCAATATGAGATTGTAAAGTTGGAAATAAATCTGTGTGATTCTTTAGATGTTTTGGCAGTGCCGCAGTTTGGAGCTAAACGCGCCCAAAAATTAGTGGAATACCGCGAAAAATTAGGTGGTTTCTATACTTTTGAACAAGTGAAAGAGGTCTTTATTCTTCAGAATATAGAGATAGATTTTTTGAAGAAATATTTTACATTAAACCCTTCTGTCGTTCGTAAAATAAACATAAACACAGCCCCATACAAGGAGTTGGTGGCACATCCGTACATTGATTCTTATTTAGCCAAACTGATTATCAATTATCGGGATAAAAACGGGAAATTCTCTTCAATGGAGGAGGTGCAAGAGGCAACCCATGCGTATCAGGAGTTGATGGAAAAACTGAAGTATTATATTGATTTTTAAGTCTCAAAAACTAAAGTTTCATAGTTTACATATTACTTGTATAAAATCATAACACTAACTGCTATCTGCGCATAAACCAGTCATCTTTGGGATTTCCTCCAAAATAATCTTCGGGTTCGCGAACATCAAAATTATAATTTGGAGTTTTGCGCTGCGTAACTTTTATTTGCCAAAACGGATCTTGAAACTCTCCCCGCTTATCGGAATGGAGAAGTTCGTAGTCGTTGGAAACTAAATCTCTATTCCAAAATATAAATTGTACATTGGCTTGATCTGCACAATAATAGTAATGCCAAACTTCATAAGGATAAGAGTGTGAATCGTAAGGAGAATCAATAATACTGTTTGGAGGTCCGTACTGCAAATATACCCTGCCTCTGTCGGTACGATACCCCTGTTTTAATTTGCACCCAAATTCTCTATCCACATATTTAATTTTTTCTAAATAGGCTTCCCACGCTTTTTCAGGATTGACAGGATCTCTTTTTATCCAAAATGCATAAAAGAACTTTTGTAAACTCTCCATCGGAATTAGTTTCATCCTGAAAATAAAAAAATCTTTCTCTATAGGAGTAGATATCGGATATAAAAATCTGACATACTCTAATAGTTGTGCCGTATCTTTGAACTGATTTACAAAAGTATTTCCAATATCCACCAGATTAATATCTTCCAAAGTTAAGGTAAGTTTTGGGTTGCTACGTTGGAAAAAATAAGAGTTGGTAGCCAATAAAACAGAATCTTTGCTTAATACATCTACAATTAAATTGTAATTTCCGGAGGGTAATTTAAAAATGCCAATCTCTCCCAAGGTAACCACTACCGGTTTTGCATTGGTACGTGTAACATAAATTGCTTGAGGATAAGGCATCATATTGGTTTCAAAACAAGTAATATAACTTTTTACCGTAATCTGTTCATTGCCGACCAATTTATCCGTATTGTAGATTTCGCAGGAGAAAGGCAGAGTATACATCGTTTCAGGCACATATCCATAGAAGAGGGGATCTAAGGAAAATCCGTACTTGTCGAAGATATCTCCCTTTGGTTCCTTGCTTATATTTTTATAAAGCGATATATCCGAAATAGATATATCGTTGTGAGGATAATTCATTACTGCGACATCGGCATAATAATTGGGTTTTGCGGTTGAGTTAATATCCTGAACGGAAAATTGCAACAGATATTCTCCATTGGGCAGTTGCAGGTTTTGAATATCGCCAAAATCGGGTTTCGTAGCGACGATAGAATCTTTAAATTGCTCGCTTCCTAAAATGTAATCTAATTTATTAATCAACGAATCGCCCTGAAATGCTTGTATGGTAACACGTACCTCAGCCTCATATTTGCCTTGTTCGTTAAGAGCATACCGCACCGATTGACCATTTACTAACGATGCGATTTCCAGATAAGGTTCTCCGAAAGATGTGCAATAAGACTTATACTCCATAAGTACATTTAATTTTTGCGCGAAAATTGAGGTAACAAAAACTAAAAGAAATATAAAAAATAAAATTCTTTTCATAAATAAATTGTTTGATGTATGATAAACGTATCTTCTTAAAGTATTATTATAAATTCATTAAGGTTTTTGATTTTTTTAATGAAAACAAAACAAATTATGTTACATTTGCACCGTTAAAAAAACAGATTATTAACTATGAAGAGTGTAAAAATCTTATTCGCAACGCTCGCTTTTTTTAGCTTGAGCATCAGTAGCGCATTAGCGCAACAGCCTGTTTATGTTGGTCCCCATGCCAATACCCACGAAGATCCAATAAACGGAATTTATGTTTCTCCAAATGGAGATGATAATACCGCCACCGGCGCTATTGACAAACCTTATAAGAGCATCAATACCGCTTTGGCAGCCGCTCAGCCCGGTAGCACTGTCATTTTGCGCGGCGGAACTTATTGTGAAGGAACCGACATTGAAGTTCGTGTGAATAAGCCTAATATTACTATAAAATCCAGAAAGGGCGAATGGGCACATATTGATTTACCGTTCCCCCCCAATCCCGAAGATGGAAACAAAGGACAATCTGCCATTCGTTTCGACCCTGATGCGTCGGGTTGTAAATTGCAAAGTGTCGAAGTAACGGGGGGATTTTATGCCGTTGTTTTTAACACCAAATGGGATTGGGGTAATCCTAATGATAGAACAGGAGCTTCTGATATTATCATTGAAGATTGCAAACTGCATAATTCCAGATACGATGTTGTAAAAATCAAACCTAATTGTGATAACATTACCATTCGGTATAACGAAATTTATAATTCAGGGCAAGCCGTTACTTATAAGTGTTATCCTACGCACTCTAATCCCGGGAATGCTGAAGGTATTGATAATGTTAACGGTGATAATATGGTTGTACAAAATAATTATATCCACGATATTTGTTCCAATGCTGTTTATGCTAAAGGTGGAGCAATTAATGCCCTGATTGAAAATAACCGTATTGAAAACGCCAATGGAGGCGGAATTTTTGTGGGTTTTGATACCGGTCCTGAGTTTTTTGATATTACCGTAAATCCGCAATATTATGAAAATATTAATGGAGTTGTTCGTAATAACTTAGTGATAAACACAGCGCTTTCCGGTATTGCGCTGTATGCTGCAAAAGATGCTTTAATTCATAACAACACATTGGTTAATGTAAATAATGGTCCTTATCACAGCGCCATTTACTTTGGTATCACCTATCAGGATTGGGAATCTCATCCGGGACGCCCTGCCAGCATTAATCCAAATATTCACCATAATCTGGTAAGTCAGCCCACTGACTATAATCGTCCGATGATAGAGATTCGTTACGATAACAATAGTCAACTTGGTCCTCTTTCTGCCCTCAGCGGCAACCCAACGATGAACAATAACTGCTATTATATTGCCGGTAAAAGCGCAACTTTTTACGATTATCGCCCAACGAGCCTGTTAGAATCAGGAAATCTTGCGGCGTGGAAATCTCATATCAACGGCGACAATGGCTCGATTGAAGTTGATCCAAGTCTCAATGTCAATTATATGCCGACGAACGTACAGTGTGTCGGAATGGGGATAGAGCATCCCTTAATCATAAGCAGTGAGGTAGGCATAGTTACTTCGATACCTTTACCGGATATTTCCGCTTACATTAGCGCCGGTGTTTTACATATTCAAACTCCCGTTTCCGAAACGATACAGGTCTATTCCACCATCGGAACATTATTATTCAATTTTTCAAAACAGGAGGGCAACGCAAGTTATCCCATTCATCTATCGAAAGGTACAATGATTATTATTAGGGGCAGTTCCGGCTGGGCGAGGAAGATGGTGGTGAAATAAACTCTAAATCGTATAGGGTATCACAATATCATCGCAATATTCGCATCTGTATGAGCGTTTTTCGGGGTCAACCAAATGAAAAACATGATCGGCATAGCCTTCAATAGAGGTAACGCAACGCGGGTTTTTGCACTGTATTACGTTCACCACTTTTTCAGGAACTTTCAGTTTTACTTTTCTTACAATAGTTCCTTTTTCTATCACATTAATAGTGATATTGGGATTGATTAAGCCCAAAAAGTCCACATCCAAATCAATTTCATTATTAATTTTGATAATATCTTTTTTGCCCATTTTTTTACTGTCGGCGTTAATGATTAATGCCACCGTATAGTCGGCTTTATCTAATTTTAAGTAATGAAACAACTTTATACCGAATCCTGCGGGGATATGGTCAATGACAATTCCTTTGTCAATACTGGTAATTTGTAGCATAGTTTTTTGGATTAATAAATTCCTAATAGTTTTAATATCAAAGCCATTCGCACGTACATTCCATTTTTTGCCTGTTGAAAATATTGTGCACGCGGGTCATAGTCAACCTCAATGCTAATTTCGTTCACGCGCGGAAGTGGGTGCAAAATATAAGTTTCGGGACCGGCGTATTTCATTTTTTCTTTATCCAGAATAAAACGGTCTTTCAGTCTGATGTAGTCCTCTTCGTTGAAGAACCGTTCGCGTTGCACACGTGTCATATACAGGAAATCCATTTCCTTCATATAAGGCTCCATCTTATCGGCTTCAATACATTGAATATTGTTTTTTCTGATAACTTCTTCGCGAATATATTCGGGTACGCGCAGTTCTTCGGGCGAGATGAGGATTAACCTGATTCCTTCATATTTGCTTAAAAACTTGATAAATGAGTGTACTGTTCTTCCGAATTTGAGGTCTCCGCAAAAGCCATACACTTTGTTTTCCACATTCCCTTTAAGCAGTTCAACGGTAAGAATATCGGTGAGTGTTTGGGTAGGATGTTGGTGTCCTCCGTCTCCGGCGTTAATCAGCGGCATAGAAGAGAGCCACTGACTTGCCACGCGGGGCGCTCCTTCTTTAGGATGACGCATTACGGCAATATCTGCATAGCACTCAATAGTACGAATGGTATCTGCAATACTTTCTCCTTTTGCCACAGAGCTGGAGTTAGGTTCCGAAAAACCAATAATAGAGCCTCCCAATCGCAACATTGCCGCCTCAAAACTGAAACGGGTACGGGTGCTGGGTTCATAAAAAAGAGTTGCCAAAATTTTACCTTCGCAACTCTTACTAAACTGTTCGGGATTTTTAACTACCTGGTGCGCTAAATCGAACAATTCGCGAAACTCTTCGCGTGAAAAATCTGATGGATCAATTAAATGTCTGCCTTTTAACAAAATAAACCTCCTGTTTTTAATTTTTTTTACGCCGCGAATGTATAGGATTTTTTCTTATTCCGCCAACACCTGTACTTTATTATTTACTACCTCAAGTGTTCCGCCGTTAATTTCAAAAAAGAGGGTTTTTCCTTCGGAAACCAGTTTTATCTTTCCTTTTTTCAGTGCGGCAACCATATCGGCGTGGTTTTCCAAAATTTCAAACAACCCGTCCAATCCCGGAAGTTGTATTAACGAAATGTTTCCGGAGAAGATCTCTTTGTCGGGGGTAATTATCTCAACATTCATAGTTTATACATTAGCGGCTTCCATCTCTTTTTTTCCTTTTTCAATGGCTTCTTCAATTGTACCTACAAAACTGAATGCCGATTCGGGCAGATCATCCAGTTCACCATCCATAATCATATTAAAACCTTTAATGGTATCTTCAATGGGCACAAACACGCCCTTCATTCCGGTAAACTGCTCTGCAACGTGGAACGGCTGCGACAGGAAGCGCTGAACTCTGCGGGCGCGGTGCACCACTTTTTTGTCCTCTTCCGAAAGTTCCTCCATACCCAGAATGGCAATAATATCCTGAAGTTCTTTGTAACGTTGCAATGTTTCTTTCACACGTTGTGCAGTATTGTAGTGTAACTCGCCTACCACATCCGGCGCTAATATTCTTGAGGTGGAGTCTAACGGATCAACTGCGGGATAGATACCCAATTCAGAGATTTTACGGTTTAATACGGTAGTAGCATCGAGGTGAGAGAAAGTGGTGGCGGGTGCGGGGTCGGTCAGGTCGTCCGCAGGAACGTAAATGGCTTGTACGGAAGTAATAGAGCCTCGTTTTGTGGAAGTGATTCTTTCCTGCAACATTCCCATTTCGGTGGCTAATGTGGGTTGGTATCCAACGGCAGAAGGCATACGACCCAACAATGCGGAAACCTCCGAGCCGGCTTGGGTGAATCGGAAAATATTGTCCACAAAGAAAAGAATATCCCGTCCGCCTGAAATTTCGTCGCCATCGCGGTAATATTCGGCAATGGTAAGTCCTGAGAGCGCTACGCGGGCGCGGGCGCCCGGGGGTTCGTTCATCTGCCCGAAAACCATCGTGCATTGCGATTTTGCCAACTCCTCTTTGTCCACACTTGTCAAATCCCAGCCTCCTTTTTGCATACTCTCTTCAAACTTTTCACCATAACGAATAACTCCCGATTCTATCATCTCCCGTAGCAGGTCGTTGCCTTCGCGGGTACGTTCTCCAACGCCTGCAAACACAGACATTCCGGAATATTTTTTTGCAATGTTGTTAATCATTTCCATTATCAACACCGTTTTTCCTACGCCGGCACCGCCAAACAACCCAATTTTTCCCCCTTTGGCATAAGGCTCAATCAGGTCAATGACTTTAATTCCGGTAAACAGCACCTCTTTCGAGGTAGAAAGATCTTCAAAAGTGGGCGGTGCGTGGTGAATCTCTTTACGCACTTCGCTTTCAATTTGCCCGATACCGTCAATAGCGTCTCCTATTACATTGAGCAAACGTCCGTTAATATTACCGGTGGGCATAGATATCATACGTCCTAATCCGATTACTTCCATTCCGCGCCGCAAACCGTCTGTGGATTCCATAGCAATGCAGCGCATAGTATTTTCGCCAATATCCTGTTCACATTCCAAAATAATCTTTTCACCGCTTTCTTTGGTAATTTCCAAAGCGTCATAAATATTGGGCAACGTACAATTTTCATTAAATTGCACATCTACTACAGCGCCAATAATTTGAGATATCGTTCCTTTAATTTGAGTTGTCATCTCTTTTTAAATTTTTCAATTTCACTAAATAATTCAGGTAAATTTCTAACGTATGCCATCTCTTTCCATTTTTTGCGTGCGTCTTCAGCGGGCATACCAAACAAAACAGTGCCCTCTTCGTAAATAGATTTGTCTAATGCGGACACTGCCAGTATTGTAGTATTTTTTGCTACATAAAGGTCTTTATTTACGCCTGATTTTGACCAGATTGAACAATAATCATCAATGAAAGAGCAACCCGACACGCCGCTTTGTGCACCCAAAAAACAATGGGCGCCAACGTGGGCTTCGTGTCCAATTTGTATTTGATTATCAAGTTTTGTACCTTTACCTATAAAGGTTACACCGGATACTCCTCTGTCAATGCAACAATTGCATCCTATTTCTACATCATCTTCAATTTTAACAGACCCTGACGAAGAGAGTTTCACCCAACCGGTTGCACGTTTTTGAAAATAACAGGCATCTCCGGCAATGGTCGTATTTGAATGAATAATTACATTATCGCCGATTTCCGTATTCCCATAGATACTCACATTCGCATGAATGATACAGTTTTTCCCAATATTCACATTTTCACCAATAAACACATTAGGTTGAATTACCGTTCCTTCTCCGATTTTAGTATCAGGATGAATGGCAGTATATTGGGGTGTGAATTTCATAAAATGATGTACGATATCCAAATAACAATGCAACGGGTCTTCGGAAATAAAGAGTGTTTTGCCTTCGGGCGCTTCAACATCTTTATTAATGATTATGGCTGTAGCATTACTATTCAACACCTTATTATAATATTTTGGATGGTCAACAAATGAAATATCTCCTATTTCTACAGAATGTATTTCATTAATTCCGGATATCAGGTTATTGAGATTTCCTTTAAGGATAACCTTCGATTTAATGATTTCAACAACTTGATTTACAGTTAATACGTTTGGAAACTTCATAAAATGATTAACAATTAAAAAAGCCACCCAAAAAGTGGCTTACAATATTATTTAACTCGTTCTGCATATCTATTGGTACGCGTATCTACTTTGATTTTTTCACCTGTTTCGATGAAAAGTGGCACAAACACTTCTGCGCCTGTTTCCACGATAGCTCTTTTGGCGGCGTTGGTTGCGGTGTCTCCTTTCACACCGGGTTCCGTGTAGGTAACTTCCAAATCCACAAAAGGAGGCAGTTCACAGGTAAGCGGGGTATCGGTATCGGTATGGTACATCACTTCAACACCCTGTCCCTCTTTCAATAATCCGGGATTGTTGATTAAGGATTCCTGAATGGTTAGTTGTTCAAATGTGTCTGTATGCATAAAGTTATAAGAGTCGTCGCCCTCTTTGTACAAAAACTGGTAGGGACGACGTTCCACGCGGGCAACATCAATCTTAACACCGGCAGTAAACGTATTTTCCAACGTTCTTCCGGTTTTTAAGTTTTTAATTTTTGTTCTCACAAAGGCGGGTCCTTTGCCGGGTTTTACGTGTTGAAATTCAACAATTACATACAATTCCCCATTATGTTCAATGCAGAGACCGTTTTTAAAATCAGCGGTAGTAGCCATAATAATTACTTTTTAATAAAATTACATTTTTGCGACGCGAAAATAAATTTTTTCACATAACAAATTCATTTATGAAAGTTAAAAAAAAACATGTTACTTTGCGCCCTCATTTAGATATGTTATAATTAAGTAAAAAATAACGAATGAAAAATTACAAGTTTACTATAAACGGCAATAAGTATTCAGTTGATATTGTTGATATTGAAGACCATATTGCTACAGTAGAGGTAAATGGTACCCCCTATCAGGTTGAAATGGAAATGGAGATCCGGAAGCCTGTTTCTGCGCCGAAAGCGGTTGTAAAAGTAGCTACGCCTTCTACATCGCCAACTACTCCACAAGCCACACATAAAGTTGCCGACGTGCCTCGCGCTGCCCCGGCGCCTTCCGTAGGAAGCATTATTAAATCGCCACTTCCGGGAGTTGTACTGGATATTTTTGTTAAAGTAGGAGACAGTGTAAAACCCGGACAACACGTACTTATGCTGGAAGCTATGAAAATGGAAAACAATATTGACGCCGATAAAGAAGGTGTTATTAAAGAAATTCGCGTACAACGAAACGATTCCGTGATGGAAGGAGACGTTTTAGTTGTCATTGGATAATTTTATTACATATTTTTTTCAACAACAATGAATAATTTTTTTGATTTTTTTAGAGAAGGTATTGTCGAATTTTTAGGATATACAGGTTTTGCCAATGCTTCGTGGGGAAATTTGATAATGATACTTGTAGGTCTTCTTTTCATTACATTAGCTATTGTAAAAGATTATGAACCACTCTTATTAGTTCCCATAGGTTTCGGTATTATTTTAGGAAATATTCCTTTTACCAGCGGTTTGCAAATTGGAGTTTATGAAGATGGCTCTGTGCTTAATTATCTGTATTTTGGTGTATTAAAAGGGGTTTATCCTCCGTTGATATTTTTGGGAATTGGTGCAATGACCGACTTCTCTGCGCTTATATCCAATCCTAAACTGATTTTGATTGGCGCTGCTGCGCAATTGGGCATCTTTGGCGCTTATGCAATAGCCTTACTATTAGGATTCTCATCTACAGAAGCCGGCGCAATCGGCATTATTGGCGGCGCAGATGGTCCTACCGCTATTTTCCTTTCCTCGAAATTGGCGCCCAGCATGATGGGAGCTATTGCTATTTCGGCTTACTCTTATATGGCTTTAGTACCTGTAATTCAACCACCGATTATGCGATTGTTTACTACGCAGAAGGAAAGAGTCATTCGTATGCGTCCGTCGCGCGTAGTCACTCACAGAGAGAAAGTACTTTTCCCAATCCTTTGTATTTTGCTGACTGCTTTTTTAGTACCCAGCGGCTTGCCCCTTCTGGGGATGCTGTTTTTTGGCAACTTACTTAAAGAAAGTTCTGTAACACGTCGTTTGGCAAACACAGCAAGCGGACCGCTTATTGATATTGTAACTATTTTAATTGGTTTAACCGTAGGATGTTCCACTCAAGCCAATACATTCCTGCGTTGGGAATCTATTTTGATATTCATTTTGGGTGCTGCCTCCTTCGTTATTGCTACTGCCGGCGGTGTCCTGTTCGTAAAGTTTTTTAATCTGTTTTTGAAAGAGGGAAATAAAATCAATCCGTTGATTGGTAACTCCGGTGTTTCGGCAGTGCCCGACAGCGCCCGCGTTTCACATATTGAAGGATTAAAATACGATAAAACGAACTATCTGCTGATGCACGCTATGGGTCCTAATGTAGCGGGAGTTATCGGTAGCGCTGTGGCAGCCGGAATTTTATTGAGTTTTCTGTATTAGGTTTTGCTTTGCAAATATGCGTGGATTCTTACGTTATCGGCAAGTTTGCGGACAGCGGAGAGCAATTGGGAGGCGAAAAAAGACAAAATAGTTGAAATAAAAAACAGATGATTTTTAGAAGTGTATATATCCCCCCAAAAAAATAAAGAACAATTGTCGCCTAAATTTGCGGACAAAATATAATTTTGCGCCCAAATTGATATTGATAGAAAAATTGTACCATGAAAGTATTAATGTTTGGTTGGGAGTTTCCCCCGCATATTGCAGGCGGCTTAGGCACTGCCTGTTATGGTCTCACAAAAGGGCTGGCAAAAAACAATGTAGATGTGCTTTTTGTAATGCCCAAGGCTTCTAAAGAGGAAGATGAAACCTATGTAAAAATTATTAGCGCCACCGATGTGGAGGTGAATACCCGCTTTGTGCATCTGCAAACTTTTTCCGATAAAGTTGAATTTTTGGAAGTAGAATCAAAATTGGTGCCTTATATCGGTATGGATGAGTATTATCATATTATTGACCAACTGAATAGCGGAATTTTTGAAGAGGAAGACATTGGCGAAAAACGAAAATATGAGTTCTCCGGAAAATACACCAACAACCTGATGAACGAGATTGAACACTATGCCATTGTGGCTGCGGAGATTGCGCGTAACTACGAGTTCGACATCATTCACGCGCACGACTGGCTGACCTATAAAGCCGGTATCGCCGCCCAAAGAGTAAGCGGAAAACCGTTAGTGGTGCACATTCACGCTACGGAATTTGACCGCTCCGGAGAATCTAACAGAAACGATATTGTTTACGGACTGGAAAAATACGGAATGCAGGAAGCCAATGTCGTATGCGCCGTGAGCGACCTTACCCGAAATATTGTAATTCACAAGTACGGTATCCCTGCAGAAAAGGTGTTTACACTGCACAACGCGGTGGAACCTCCCGAAAAAGAGGTCAGCCGTAAAAAATATGTAGAAGAAAAGATTGTTACCTTTCTTGGACGTGTTACTTTCCAAAAAGGACCCGAATATTTCATAGAAGCCGCCAAAAAAGTATTGGAAAAAGTTCCTAACGTGCGTTTTGTGCTTGCCGGCGATGGCGATATGATGGCGCAAACCATTAGCCGTGTTGCAGAACTGGGCATTGCAGACCGTTTCCATTTTACAGGCTTCTTAAGAGGTAGCGACATTGACCTGATGTTTGGTATGAGCGATGTATATGTAATGCCATCAATATCAGAGCCATTCGGTATCTCTCCCTTAGAAGCGATGCGGGCGCAAGTACCTACCATCATCTCTAAACAATCCGGCGTTGCCGAAGTGCTTACCCACGCCATAAAAGTGGACTTTTGGGATATTGACGGTATGGCGGATGCCATCTATGGAATCATTAACTACCCAGCCCTTTCCAATTTCTTCGCAATAAAAGGAAAAGAGGATGTGGATAATCTGAAATGGGAATACGTAGCGAAAAAATTGAAAGGAATTTATGAACGGATAATTACAACAGAACCTTAATAATATGGAACAACTTTACAAAATAGGAATTACCCACGGAGATTATAACGGCATTAGTTACGAGGTGATTATGAAAGTGCTTGCCGACTTCAAAATGATGGAACTTTGCACACCCGTCGTATATGGATTGGCGAAAGTGGCTAATTATTTCAGAAAAACGATGGAAATACACGAATGTGTTTTTCAGTTTCTTAAAAGTGTGCAACAGGTTACACCGAAAAAGCCCAATTTGATTAACCTTAGCGATGAAGAAATAAAAATTTCATTGGGAGAAAGTTCGGAAGTTGCCGGTAAAATGGCAGAATTGGCGCTTACTACCGCCTGCACCGATTTGAAAAACAAAATGATAGATGCTATTGTTACTGCACCGGTCAATAAATTCAATATGCAATCGCCCACTTTTAAGTTTGCAGGACACACCGAGTTTTTCAGCGCTCAGTTCAATGCACAGGATACTATGATGCTGATGGTGGCGGACGCACTGAAAATTGGATTTGTTACTAACCATACCGCTATCAATGAAACCGGCAAGATGTTGAATACCGGATTAGTTTTGAAAAAAATTAAAATTCTTCACGATTCTTTGAAAAAAGATTTTTTGTGCACCCACCCTAAAATTGCTGTATTGGCGTTTAACCCGCATGCAGGAGATCAGGGACTTTTTGGAGATGAAGAGAGTAAGATATTAGTACCTGCTATCAATCAGGCGTTTGAACAAAACATCAATGCTTTTGGTCCTTTCCCTGCCGATGGTTTCTTTGCTTCGGGAAAGTACGCACAGTTTGATGCTGTGCTGGCAATGTACCACGATCAAGGTATGATTCCTTTTAAGTTGCTGGCGTATGAAGGTGGGGTGAACTTTACCGCCGGTTTGCCTATTGTAAGAACTTCGCCTGCACACGGTACAGGATACGATATTGCAGGAAAAAATATCGCTTCCCCGGACGCTATGAGAAGTGCTATCTATTTGGCAATTGATATTTTAAATAATAGAAAAGCAATCCGTTAGTATGCTTCTACCCGAACAAATCACACAAATTATCACACCCAAAAACAGTATAGTTTGCAACCCAAATTGGGGTATTTCGGAATTGGCTTTCGATAGCAGAAAAATTACATTTCCCGAACAAACCCTCTTTTTTGCCATAAAAACTGCAAAAAACGACGGGCATTTGTACATCTCGGAATTAATAAAACAGAAAGTGAAGAATTTTGTGATTTCTGAAAATATTGAAGATTTCAAACACTTTGACGTCAATTTTTATCAACTGGAAGACCCTGTTTTTGCAATGCAACAGATTGCGGCAGAACATCGAAAAAAATTTACTTGTCCTGTGGTGGGTATTACCGGTAGTAATGGTAAAACTATTGTAAAAGAATGGCTATCCGCAATTTTGTCTAAAGATTTTTCAGTCATAAAAAACCCAAACAGTTACAACTCTCAAATCGGCGTCCCGTTTTCGGTTTGGCAAATGAATGAAAATCACAGTTTTGGAATTTTTGAAGCAGGGATTTCCCAAAGAAATGAAATGGACAGGTTGGCAGCGGTTATTCAACCCAATATGGGCATTTTGACAAATATTGGAAACGCCCATTCTCAATTTTTTGAAAACGATAAAGAAAAACTGATTGAAAAGTTAAAATTATTTCATACGGCGTCGTCTATTATTTATAATAATGATTATGAATTAATTAGAGAAATATTAGCCACAGAGAACTATGCACATTTGAAAAAAATATCGTGGGGAAAATATCCTAATTCGTACTATAGAATTGTTTCTCAAAAACAACTGCAAAACTCTACGGTTGTCGAATTTTCACATTCACCTCAGTGGCTCGAAATTCCGTTTACGGATGCCGCTTCGGTAGAAAATGTATTGCATATTGCGGCGTTGTTGATGTATATGGGATATTCGCTTACCCATATTTCAAAACAGTTACGCTTTCTCTCTTCGTTAGTTATGCGTATGGAGATTAAAGAGGCGCAAAATAATTCCATCATTATTAATGATACTTATAGTTTAGATATCAATTCATTACGCATTGCATTAGATTTTTTGTCCAACCAAACCCAATTTTCAAAAAGAACATTGATTATTTCAGATTTTGAACAGGTGAACTGGGGAGAAAAGGAGTATATGGAATTATCAAAAATATTTGATAATCACAATATTACAAAAATGGTGGTGGTAGGAACAGAGATGCGTAAACGACACGGTTATTTTCCGGTGGTGGAAAAACATTTTTACACTACCACCAATGAATTATTAGCGCATTTAGATGTTATTAACATTCGAGATGAGGCAGTATTAGTGAAAGGTGCCCGCTCTTTTCGATTTGAAAGAGTGGTGCAGGCGTTACAACTTAAAACACATCAAACTATTTTGCAAGTTAATTTATCGGCGCTTGTTCATAATCTTCACTTTTTCAAAAAATTAGTACATCCTGAAACCAAAATGATGGCGATGGTAAAGGCAATGTCGTATGGGTTGGGAGATGCCGAACTGATCAATGAACTGTGTTATCACCAAATAGATTATTTGGCAGTGGCTTATACTGATGAAGGAATAGCCTTGCGCCGAAGAAATATTACCCGCCCCATCATTGTGCTGGGCGCCGAAGCTGCCGGCTACGATTTGATGATTCGATATAATTTGGAACCTGAAATTTTTAACTTGTTTTATTTAAAAGAGTTAATAGTAACATTAGAAAATTATCCTGAAATAGAGAATTTCCCGATTCACATAAAAGTAGATACCGGTATGCACCGTTTGGGATTTGACGAAGAGGAGATAGATGAGTTGTTACAATGTGTGGATTCCTGTTCTCAATTAAAAATTGCTTCTGTTTTTACCCATTTGGCAGCATCGGAAGATGTTAAAGAAGATAAGTTTACAAAAAAACAAATTCAAAAATATAATGCCATTTGCCAAAAAATAGACGCACAGATTTCGTATCCGTATTTAAAACACCTGTTAAATACGGCGGGTATTGTTCGTTTTCCGGAAGCGCAATACGAGATGGTAAGGCTCGGCTTGGGGTTGTATGGCTTTAGTCCTGTTCCGGAAATTCAATCACAACTCCAATCAGTGATCACTTTAAAGAGTGTCATTACGCAATTAAAGAAAGTTAGAAAAGGAGAAACGATTGGGTACAACCGAACTTTTACTGCGCAGAAAGATATGCAAATAGCCATAGTACCTGTAGGTTATGCCGATGGATTTCCGCGTGAACTCAGTAATGGCGTTGGAACAATGCGCGTAAAAAACAAGAATTGCCCTGTCACAGGAAAAATTTGTATGGATATGACTATGATTGACGTTACCGGATGGGATGTTGCTATTGGAGATGAGGTAATTATTTACGATGCAGAAAACTCATTAGAGCAAATTGGAAGCAGTATCCACAAAACATCTTACGAACTTTTGACTGCAATCTCACGGCGAGTACCGCGAATTTATATAAGAGAATAATAGTTAGGGCTATCTTCACTACTCTGCGTTTTCTGTGCTGTAAAAAATATTCAGCACAGAGACACAGAGAACGCAGAGTACCACAGTGTTAAACCTTAAATTTTAAATTTTTACTACTTTCCTCATCACTACACCCTTTTCTGTCGTTATTCACACCAAATAAATCCCTGCGTGCAAATGGGAAATGTTGATTAACATTTTTAACAATGTAATTACCGGATGTAATCTCTACAAATAGCATATCAAATTGTAACCGCGGGGTTGAATTGTATAATTCTGTGGCGCAATTCACCGGCAATCATATTTATAACAACAACCTGGGAGTGCTCCTTTATAACAACAGCAACACCGCTTTCGGAACGGTTTCCAATCCCCCGATTGTTGATCAAATTATTGAAGATAATGCCTCCTTTGAGTTTTATGCTTCTGCAAACTCTTTTCCTGCTCTTTTCCGTTATAATCAAATTATAGATGAGGATAATCTCGGCAACAGTAAAAATGACCCCCTGTTGTATTTGAAACCTATACTTGTACCAACACCGTCTTTTACACCAAAAGATATTACTCTCAACTATTGGGGTGTAAACTTTGATTATCGGGAAAACCTTTATCCTCACGCACTCTTTGTAAACGGCGAAAGAACGGATACAAAGAAGATGGTGGTGAAATAGAAAACCAAAAAAAAGAAGCTGTGAAAACAGCCTTTTTTTATAAAAATACAACAAAATGTAAAAAATTACGATATTATATATTATTTTTAAATAAACCCTAAAATTCTATGAATAAAATTTACCGAATTGCCAATAACAGTCTGGGCTGGTTGCTTGGGATTGTTGCATCTGCCGTATATATTTTAACTGTTGAGCCTACGCTATCGTGGTGGGATTGTGGCGAATATATTGCCACTACTCACAAAATGCTGGTGGGACATCCGCCCGGCGCACCAACCTTCCAAATTCTTGGCTGCGTTTTTAGCCTCTTATCCGGAAATGACCCCGCTATGATTGGCTTTTGGATCAACGTTATGTCTGCTTTATGTAGCGGATTTGGTATTATGTTTCTCTTTTGGACAATTACCCTGTTCGGGAAGAAATTGGTTAATAAAATGGGCGGCTTTACTCCGGTGAGAACAATTGCGGTTTTTGCCGCAGGGTTAGCAGGCGCTCTCACTTATACTTTCACAGACTCTTACTGGTTTTCAGCAGTGGAAGGCGAAGTATATTCTATGTCCTCATTTTTTACCGCGCTCGTTTTTTGGTGCATCTTAAAATGGGATGAAGAATATGAAAATCCAAAACCCAATACCAACCCGCAACGGTGGTTAATCCTCATCTTTTACTTAGTTGGGCTTTCTATTGGAGTACACTTGCTAAATTTGCTTACAATACCCGCCATTGGATTGATACTCTATTTCAGATTATCGAAAAACGCTTCCTACAAAGGCGTAATATTAACCATTTCCTTTTTTGCCTTCGGAATATCCATTTTATGTAATATCGGCTGGATGTTGGCAATATGGGCGTTTGTTGTTGCTCCTTTAATATATGTCTCCATTAAAAACGGCGCTATGCGTTCAAAAGCAGAATGGGGCGTGTTCGGTGCGCTCGCCGCTTCGGTGGCAGTAATGGGACTCATCCTTTGGGGTATCATTCCCGGAATCGTAAACTGGGCAGGTAAATTTGAAATCTTCTGCAAAAACACTATCGGTTTACCTTTTAATGCAGGTACTGTCATATATTTCATCATTGTTTTCGGCATTATCGGCTATGCTATTCGTTACGGTTACAAAAAGAAAAAACAACTGCTTAAAATTTGCGCTTATTCGTTATTCTTTCTGCTCATCGGATACTCCACTTTTATCACCATTCCTATTCGTTCCAATGCAAATCCTACCATTGATGAAAACAGCCCGAAAGATGCAGTTTCTCTTTTATCATACTTAAACAGAGAACAATACGGCTCGATGCCATTTTTATACGGACAATCCTATAACTCTCGTTACAAACTCGTTGACGGCACTTCCGTTTATGTTCGTGATGATAAAGCAGGTAAATATGTGGTTACTAAAGTAGAGTCTGTCCCCAAGTATAACGCTACCGACCAGATGTTCTTCCCCAGAATGTGGGATTCTTCTACACAGGAGAAAAAAGATAATTACATTGCATGGCTGAAAACTCACGTGTATAATTCCGGCTCAATGTCGGATAAAGAGAATATCAAAAGTTTGGAAAAAGGTAATCTACCTACGATGGAGCAAAACAAAGACTTTTTACATTCATTCCAGATTAACTATATGTATTGGCGTTATTTTATGTGGAACTTTGTGGGCAGACAGAACGAAATACAAGGACACGGCGATTATGACAATGGAAACTGGATATCCGGAATACCTTTTATTGATAATAAGTTAGTGGGCAAATACGATGAATTACCCATTACTATGGAAAAAAAAGGACACAATACCTACTTCTTTCTTCCGCTTATTTTGGGTATCATTGGTTTAATTTATTATTCAAGAAGAGACTTAAGTAATTCATTTGTAGTATTTATGTTGTTTTTTATGACAGGCTGGGCAATCGCCTTCTATTTGAACAACTCCGTATTTCAACCTCGCGAACGTGACTACGCTTATGCCGCCTCATTTTACGCATTCAGCATCTGGATTGGCTTTGGTGTTTTTGCGTTAATTGCTTGGTTAGAAAAATGGAAAAACGAAAAGGGAAAAATCGCCGCTTCTGTTTTAATTACCCTGATATGTCTGGGATTAGTCCCCGGCATTATGGCAAAAGAAAATTGGAACGACCACAACCGCTCACACCGCTATCAGGCATTAGTTTTCGCTAAAAACTACTTAGACTCTTGCGAGCCTAATGCCATTTTCTTTACAATGGGAGATAACGAAACTTTCCCCTTGTGGTACGCCCAGGAGGTGGAAGGATACAGAACCGACGTGCGCGTGTGTAATTTAAGCCTCTTGAATGGAAGTTGGTACGTGGACCAAATGAAACGCAAAGCGTACAATTCAGACCCGCTTCCTATCTCTATGACCTGGGAACAATACCACGACGGAGTACGCGACCAGATTCTATTGGATGCGGCAGGAAGCCAATTCATTAATATTAAAGAGGTGATAGAATATATTAAAAGTCCTAAATTCGACAACAAAAGATTTATTGTTTTATTATCGGCAAGTAAAGGTTATAGAACCGACGGCGCTACCATTCCTGCAAGTTTCTCCATTCCTGTGAATAAAGAAAAAGTATTGGCAAATGGAACCGTGTGTCCGGAAGACGCTGATTTAATTATGGACAAAATAACCTGGAACAGAAGGAGTAACGATATTAATTATATCAATCGTAGCGAATTGATATTGATGGATATATTAGCCAATTTTAATTGGGACAGACCTCTTTATTTCTCTGTTTCTTCCGGTCCGGATGCCTATTTCGGCTTGGAAGAATATTTTCAGTTAGATGGCTTGGCATATCGCTTAATACCTATTAAGTCTAAAGCAGGAAGAGGATACTTAGATACGGAAAGAGTCAATACGGCTACACTGCCCGACAAATTGATCAATGTTTTCCCGAATCATTCAAGAGTAGATACTGTGAATAATCCCGGAAGAAAACAAAAACCGGTGTATCCATACCTTTGGGGAGGAATTAACGACAAAAGAGTATATAGTCCGGAAGAGAGTTCCAAGTTTTTCGGAAGAGTTAAATCAATATATTTAGGTACTGCTCAACAATTAGCTGCAAAAGGAAATATTGAAAAAGCAGAACAGCTACATGATAAACTCTTAGAAATATTTGATCCGGAAATAACGCCATACATTTTAATTGGAAATCACACACACAGTATGTATTCCATAATACAGGCAGAGGCATTATTCAAGTTGGGGACAACAACTGCTACGGAAAAAGCATTAAAAATGATAGAGAGAATATTAGATGAACTAAAAGTAACTTTCGATTGGTTTGAAAAATGCGATGAACGCTCAATGGTGATTCAAGAAGAGAATATTGATAACTGTATTGCTTATTTATCTCATATTGACAGAGTTATTCCTGATGAACAGCGTTTGTTATTCAAAGATAAATTTGAGCAGTTCAAAATAACGAAAACTATAACCAAAATGGCTACACAAACAGGTTATGAAATTGATTATTGCTTCAAAAAAGGAATGGATGGACAACGCGATATGTTTAACAAATTTCAGCAATTAACTCAATTTGGAGACATTGCAGAAATAACAAACGATAATACTTTACAACACAACATTCTTCGAATAATTGAAACCAAAATTGATATGATTAGCGCTGCCGACCCGCAATTGGGAAGAATGTTCAGAAATTACTTTCTGCCGGAAAATACCGATAAGTGATAAGTGATAAGTGATAAGTGATTAATGGTTATGGGGTTTCACTTGTCACTTTTCTCTCGTCACATTTGTTACACGTCACTCATAACAAAATAATAATAATAAAAACCATACCCGTATGTACTACTATAAATTTAAAATTTCTTTTGACGAAGTGGAAGATTTTGAACGTAATATTGAAATTCTGGCTTCCGATAATTTTGAGTCATTTCATCAAATATTGTATGATTCCATAGGGCTTAAAGGAAACGAGCTGGCGTCGTTTTCAATTTGTGATACCAAGTGGAATAAAAAACAGGAGATTACTCTTATAGATATGTTGGATGACCGTGAGGCTGAAACTCCGAGTTATGAAGAAGAAGAAGAGTTTTCAACCTCGTCGAATATTCCAAAGTTTATAATGAAAGATGCTGTTCTCAAAGATTTTATTACCGACCCCCACCAATATATCATATATGAGTATGATTTTATCAATCCTAAAGTTTTTTACCTTGAATTGCTAAAAGCATTACCGGCAAAAGACAACGAACTGTTTCCACGCTGTACCTTATCAAAAGGCGTACTGCCAACAACAGAGGAACAATTAAAATCTATTCAACCTGAAGATGATTTTTTGAACGATTTTATTGATGATATAGATGAAGATGATTTGGACGAATTTAATGAAGATCAAATTTGGGATGATTCTCAAACAGAATTTGATTCATTTTAACTCCTCTAAAAATTAATACGCTTTCCTGAATTAAATATAAAATCCAAAATACAATAGCGGTAACAGCTACGCTTGCGTGAGGTAATTTGTAAAACATCGGACCTTCTTTGAAGAAAGTGGCGCTAAGAACAAACGACATGGCTAATACGGCAATGATCAATAATCCCCACCATAATCCCAAATTAAAATCGGCATTATCGTCTATATCTTTTTTAATAATATTTTTATCCAAAAGTATATAATTACTTTCGTTATATACTTCCGAGAACACCATATAGGGTTTAAAGAAATTATACACGGGGATAAACCATCCTAAATAAGCCCAGTAAGGGGAAGAACTTTTTTTCATCCAGGGAGATGTAATACGAAGGTTTCTCAGATTTTTATAATTCCATGTGCCGAAAAGAAGGATTTTAGCAACAAATAATATGATGGTAAGCCAAAGTGTAACAGAAAAAACATTTTTTGACGATTTTACCTGATTCGTTAAATCATCAAACGGGGTTTTCACCGCTTCAAACAGAATATTCTGCAATTGAATTGCATCATCAACTTTTGCCAATTCTGCCTGTTTGCCGGCTAAAGTATTCTCAGTTCTTTCAATTTCTTCCTGATGTTCTTTTACTAATTTTCTGTTTTCCGGAACAGGTTGCTGTTTGAGCGTGTTCAATTTGTCGTCATAATAGTCCACTTCGGCTTGGGCTTGGCGTCTTGGTTTTTCAACATCCCGCAGTTCCGATTCTGCTTTTTCATACGCCGGTTTCTCCCTTACTAATTTGACATTTACTTTATCGAAACGAAGTAAACAGAACATAGAAACAATAAACATACCCAAAATGAGTACGTTGAATAACACGGCAAGTTTGCCGAAAAAAGCGTTGTTTGTGATTTTTTTCATATAGTTTTTATTAATTTTTTTCGATTTTTTTTGGCGAGCAAAAGTAGAAAAATAATTTATATCTCTATAAACATTTTTTCAAAATTTCTTCTGCAACATAGCCATCTATATTACCGCGTTCGCCCAATCGGGTGCCGCGGCTCAAAAACCTTTCCTTAATAGTGTTAATGGTTTCTTCTCCGATATTTAACTCATGCAGTTTTGTAACCAACCCGATAGCACAAAAGAACTGTTCGCAGGCATCAATAGTTTTATCAATGCGTTGCTCTTCTGTTCCTTCAAGAATATTAAATACACGTTCGCCAAACTGCAACAGTTTTGCTTTTTTTTGTTCGCGCATCACCTGCATAGTTCCTTGTAGCACAATAGCGAGGGTTTGTCCGTGAGTAATGCCGTGCAAAGCGGTAATTTCGTGCCCGATGAGGTGGGTTGCCCAGTCTTCGGTTACACCCATAGCAGTAAATCCGTTCAATGCCATAGTAGCGCACAGCATAAACTCTGCCATCATTTCGTAGTTTGTTTTATCGGCTTTGATTTTGGGCGCCAGTTCAATCAACGTTTGCATAATCCCTTCCGACCACCGGTCCATTAACGGAGATTCATCGGTTACCGTAAGATACTGTTCTAACACGTGAATAAAAGTATCGGCAATACCGCACGCAATTTGAAAATCGGGCAGGGAAAAAGTTACCGTAGGGTCTAAAATCGAGAACTGCGGGAAGGAAGAATAAAATGCGTATTTTTCCTTTTTTTCGGCGTTGGAAATTACGGCGCCGCAGTTCATTTCCGAACCGGTTGCCGGTAACGTAAGTACAGAAGCAAACGGAACCATTTTTCCAATTTTGGAGGGTTTGAGTACTAAATCCCACGCATCGCCATCATAGGGGATTGCCGCAGAGATGAGTTTTGTGCCGTCAATTACGGAGCCGCCGCCCACTGCCAAAATGTAGGTAATCTTTTCCTGTTTGCCCAATGCTATTGCTTTGCGCAAAGTCTCCACAGTGGGATTAGGTTCAATGCCCCAGAACTCTATGTAGTTAAAGCCTTGTAATGCCCGGCAAACCTGTTCATAAACGCCGTTTTGTTTTACGCTACCGCCGCCGTAAGTAACTAATATCTTTTCATTTTTTGGTAACTCTTGCGCCAAGTGGGCAATAGTTCCTTTTCCAAAGATTAATTGGGTAGGATTTTGAAATTTGAAATTATTTTTCATTGAAATTAAGATTTAGATTGGAGTAATTTTTTGGGTGCAAAAATAGTTTTTTTGATTTGTGTATTTTCGCCCCCTCATTAACAAAATTATAACATGACAAAAAGACACTTAATTACTACTGCATTGCCTTACGCCAACGGACCATTACATATCGGACATTTAGCCGGCGTTTATATTCCTGCGGACATCTATTGCCGCTACTTGCGTGCTAAAGGAGAAGAAGTGCTGTTTATCGGCGGGTCCGATGAACACGGCGTCCCTATTACCATTACTGCACGAAGAGAAAATACTACCCCACAGGCTGTTGTGGACAGATACCACGAAATGATTAAGAAATCGTTTGAAGAATTAGGAATTACATTCGATATCTACTCCAGAACTACAAATGCTGTACACCACGAAACTGCCTCTGATTTTTTTACTAAATTATATCAAACCGGAAAATTAATTGAAAAAACTTCCGAACAATATTATGACGAAGAGGCGGGCGAGTTTTTAGCCGACCGCTATATTACCGGAACTTGCCCCCAGTGCGGTAACGAAAACGCCTACGGCGACCAGTGCGAAGCCTGTGGCACATCGTTAAATGCCACCGACCTTATCAATCCTAAATCGGTATTAAGTGGAAATGTCCCCGTATTGAAAGCAACCAACCATTGGTATTTGCCGTTAGATCAGTATGAAAATTGGCTGAAAGAGTGGATTTTGGAAGGGCATAAAGAGGATTGGAAAATCAACGTGTATGGGCAGTGTAAATCGTGGATAGAACAGGGGCTGCAACCTCGTGCCGTTACCCGCGACTTGAACTGGGGTGTGAAAGTACCTTTGGCAGAAGCCGAAGGAAAAGTGCTGTATGTGTGGTTTGATGCACCTATCGGGTATATTTCCGCTACCAAAGAATGGTGCGCACAAAACGGTCAGCATTATGAAAAATGGTGGAAAGATGAGGAAACCCGATTGCTCCATTTCATTGGAAAAGATAACATTGTGTTTCACTGTATCATCTTTCCGGTAATGTTGAAAGCGGAAGGCACCTTCATCTTGCCCGAAAATGTGCCCGCAAACGAGTTCCTGAATTTGGAAAACAGAAAAATATCTACTTCAAAAAATTATGCGGTATGGTTGCACGAATATTTGGAAGATTTTAAAGATAAACAGGATGTGCTGCGTTATACGCTAACTACTATCGCTCCGGAAACTAAAGATGCAGATTTTACATGGACCGATTTTCAAGCAAAAAATAACAATGAACTGCTGGCGATCTTTGGAAATTTTGTGAATAGAACGGTGGTCTTAATTCACAAATATTATGAAGGTATTATACCCGAAATGGGTGAATTAACAGAAGATGAAAAAAATATTATTGCTAAAATTGCCGAATTTCCGAACCATATCGGCGCCTCTATTGAGAAATTTCGTTTTCGTGAAGCATTAGCGGAATTTATGAATCTGGCACGTTTGGGAAACAAATACTTAACCGACACCGAGCCCTGGAAGGTAGTGAAAACCGACCCCGAACGCGTAAAAACTATCTTGCACCTCTCTATTCAAATTTGTGCGTGCCTGTCTGTGCTGGGAGAGCCATTCCTGCCGTTCACCTCCGAAAAACTGCAAAAAATATTGAATATTAACGTTCACGATTGGAATCAAGGCGGAAATATTGATCTGCTGAAAGCCGGACAAAAAATTAACCCGCCCGAATATCTTTTTGAAAAAATTGAAGATGTTGCCATTGAAATGCAAATCAACAAATTAAAACTATAAAAAATTAAAAAATTATGAAACATTTTAAAA
This sequence comes from Bacteroidota bacterium, assembly GCA_009787115.1. Classification (GTDB taxonomy): domain Bacteria; phylum Bacteroidota; class Bacteroidia; order Bacteroidales; family WCHB1-69; genus WRNX01. Next base: position 27,821 of record WRGQ01000170.1, read on the forward strand.
GCAAGATCATCTTTGTTTTAGCACTCACACTGCTGGCATCAACCTGCGAACCAAAACCGGGTGAAACAAAAAACATTATTACTGTAATAACAGCCGCTATAAAAAATGTAACATTGGAGGTGAAAGGTAGCGGTGATATGACTATTGACTGGGGCGATGGAAGCGCCATTGATACAGTTACACTTTCCGATACGACGATAATATCCCGTCATCACGACTACGCATACGAAAAAGCCAATAAAATAACCATTACGGGAAATGTAACTTATTTGTATTCAAATTATAATAATGTAACAAATTTGGATATTACCAAAACAACCGTGATAACAACATTATATTGCGGCAATAACAGGATATCTTCTTTAGATGCCGGTAAATGCAAAGCGCTAAAATATTTGGATTGTTCCGATAACAGTTTTTCTACTACAGCGCTTGATGAGTTGTTTGGAACACTGCCTATGAGCTCTATTGTGAAAACTGTTGAAATATTTTCAAATCCGGGTTGCGAAGATTGCGACAGAAGCATTGCCCAGAAAAAAGGGTGGTATGTAGGGGATTGCTGGTAGCGGAAAATTACAAAAAAATAATTTTTTCAATTCGTTAACATTGTCATTGGGCTTTTTACATGCTTGGCACAAGATATTTTTTCATAGCACCTCAAAAAAAGATTTAACCAATATTTTTAGCCTTACCAAAATTTTGGAAATATTTCTATTTTTGCCGAGATGAAACCACTTCCTTTAGTACAAATAGACCCCTGGCTGAAGCCTTTCAGTTTTATTTTAAAGCGCCGCGCCGAAAAAGCAAAACTGCGTGAACTTGAATTTACCGATGGAAAAGTGGCATTAAAAGAGTTGGCGAACAACCATTTGTATTATGGACTGTTTAAAACGGATACCCATTGGGTTTTTCGGGAAAAGGCGCCCAATGCAAAACAGATTTTTCTGATGGGCGATTTTTCTTATTGGCAACCCATGGAGCAGTACGCATTGCACCCCATCGGCAATGGCGATTGGGAGATTCAACTGCCGCTCGCCTTTTTAAAGCACGGATCGCTGTATAAATTGTGGATGGTGTGGGATAGAGGCGCCGACGAACGGCTGCCTTCGCACGTGCGCCGGGTAGTACAAGATGAAGTGACTAAGGTTTTCTCTGCTCAGGTCTGGGACCCGGAAAAACCTTACGTTTGGAAAAACCCACAACCCCAAAAACCTGAACATCCGCTTATTTACGAAGCACATATCGGTATGTCTTCTCAATATGAAGAAATGAACACTTACTGGCGTTTCAAAGAATATGTACTGCCACGTATTAAAAAATTAGGATACAATACGATACAACTGATGGCAATTCAAGAACATCCTTACTACGGCTCGTTCGGATATCAGGTGGCAAACTTTTACGCACCCTCTGCGCGATTCGGAACACCCGAAGAGTTGATGGAACTGATTGACACCGCACATGGATTGGGCATTTCCGTCATTTTAGACGTAGTGCACTCTCACTCCGTATCCAATGTGAAAGAGGGACTTAGCCTCTTTGACGGCAGCGATAACCTGTACTTTCATTCCGGCAACAAAGGTTACCATCCGGTATGGGATTCCAGATGTTTTAACTATGGAAAAACCGAAACTGTTCTGTTTCTACTTTCTAATTTGAAATATTGGTTGGAAATTTTTAAGTTTGATGGTTTTCGTTTTGACGGCGTAACCAGTATGAGTTATTGGAATCACGGTATTGGCGTTGATTTTCTGAATTATAAGCAATATTTTGATGAAAATGTAGATGAAGATGCCATTGTGTATCTTACTCTGGCAAATAAGTTAATTAAAGGGGTAAACCCAAATACTTTTACCATTGCGGAAGATGTGAGCGGAATGCCCGGAATGGCGTTTCCCGTTGCAGACGGAGGCATTGGTTTTGATTTCAGAATGTCTATGGGCATTTCCGATTTCTGGAGCAAACTCATTAAAGAACGTGCCGATGAACAGTGGTCGCCGGGAGAAATCTATTTTAGATTGACCGACAAACGCGCAGAAGAGCAAACCGTCAGTTATGCCGAAAGCCACGACCAGGCGATGGTAGGAGATAAAACTATAATTTTCAGATTGATAGACAAAGAGATGTACACGGATATGTCAGCTATAAGTCAAAACTTAGTAGTAGATCGCGGGATTGCATTACACAAACTTATACGCTTACTCACGCTGTCGCTTGCGCAAGGAGGCTACCTCAACTTTATGGGCAATGAATTTGGACATCCCGAATGGATTGACTTTCCCCGCGAAGGCAATAACTGGTCGTTTCAATATGCCCGCCGCCAGTGGAATTTAGTAGATGACGACACGTTGAAATATAAATATTTGAATGATTTTGACGCCGCAATCATCCATTTTGTGGAAAAGCATAAAATATTAGCAACGCCCCCGCACGTCATTGCACGGGATGAGACCTCAAAAGTGTTAGCCTGTTTGCGCAACGGCGCAATGTTTGTGTATAATCTGCACCCAACAAACTCTTACACCGATTACGAAATTTATGCTCCGGAAGGCGAATACAAAATTGTGATAAACAGCGATTCAAAAAAGTTTAGCGGTTTTGGAAATATTGATGAAACCATTATTTACAAAACGTTTTTAAAAAACGGTACGCCATATTTACGCTTGTATTTACCGGCAAGAACAGGAATGGTGCTTAGTGATTCGATGATTTAAGATTTATAAGTAAAATAAAACCATTGCAACGGAAATTATCCTTTGAACATTAGTCAACCCCCGATTTGAAACAAAAGACTATTTTTGCCAAAAATTAAAATTTGATTATGAAAAAAACATTTTTATTATTGTCTTTTTTATGTTTCTCTGCGAGTGTATTTGCCCAAGACGTTATTATTACCAAAGAAAATGAACGTATTGTAGCAAAAGTTTTGAAAGTTTATGACGCTGTAGTAAAATACGCACTTTTTAGCGACCCTGATGGAGAAACATTTTTAATTTCCAAAACAAAAATTAATACCATTCTTTATGAAGATGGCGTAGTGGAAACTTACGATAACACCTCTGCCAACAATGTTGAATCTAAAACGGTTTCCGATAAGACACCGATGCCAATAAATAGTTCTGAAAAAATATTTCACAATGTTATTAAGTTAAAGCCATTTGCAACCATTGTAGGCTTAATCATCGGTCTTGTGGAGTTTGACATACAATATACGCGTTACCTTACAAATAAAGTGGGCATCCCTGTAGAAGTGGATTTGTTCGGAGCCCCGGGTTATGGAATGAGCTTTGCTTTGATGACCGGCATTGAGGCAGTGCCTGCAACACACCGTCAAAAAAGCGGACTTTTGCTTAACGCTCTTGTAGGAGCAATTGTTTATGATAAAGCAGGGGTGTTAGTAAATGCTAACATTGGATATCAACTTGTAACCAAAAAAGGGTTCGTATTTGCTACGACTATCGGTCCCATGTACAGTGGATTAACGAACAAGGTAACTGTTAGATTTTCATTAGATTTTGGAGTTGCATTTTAACCGTACAGAAAAACCACTCTTATTTCCTTATCTCCATTTCTGCAATAAGATTCTGTGCATTGGCATACTTATCCACAATAAACAGGAAGTAGCGAATATCTAAGCTGATGTTTCTACATCGGGTTATATCGTAGTTCAGGTCACTCATAGTACCTTCCCACACGCGGTCGTAATTTACGCCCACCAATTCGCCGTTGCCGTTCAAAACGGGGCTACCGGAATTGCCGCCGGTAGTGTGGTTGCTTGCAATAAAAGCCACACGCATCTCCCCATTAGCATCGGTGTAAGGTCCAAAATCTTTATTACTAATTAAATCTTTTAATCTTCTATCCACTACATAATCGAAAATGTCAGGGTCCTCTTTTTGAAGAATGCCATCAACGGTAGTATAAGGCAGATAGAGCATTCCGTTGTAGGGGGAGAAACCTTCCATTTTGCCGAATGCCACGCGCAGAGAGAGGTTGGCATCCGGAAAATACTTACCGGTGGTGTCCAAAACGGCATATTTCACCCAGTCTCTATATTTTGCGTCAATTTGTCGGCGAATATTCGGAACTGTTTTTTCGGTAAATGAGTTTTTATTGAGTTGTGTTAATGCTTCATTAGCATCTAAAAACATACTGTTGTCATTCAACCATTTATGTAATGTTGCAATCTCTTTTTTTGAAGCGGAGGTTATAAATTTTTTAAAAGTTTCAAAACTTGAAAAAACAGAGTTATCATACAATTGTTTAGCCATATTTTGTAAAGTTTCTCTCTCAATGCCCACATATTTTTGTAAAGTTTCAGGAATACAATCTTTTTTGGTGGTGTTAAAATAATAATCCAACAACTCAACAAAAACCTCTTTGTCAATAGGTTTGTAATATGCAAGATAAAAGTTTTCCGCTTTTTTCAACAAATTTGCTTTAACATCTTCCGACCATGGATAGGATTCTTTTAATAATGGTCGAACGGATTCTATAAATCTGCCCAACTCAATTGCCTGAAATGTTTCGCGTAAAGTTACGGATTTCGTTTCTAATTCTCTATAAGTTTGATAAAGTGTTTTTAATTCGGTTAATATTTGATAACGCTTCTGCATATCCGTAGTTTGATAAGCATGCTGTTCCAAATCTTTCTCTTCATTTGCTTTTCTTTGCAGGGTATTGGTTTCTTTAATTCCTTTGCTTTCTCCAATAGATTTTTTCCATCCGTTGGCAATGGAATTGGCTTTAGCGGCATACATAAGACGAATTTCAGGCGACAGCGCCATATACTTTTTCATAACATCCAAACGAGCGCCGCGCTGATGAATGAGCGGCGGATTTCTATAATTTACCACTAAATCTACCCCGTCCGAGATGAGATATTGTTGTGTAGTTCCGGGAAAGCCAAACACTAATGTAAAATCACCTTCATCAATTCCTTTAAGAGAGATGGGGAAACAGGTTTCTGTTTTCAACGGAATATTATCGGGGTTGTAGCGCACGGGTTCGCCGTTTTTGTCTGCATAAACACGATACAGCGAAAAGTCACCGGTATGGCGGGGCCACACCCAGTTGTCGGTATCTCCTCCAAATTTGCCGATACTTTCGGGAGGCGTGCCTACCAACCGCACATCGTGAAATACGCGGTTTACAAATATATAGTATTGATTTCCATAATAAAACGACTTAATTTCGGCAACGTAGTCAGTACCTTCAGTGGCTTGTGCAATCGTAGTCTTAATATTCTTTGCAATAATATCTTCCCGTTCCTGAAGTGTTGTTGCATTTTCAACGCCTTGTAACACGTCGTTTGTAACCTCTTCCATATAAATCAGAAAAGTAACATAAAGACCTTCACAAGGAATTTCATCCTGTTCTGAAGCAGCCCAGAAACCGTTTTGTAAAATATTGTTTTCCATTGTACTATAGCGTTGAATATAGGAATAGCCACAATGGTGATTGGTAAGGAGCAATCCTTTTTTAGAGATTACTTCAGCGGTACAGCCTCCGCCAAAAAGGACTACAGCATCTTTCATACTGCTGTGGTTTACGCTATATACATCTTCGGCAGTGAGTTTAAAACCCAACTTCTGCATCTCTGCTTCCTTTTGTTTCAACAAAACAGGCAGCCACATACCGGAATCGGCATAACTAAAAATGATTAAAAATAATAAAATTAAGAGGGAAATTGATTTTTTCATAATGTAAAAATATTAGGCAACAAAGAAACGAAAAAATTAATAATTGATATTGATAATAAATGTATAATTTTGCGACGTTAAACCAACAAAGTATTATCTATTATGCAACTTGAAGAAAAAGATGAATTGTATGAACATTATAAGTTCACTGTAGATAAGGGACAGGAGTCAATGCGTATGGATAAGTATTTACTCAATCTTATTCAAAACACATCGCGCAGTAAAATACAGTATGCGGCAAAAGCGGGTTGTATTTTGGTAAACGGCGTACCGGAAAAGCAAAATTATAAGGTAAAGCCCGAAGACCAAATTACCATCTTGATGCCCAATCCGCCCAGAGATATTGAGATTATTGCAGAAAATATTCCTTTGGACATTCCTTATGAAGATGATGATATTATTGTGGTTAACAAGCCTGCCGGTTTGGTGGTGCACCCCGCCTTCGGCAATTATACCGGTACTTTGGTGAATGCGCTTACCTACCGATTTCAAGAGGAAATTACTCAAACAGGAGAGCCTTTGCGTCCTCTTTTAGTGCACCGCATTGACAAAAATACTTCCGGCATTATGATCGTGGCAAAAAATGAAGAAGCACAAATGAAAATTGCCCGCGAGTTTTTTAATCATACTATTGAAAGAAAATATTGGGCGTTGGTGTGGGGCGATTTTGAAGAAGAACAAGGAACTATTAATGCCAAAGTGGGACGAAATTTAAAAGACAGGCTAATTATGACCACTTTTCCTGACGACAGCGAACACGGTAAACACGCAGTAACGCATTGGAAAGTGTTGGAGCGTTTCGGCTATGTTACTTTAATTGAGTGTCAGTTAGAAACCGGACGGACGCACCAAATCAGAGTCCATCTCAAATCTATCGGTCATCCGCTCTTTAATGATGAAATATACGGAGGAGACCAAATTCTTAAAGGTACTACTTTCACCAAATACAAGCAGTTTGTAAAAAACTGCTTTGAATTAATGCCCCGTCACGCATTGCATGCCAAGCAGTTAGGATTTATTCACCCTTCAACAGGAAAACCTCTGTTTTTTGATTCCGATTTGCCTGATGATTTTAAAGCGGTTTTGATAAAATGGCGAACTTATGCCAAAAACAAAGGTGACATACTCTTCGACTAATCTTCAGGAACGACGCTAATATAATAGACGCAACGTACCGAGTTTGCCTGAAACTTGTTTACACTGAGTATTTCTGTTTCATCACTATCATAAAACAATTTGAGAACATTTGCTTTTTTGTTATATCCAGAAGAGCTTGTTAAACTCCAAAACATAGTTTGCTGCCCCACTAATGAGACGAAATTGTTTGCAGCCAAACCTGCGGGATAGCAGTGCATACCGCTTTTATCTGTTCCGGAGCCTGAATTAGTGTACCATCCGGATATGGATTTAAGTTTTTGCCCGGAGATATCAGGATCTCCTATATAATCCAATAGTTGCTGATAGTCGTCATTAGTGGGCAACACCCATCCATTGGGGCAAATGCCTTGTGTGCCGCTGCCTACTGTTGTGTTGTTTGTTTGTGTTCCGGCGGCGGCGCTCCAATTGTATAAAAGTCCTAATGATTTTCTTATCTCTTTCGTAAGATTGTCGGTATATGGAGGTTCTTTAAAATCCTGTACATCTATATAATAGGGTTTTTCTATATCAACAGTATGCTCATAAGTAGCCACAGCAATCAATTCGTCACGTCGGGGGCTCAAGGTATCATATCTTGTTACTCTTAAATTTTCTGTCATCCATATCGTCGTTCCAAACTGCTTTACAGAATAGGTATTCCCGTCAATGTCCGTTACCGAAGTAGGAGGTGGTACAGGAGGAGGGGGGGGAGGAGGGGGAGGACAAGCACATAAAACAAACATAAGAGTAATTACAAACAGTAAAGAATTATTTTTCATTTTGATTTTTTTTAATCCCTGCAAAAATATTTTTTTTTACTTTGCAACCAAAAAAAATTAAAATTAAAGAATATTACTCATCTCTTTACCTTTTAACCCTTTAATCCATTATGCAATACAACTACATCGCCATAGAAGGCTGTATCGGAGCCGGAAAAACCTCGCTATCCGAAAGATTGGCATCCGATTTTAATGCCGAACTGATTTTGGAACGTTTTGCCGATAATCCGTTTTTAGCCAAGTTTTATAAAGATCCCACACATTATGCTTTCCCTTTGGAAATGACATTCCTGACGGACAGATACCAGCAATTAAAAAACTTGCTTTCTAAAAGAGACCTCTTTACCGATTTGGTGGTTGCCGACTATTTTATAGATAAATGTGCTATTTTTTCCAAAAACAATTTGCAACAAGATGAATACAATCTTTTTTTAAGGGTTTATGAAATTATCAGCGATTTCTTACCTAAACCCGACATTCTTGTTTATCTTTATAACACTCCTGAAAATCTCCTGAAAAATATTGTAAAAAGGGGAAGAGACTATGAGCAAAATATTCAGGCAGAATATTTACTTTCCATTCAGGAGAACTATTTAACATTTTTCAAACAACGCGCCCAATTTCCTATTTTGATTGTTGAATCCCATACCCTTGATTTTGTGCAACAACAAAACGATTATGAAAAAATCAAAGAATTGTTTCAAAATCATTATGAAACAGGAGTACATAGAATAATTTTGTAGTGAAGAATCAGTTGTCACAAATATTGAGGTATTTGATGAAGCCTATTACCCCTCATCGCACACCCCTCATCGCATTTATACTATTTCCCAAAAATTACCGTTTTACACTGAAAATTGCATTTTATGAATAAAAACTACTATTGTGTAATTATGGCGGGCGGAATTGGAGTACGCTTTTGGCCTACAAGCAGAACAGAAACTCCCAAACAGTTTATTGATATTCTTGGCGATGGTCGTACATTAATTCAAAAAACCTACGATAGATTTTGTAATATCTGTCCCAAAGAAAATATTTATATCGTGACCAACGCAATATACAAAGAATTGGTTAAAAAACAATTACCTGATATGCCTGATGAGCAGATTGTACTGGAACCGGCAAGAAGAAACACTGCCCCCTGCATTGCTTATGCCAACTACAAAATTAAAGACAAAAACCCAAATGCAGTGATTGTAGTGGCTCCTTCAGACCATATTATTTTAAAAGAGGACGTTTTTATAGATGTAATTAACAGCGGATTGCAAGCGGTAGAACAAAATGATTGGCTCCTTACTATCGGCATTCGCCCATCTTATCCTAATACAGGATATGGGTATATTCAATATAATGAAGACAGAAATTATGAAAAAAACAAAGCCATTTTTGAAGTAAAAACTTTTACGGAAAAACCAGAATTGGAGATGGCGCAACAATTTATTGACAGCGGAGATTTTTTGTGGAACTCGGGTATTTTTATGTGGTCGTTGAAAACCGTTGAAGATGCTTTCCAAATGTTTTTGCCGGAAGTGGATTCATTGTTTAAACAGGGAGACGGACTTTACAATACAAAAGAAGAACCCGCATTTATACAAAAAATTTATGAGATGTGTAGAAATATCTCTGTGGACTACGGTATTATGGAAAAAGCGCAGAATGTTCATGTGTATGCTGCTGAGTTTGGCTGGTCGGATTTAGGAACGTGGGGCGCACTTTATGATATTAAAAACAAAGATGATAACAAAAACGCTATCGTGGGAAAACGGGTTAAAACTTACGATACTAAAGGTTGTATTGTGAATGTAAAACCTTACAAAGTTACTGTTTTACAAGGCTTGGAAGATTTTATTGTAGTAGATACCGACGATGTGCTTTTGATTTGCAAACGTTCCGAAGAACAACAGATTAGACAATATGCCAACGATGTAAAACTTTGTTTTGGAGATAAATATTGTTAATGTGAGATGACCATAGTTGAAAGATACAATTTCCTGATAGATTATTTTCAGCAAAACAACCCTAATGCTGCTTCGGAATTGCATTTTTCCAACGCTTACGAATTAATGCTTGCAGTGGTATTGTCGGCGCAATGTACCGACAAGCGTGTAAATATGGTTACTCCTGTGTTATTTACCAAATATCCAACTCCTTATGATTTAGCGAATGCTTCGTACAATGATGTTTACGAAATTATTAAATCCATATCTTATCCTAATAATAAAACAAAGCATTTGCTCGGCTTAGCGCAAAAGTTGGTTACAGATTTTAACGGTACGGTTCCGGATAGTTTGGAGGCATTAACCACATTGCCCGGCGTAGGCAGGAAAACCGCCAACGTAATATTGTCTGTGGTTTTCGATTTGCCCGCTATGGCAGTGGACACTCACGTTTTTCGGGTAGCGAACAGGTTAGGCATTGTGGAAAATGCAACCACACCCTTAGAGGTGGAAAAGCAGTTGGTGCAGCATTTTCCGGAACATTTGCTGGCGCGCGCCCACCACTGGCTTATCCTGCACGGGCGCTACGTTTGTCTGGCACGCGCCCCGAAATGTTCGGAGTGCGGTATTGCAAGTGTTTGTAAAACAGCAAGATTGTAAACCTGTGTTCCGCTTAAGCGGAACTCCGATTAATACACCGGAAGTTTTGTTAAAAACTTGTTATTTACCATAGGATCAATGGGAAATCCTTTGTATCGTAATTCAAAATGTAAATGAGGTCCTGATGAAATACCGGTGTTCCCTCCCAGACCAATTATTTGTCCGGCTTTTACTTCCTGATCTGCAGCAACCAATATCTTTTCTAAATGGGCATACACCGTTTCACTCATATTGTAATGGCGTACCACAATCACATATCCGTAAGTTTTGTCCCATTTGGCAACACGCACTTTTCCACAAAAAATACTGCAAACCGGATCGCCAACCGCCACGCGGAAATCTACACCGAAATGTTTTCTACCGTTTCTCATCCCATATTTGGAAGTTAATTCTAAATTTCGTTGCAACGGTGAACATAAACTGTCGTTAAATGAAAAAGTCTTCACATTTTCTCCTTCCCGAAGAGAGCGAAAATCAATAAAGGTGGTTTTGAAAAAATTATAAAAATTTTCAGGTTCGGGCGGACATATTAGGGTGGTGTGAGATACTGTTTTCTTATTTAGTTCATAATAATTTTCATAACATTCAATCAGTAAATCAACGATATTTTTTTCTTTTTGAGCAAAAATACAATTGATTCCGGCAAGAAAAACGAATGCCAAAAAAATTTTTTTCATAGAATAAGATTAAGATACATATACCTTAAAGGGCAAAATACCGGAAGACCTTAGGGTTATCTTAGTTTGAAGTTCTTCAGCAACCAGATCCGTTTTTTCCATCTTTCTGATATAACTGTCATTCTTTAAGGATATAATGATGTTAATAATATCTTCCTTCGGCACGATTGAAAGATTCATAATTTCATCGCCCAATCTTTTCTCTCCATAATAATAAGTTTTGATAAAAGCAATAATATCTGCCTGAGTTACCAAACGATCTTTGGTTTGAAAATAATATTTAGCAATATCTTCCTTTTGTGCTTCATTTTGAATGGCATCTCTGCCTCCTTTGGTTTCCATAAGCAGAAAAGTTTTAGCCATATCTAAAGCAAGAGGTGTTTTAACCGCTTTCCCATCTCTAAACATTCCATTTACAGAAGTGCCCTGAGTAATTAAATAGTTCAGATCCACTTTTTTTACATCAATGTTTTCCTTCTTTAAAATAGCATAGTAATGGTCTTTTATCTTTTTATCATCTGATTTGCTGACAATGCTTCTGATTTCGTTCATCATATACTGCAAATTTTCCCACTTGTCGGTAGTGTTAAATTCTCTGATATTTTGGAAAGCAAAATAGTCGGAATAGTATTTATTCAACATCTCTTGAATCTGTTCAAAAAGTTTATTGGAATTAAATCTTTCAACGCCGTGTTGTCGGACAAGAATATTGTCAAAATCTTTCTCATATCCTTCCATACACAAAAGGTTCAAAAACTCTCCGGAATCGGTTGAAAATTCCTTAATAGGATTTCTAATATCCAAAACAATCTCTTTCTTTTCCACATTAACAATAGGGATACAGTTGATTTTCAATATATTATAAATATCAACAGCGCTATTAAAAGTAATTTCCAATTGGATGGTTCTTCCATCTAAATGGATAGCAGACGGGTCGTATTGGTCAATAATGTATAATTTATTTGAATGAGTTAAAAAAACCTCCCGCCAATAATCGTGAGTTCCAAACAGATAGTAGTTATGTTTCAGGAGCAGATGATTGTTGTTGAACCATTTTGTAAAGGGCAAATCATTGTATTGCGAAGGTTTGATTACAGGTAATTCATCGCCTCTGTACTTAATGCTCTCAATGGTTACAAAATCTGGTGTATCAATATAAAATGAGAGACCTGTAAGATTATCAAGCGGAGCAGTACATTCCAGCGCAATTGTCCAGACATTATTGTCAATTTTATTAACGACTTCCAATTCTGCATTGATTACTTTGGTATTCAGGAGTGGGGCGAAAGCGAATTTCTGTTTTTTGCTACTACTCATAAATTCAAAGGAGCAAGTTTCATCAATTATCTTTTCATCGGAACCATCTTTTAATTTGGTTTCAATAATAGTGAATGCCGGATATGGTTTCAATAAATGAAAAGGAACCGTCCTGTCCCGCAAATCCCGAAGCGTTCTCTCCTCATACTGATCAATATAATTGTAGATGTGGTAGGCTTGATACGACAAAGCCGTAATAAACAGATTCACTACGGGGTCTGTTTCCACATTCTTAACCATATAGCCGTCTTTTGCCCACAGGTCAATAATATTTTTTCTTATTTCATTATTGTAGTCATCAAATCTTTTCATTGTTTTTTCCAAATATAAAATTCTATGTCTTGTTTATAGTCTCTAAATTCATCTTTTATCATTCCTCTTATAGAAATGGTAAGTTTTGATATTTTTTTGTCAAAGACTGTTTCGGTTTCCAGGTTTTGCAAACGTGTTTCAAACAGGGAGATCGCTTTTTCCAAATCTTTGGCATAATTGTTCAGATTGTCGCTTTTGCCCCCAATTTTCTTTCCTTTGAGTTCGTCTTTAGAATCTGCATTTTCAAATTCACAGTTTTTAAGCGAAAAACCGAAGCGGGGATCGGGTTTAAAACTGCCATTGGGAGAGTTAATCAGTAACTTAATAAAATCACTAATAGACTTTTGAATGCTTTTATCCAGATGTTCCTCGTTATGATCGGCATAACATTGGTTTTTGTCGTAAAAACTTCCGGGTGAAAAATCTAAAGGTATTTTAAGTCCGCTCATAGTTCAGTGGTTAAATTTTAATTTCGTCCAATACCGGTTCAGGTTTTTCATCAAAATTTTCATTAACAGTCATTATGCACTCGTAGCCTGATTTCATCAATTTGCCAATTTCAAGATGATTGTACCTTTCATCAATAAAACTTTTTATTTCAGGTATGTTATCTCTGTTTTTTTCACTTTTTAAGTACAACTGAAAGATGTGGCAGAATTTTTTCAACAACAGTATAAATTCTTTCGGAGATTCTTGCGAAGTATAATGTTGCAATTCCAATTGGAACATCGTAATATGAAAAAACAACGGATTATCTTCCGGTAATTTTCTGATAATTGTATTGATAACATAGTTAATTTCGGCATACCTCCTCATAATATCATCTACAGAAGATAATGCAATAGAAGGCGGAATATAATCCTGATCAAATTCCCACTCGGAGTAATTTCTAATTAATTTCAAAATCGGGATACCCTGTTTAACGGGGTTTGTTGTATTGTGTAAAACAAGGTTGTATGCAGGACAGACGTGCAGCCCCTTTTCATCTAATTGCGAAGTAGAATAAGGATCAACCGTTAAAACCACATAATATTCCGAGTTTGAACTATCCTGTAAATTCAATTCTTTTTGATAATGTGTATCTCGTTGTATGTTAATGGGATATCCATCTACTGTCAAGGCTAAGCATTCCAAATGTTGAATACGGATTCTATCGTTGTCAATACTTTTTTCAATGTAAAAATTACTGTCGGGCAAAATGCCGCAAGTACAGGAAGCAACGAAATAGCCTAAGAGATTTCGTTCGGAGATATGAAAATTGTCTAAATCAACAAATATTTCAGGAGTGATATCCAAGCCTTTTTTCCAGTGTATTTTATAATGTTTTTCCATATTTATAAATGTGTATTATAATCAAGTATAAGTGAATCTTCTAATTTGAAAGGTTTTTTGTAATCTTTAATTCGATAGTCGTAGTGGTGTTCAACAGGGAGAAACCATTGACAGATAAAGTCGAAACACGGTTTCATCTCTTTATCCATATTCAGGTATTCCTCTTTCTTTAAGCCTTCAATATGAATTATAAACAGAGAAAAGAGCGGTTCTGTTTTTTTGACTTCAATTTTAGCAGCAGAAAATATATCTTTCAGTATATCAATTAAAAGAGGAATATTTCCTCGCATTTGATTAGCGAAGGGGAGGAGTTCTATAATTTTAGCTAAGTATTTATTAGTGGTTTCTTTTTCAGGGATATCCAAAAAAGAGTCTATTAGCGGATTATTACCGGTTTTTGCAAAGTCATTAAGAAGATGTTCAAATTCAAGAGTCAGTTTAAAGAATGCGGTATCGAAAGGTTGGAAAAATGATAATGCTTCTTTTTGCTGTCTTTTTAGTTCTCGGAGTTCTTTATCGAACTCAAAATGAGATTTTTTATTACCGCTTAACAGGTTTTCCTTAAAAAAGAGCCCTTGGGGGAGAAGGTGAAAAATACCATCGCGGGCAAGCGCTATTGTTGTTCTATCTATTTCATTATCAACAGACAGTAAGTCTTCCGAATAATTTCGGGAGAAAATACCTTTCATTTTAACGAAAAGATCTTCGTGAACGTTCAATAGCGAAACTAAAGTTTCCGCTTTGATACCTTTTATTTCCGATATTTCATTGATATTGTTCACGCTTCAAACAGATTTTCAAAATGTTTAATATCGGCAGTTAATTCTACATAAGCATACCCGTTTTCAGTAGTAACCTGCAAAACATCAAGATATGGGATTCCAATCTGCCGGAAGGTCATATCAAGGTATGGAAACTCTTCATCAATATTTTCATACGAGTGTTGGTAAAGTCCGCCGTCTGATATAGAAAGATATACCATCTCCTGAGAAGCATCAATAAAGTTTGGAATTTTAGATTCGGGCATCATCGCTACAAACTTTTTATTGTCGGTACGTGAAGAGAGGAAATCCACAAATTTATCGTTTCGCAGGTTAATATCCACCTGTTCAACTTTTAACGTTTCCTTAATTATTTGTATTGCATCTCCAATTTTAGTATCTGCACTTAGTGTTGGAATTTCAACGATGTTACCCCAAAATTCGTGCGAAATACAATCATTGTTATAATAACTGAATTCAAAAGTTCCGGCTTGGGAGTTTTTGCCTTGATAATTGAACATTATCCCGATGAGCGTATCAAAGATGCCTGCTTCTACTTCTTCCGAATGAATAATTTTCATCACTTCCTGTGCCTGTATGGCGCCAATAATAGAAGCGCTCACAGGGGTAGTGGCAACACGTCCGCGTTCGGCATTTCCCTGAGCAATTTGAGGACAGGAGGTTCTGTTTTCGTGACTGTTTCCGGTGTCGTCTGCAACCTCCTCTTCCGCAACACGGCATTCGTAACAGTTTTTACCCAATTGATAGGCGGTAACTTGTCCTTCCAAATCTCCGATTCCTCCTTCAATCCAGATTTTTCCGGCGCGAAAGCACATACGATTTAGCAATGTACGCGCTTTCAGACTGTCCAAACAGCCCACTACCACATCCATACGGCGATACACGCCCAATCCGACGGCAGTAGAGAGGTCGCCGCAAATAGCCTTTACATTTATAGTTGGATTAATCTCTAACAGACGTTTGGCAGCAATTTCGGCTTTGTAGAATCCTTTATCCGCATCTTCCGGGCGGAACAGGATAGAACGTGTAAGGTTGCTAAATTCAATCTGGTCGAAGTCCACCACTACAATATTGCCTACTCCGAAGAGGGCTAAATTTTTCAATACTTCATTGCCCAAAGCGCCGGCGCCAACCACCAGCACTTTTGCATTTTTTACTTTGTCGATTTTAAACCACGAGAGCAAAGGAAAAACATCTTCACCCCATTTTTTATTCTTATTTGTTTGCATTTGGATAATCTTTAATTACTTTTCAATATATTGGAATTTCGTATTACCGATAGTAAATTTCATACCGTGCTTCAAAGGAATGAGGTCGTCTTTATGGGCTTCTCTACCATCGCATACCACTCCGTTTTCAAGCGCTTTCATCATAGGCACTCTTCTTTTGGGGTCTATGTAGAGTTTTACTTGTTTGTCGTGAATATTTTCGTTGCTGTCCCAATTCATTTGAATAACACAGTGGTTGGATTTACCAATAGTTACTTCGTTACTACCGCCCGAATCGTTCATCCATTTATGAATAGCAATTTCTCCATCTCTTTTTTCGCCTTTATATTTTAAGAAATATTTTTGAGCGAGGTGGTGTCGGGCGATAATAGAGATACCTAATCCGGCGCTGCATAGCATAAAACTGAACATCACGCCGAAATCAGAAAAATAAGAAGTAGTATAGAGAATAACAAAACTGATTACTCCTGAAATAAGCCCGCCTATTAAAGCATCCTGCCATTTGATAGTGCTTTTAAAGGCTAAACAAAGCGCCACACTACCTCCGAACAGGATCCACGGAATGGCATCTAACCACCATACATTACCGGCTTTTCCCAACAAAATACAAATCATAGAACCCAATAAGAAAGTTGTAAATCCTACGAGAGCTCCAAACAAAGCACGACTGAAAAATGAAAAGAGCACTTTTCCTCTTTTTTGTCGGAAGTCGTTGATATAACTGAACAGAAAAGTTAAAACAAACCCCAGCAAAATACCTGCAAATAAAAGTCCTGTTATTTTTACACGAAAAGTATCGTAAACATTGTGTGGAATTGCAGTAGCGCCTTCAATCACCTCTTTAAATTTTGCAGGATAGAAGGCATTTACCAAAGTTTTGATGAACCCGGCGAATATTTCCCATTTAGAACTTATTTTGAAAATAATCCAAATAAAGAATCCGCTAATCATACCCGACATTGCCCATTTCAAGTAGTAAGGACTTTTTTTCAAATCAAACGGATGTCTTTTATCGAAATGATATTGAATCCCATCTTTACAATTTTGTCCATATTCCACGCATTTGTAACCGTTTTCTTTCCAGCAGTCCCAATGGATTTTATGGGGACATTTCACTACTATCAACTCTCCTCTTTCTAAAGGTTCTTGACAATAGGAACAGGTTTCATACACTTCCCCTTCGCTGGTATTAATAGGTTCATAAGGTTTAACATATTTCTTTTCAAAGTTATTGGTACGGGAAATAATGAAAGGAATGATTACCTGCATTATAAAAAATGCAATAAAAAGAATGATAACTCCAAATATAACAGCTATGTAAGTACTCTCGGATGTTTTGCCGGGACCTTTGGGGTTTTCTTTACTGGCAATAGCATAATCAATTTTACCGACTGCCTTTCCATTTTCTTCGTCAATGCCTACTTGTAAGGTAAATGTTTTTCCATTATAGGTTCTGTTTTTGTTATGATTCACAAGTATCAATTCATAATCAGCGGAGAGATTATTTACAAAACCACGAAGAGAATCAACAATACCGTTTACATTAGTGGCAGGATAGAAACCTCCTCTCAAGTCTGCATACTGACGTTGCAAACAGATATTGTCCAGCACTTTATCTACAAGACTGCTGCCGTTGCCATATCTGAAGGCATGGATTTGTACCTGATTTTTAATGGTATTATCTATATTTTTAATATACTCATCCGATTTATCCAGATTATCAATTTCCGTAAACGAATTAAGGTTAATATTTCCATCGGTAAAAACAAGTAAATACTTGGATATCGGCTCGGTACTTTTCTTTTGCATAGATGTATCTTTGGCAAATTTTTCAAAATTATCCATAATACTCTGATACAAATCTCGCGGTTCCAGTTTTACTCTAAACTCTTTTTCAAATTCGTAGAAATTATATTTGGTAATCAGTTGTTTTTCGCCGGTTCGTCTGTCAAAGAAAGAGATGTAGGCGCAACTGTCCGGCAAATTTTCTACTGTTTTTTGTATGGCAGCCTTCATACTTTTCATATCTTCGTCGGAAATAGTTCTTCCTCTGTCCACCATAAACCAAAAAGCAACATTCTGAGAGATGAGTTCGGCTCCGGTGGCTCCCGATTTTTGGGAGATTCTTTCAACAATGATATCCTTTTTAGGCCATGCGTAATCACCTTCAATAATGGTAAATTTGTTATTTTCCAGATTAGACCAGATTACTTTTTTGTTAGAATTATTATCGGTAATTCTAAAGCGCAGGAATAGGGTGTCTGCTTTTTCCGACCACGCACGTTTTGCAAAGTGCATATTAACAGTGTATTCTGCATCTTTCCATTTCTCCTGACGGATTAAATCATTTTTGGTGTCCACTTTTTGGTTTTGGCATGCCATAAGAAGGAACAACGGCATCAATAGGAACAGGTATCTTTTTTTCATTGGAATATAAATTATAATTGGTTAATAATATTAGCCCACAAAAGTATTAAAAAATTTAGGATCATTCGTACAATTTGGTTGAAAATTAAACATAAATGCCGGATCAACATCTTCAAAGTAACCTGTTTCATAAAAAAAATTACTTGCCACAATTGAATTTTCAAACACAGAATTTCGAATAGATAAAATATACCATAATGGCATGTAAGGAACCTCTTTAATAATCTGTATATACAGTTGTTCAGCTATGTTTCTTAATAATGCAGTATCATTTCTTGCTTTCAATTTTAGATAAAAAATATCAGATGTTCCAATGGGCGGAGCATCTCCACGCTCAAAAAAAGGATAAACATTATTGCTATCTAAAGATAAACTGATAGGTTCACCTTTGTAGTAATAAAAATATTCTTCTACAATATTTTGCGTTTGTGCCCAAGTACTGAATAAAAGAAAAACTAAAAATAAAACTGTTTTTTGTTTCATAACGTTTAGTAGATATGTACATTTAAAGAAACAACAGCATTTGCAGGAAGTTTGGCTACCAATATTTTTCCAATCCATGGGGTTAATGCAGTTGTCCCCTTTCCTAATAATTCAACATCAAAATTATAAGTTTTTTCTCCTGTTTTTGTCAATTGTGTGTTAATATAATATACTCCGTAATCATTAACGCCCGTTGCCCACAGTAAAGTATATTTTGAAAAATCAACTTTTGGGTAAATGCCTTCCGCACATTTAATATTTTGTTCCAATTCTTCGCTGCTATTAATTAGAATTAGTCTTGGAAAATAATAACTTAAAGGCGCCCATTGGCATAGCGTATTAGATAAAGTATATGTAAACCAACTATTTTTGGTTACTAATCTCCATTGCTGCAGGTCATTTGGTCCGCTATCATTCTTTACGTTTACCTCTAAAATGTTTCCAATGCTTTCTTTTACAATTAAATATTTACTGTCCGTTTCATCAGTAATATTTACATAATATACCCGGCACGGGTAATCCAATTCTATTGTTTCGCCGGTAGCGGTGGTAATTTCAAAACCAGTTTGCACATCCGCTTTGGCATAAAGAGTAAAATTGCTTGTTTCATTGCTCATGCGTTCCATCACAATTTGGTTTGCCTATTCTTGGGTAATTTGCGCGTGCAAAGAGGCAGTACAACAGAAAAAAATAAAAAGGGTAAATTTTTTCATTATTTATAGAGATTTAATATTGGTGCAAAAGCAATAAAATGGCGCGACTACCTTTTCCTTCTTGTCCACTCTTTCAAGGTCATAGCGAAGATGAATGTTATTTTATCTAAAGTAGCCGGATAGTTACCCTGTTCATCTTTAATGAGAATATAGAGATTTCGATTTTCAAAAGAATAAAAGATTGAGAAACTGAAACCGGAAATCACTTGCCGATACTCGTTTACTGTTTCGGGTACGGAAAATTGTGGCACGGTTAAGAAACCGCCTATCGGGTTGTTCTCTTTTGCAGTAACCTCTTTACAGTCATCAATAGTGATTTCGTTTCCTTGGCAGGCGCCATAAAAGTAGCCTTGCAAACCGAAGATACCCGGCATAATGATAGTATCCATATCAATAATAGCGGAGCCACTGAAATTGACCTTGCCGATATTATTTGTCTTATTCAAAATATCGAGGGAAAAATAACTCACGTTAGTAGCGGCAGGCGCTTTTTCCTGTTGAGGACCGGGCAAACTTTTAGCCCACTGATACAGGGTTTCCAATGCCAGAGTTTGTTTCAGGTCTTTGTCATTATTCATACTTCCGTTTTGTTTCGGAGTAAAGAAAGCCATTTCAAAATCGGGAGAGTTACTGTCAATGACTATTGCCAGCAGGCGAGCCTGATGCTGACTGTGCGCCAGTTGTGACTGCACGTTCAAGTCCTGGCTTGACAAGAATAACCCTAATCCCGGGTGCGAGTGCATCCAGGCGGTATGTACGTATTCATTTCCTGTTTTTTGGCACAAATTTTCGAGTGCATAAGTAAGAGTAATACCAATTTTGGCGCCAAAATTCAGATTATATTCGCCGTACACCGCATCATCGCCGGGCTCTACAAGTTCTTCAATACTGATGTCATACATCTGGTTTCCGCTATTGGGAACATAATCCCAACGTCCTACTAAGAAACAACCGGTTTCGTTGGTTTTGTCGTCATATTTCAAAAATCCCGAAAAGAATTTATAAATATCCAGAATTGCTTTTCTACTGAAATATACGCTTCTAATGCCTGTATCATTGAGCATAGAAAGCATATTCACTTCAAAATAGTCTGTACCTGCTTTTTCCCGTATGTTTCCCAAACCTGTTTTGTAGGATTTAATTTCAATAAAATCGTCATCATCTTCTATCAGCAGTCCGCCCATATCGGATTGTCTTTTTTGTTTTTCTTTTTTTTCAAGCCTTTTGTTTTTCAGGATGGTTATCACATAAAAAAGGATTCCGAAAATAAACAATAACAATAATACGCCGGTAACCGACAGCATCAAATATGGAATTTGAATTTCTGCGAGCCTTTCATAACAATACTGAATATCTTTATATTCAACAGGAATTTCATTAGCCAAATCTGCTATGGCTGCTCTGTCATTTTCGTCAGGGTATTGTTTTTGTTTTTGTGCAATAAAATTTTTACTGCTTGTATTAATTTGATCGTACCGTTTTTTAATTTTATCCAATTGGGATTTGATAGCCTCTTTTCCAATCCATCCTGTAGTAGAGTGTTGAAGACGTTCTTCAATTTCTGCTTTAATACCCCCTAAAATTTCAAAATCATCTTCCATTACGGATTCGGCAGGTAAAACAGTACCTCTGTATTCTTTTTTCCAATTTAATACCACACTATCATCTACTCTCTTCAGGGCATTAACGATTCTTCTTTTCACATTGTCAATATTTGTTAACATCTTTTCGGAAGATAAAATCAAAATATCGCAATCTTCACATTTAACGTGGGTATCCCTTTTTCTATCCCATAAATCTTTTAAATATTCTTCAATATTTAGTGTTTGGTCGTTCAATTTATTTCTCAGGTCTTTTAGATTTTCTCTATCCCTGTCGCTTAGAGTTCCTTTTTGAAGCAAACTGTTACATTGATTAATCAATGCGGCGATTCTGTCTGTAAAAGGATTGATGACTATTTTTTTAACTTCTTTAGGAGTTTCCTGTTTTTTTGGTTCGCTTTGTTTGGGTGATTTTGGAGATTCCGGTTTTACGGTGTTACTTGTCGTAGGATTAGTGGGTTCGCTTGGAGTGGGTTGGGAATTTTCAGTTCCCTGAAATTTCACGGGCGCTATAATCATTTTGCTGATTTTTTGCCCTTCTACAACATAACAGGTAAGGTAATCCTGTGTTTTCTTTATTTGCGTAATCTCTTTGGTTCGGGTATTTTTAGAGATATGGGTAGCATTTCCGGGTACCGCGTCAAACTCTAATCCACATTTCCTTATTTCTTTACCGATATTGGAATTGTCGGCAATGGTTAAGTTGGCATAGCCAATTTGATTGTCTTTTATTTTTACCAATGCGGGATCGTCGGTATGAAACAGAATAATTTCCTTACCGGTATTATTTTCGACCGTTATTGAATGTTTAGCTTTATCATAAGTTGCTGTTACTTCCTGTCCTGAAGTGTTGGGAAGGCTTATGGCACAAAAAACAACCATCCACAAAAATGCCCAAATCTTTACAAAGAGCGTTTGTCTATTTATCATTTTAATTCGTTTATTCATAATTGTGATGCATTTAATGTAACAATATTGCTGTCGTCGGATAAAAGTCTTTGTTTTTCGGCTTCTTCCTTTTGCAGTTTGGCTTGTAGTTCCTGCATTTTCTTGGCTTTTTTCACCATAGTGCTGGCTTTAATTTGATTAAATATAGGAATACCCACCATAACCACCACTAAAATAATACCCAGATACACAAATTTGTTTTGCGAAGAGCCTGAACCTTTTGTCTCTTTCAGTTGATTAAGTTTAGTTAATTCCCGTTCGCATGCAAAATCAAATTGATTGCGCAGTTCATCCAATTCATCATTGGCTTGCCACAACCCGTTGGTCTCTTTCCGATTCAAAAAATCTTTTTTTAAGTTATTGACCTGAAGAATAAAATTCTCAATCTCTTCTTTCTTAATTTTACCTGATTCTTTTTGTTGAATAGCCTCAGCAATTTGTTGGATCTCTCCGTTTTTTCCAGACAGATAGTTTTTCCATTTGTCGTTAACTAACTGCAAGGAATCCTGCTTTGTTGCCGGCGCTTCTCCTTGTGATGTACTTTTAGGGATATCGTGATCTACCACCATGGTCACTCCGTTGGGTTGTTCATTGTTGGTATTTTTGTTTTCTTTTTCAAGCAGATCGTCAATATTTTGAGCCCACGTGACAAAAATGGCTACTTTAAATATTACGATAAGCAATAAACATTTTATTTTCATAAGCTACTATTTTAATCGGTTTTCAATTCTGGTACATAAATCGGTGAATGTGCCATATTCTTTTTTACAGGTTTTGTAATCGGCGTTAATCGTGCTTTTTATTCTGTCATATTTTTGTTTTAGGGACGCTGTGCTTTGTTTACTGTTTTTAATATCCAATAACAGTTCTGTCAGTTTTTCATTAATTTGGTATAATACGCGACAATCTACGGCAGCGGCGTGTCCTCCCCCTCCTTTTTGTTTTTTATCACTCAGGATTGTATTATAAATAAGAATGGTATTGTTTCTGTCTTCAAGGGCGCCGTTATATCTTGCAATACTTGCTTTCAAATTATCGCATTCGTTATATTGCTGGTCTTTGGTGCCTGTAAATTTTTCTTCGGTGCCCACCGTTTTACTTTGTAGTTCTTTAATTTTAGCGGAGGGCAAGTCATATAGTTGATCCAATGCTGCTGCTGCCGCATCTTTTTGGGATAACAATTTTTCTGTTTCCTTATCCAGGTAGCTGATTACCATCTTCAGTTCGGGGCTTTCGCAAACCTCTAACGTGAGGATGTTAAGGGTAAATTTTACTAAATATTCCACTTTTTTATCTCTTGGCGATTTTGCGGTTTTGGCATTTTTTGAAGCCACATATAGCGTTACGGGGATTTTACAGTCTTCGGCATTCATTTTAAAATAATAGATTAACCGAGATTCAGGATCTCTTAATTCTAATGTTCTGGTTACATCAGGAGTGCCGTCTAAAATAACATTCACCAGTCCGCTTTCATTAATACACGGCACCACCTTTTTGTCTTTCATATATTTCTTTACCATATCCTTATCAAACCAAACATCATCTTTTTCTTTCATAGCTTTGCTGTAGGGCTGTTTTTTCGGAAAAGCATAAACAAATAATCCGTCATCGCTATCTCCATAGAAGATCATTTTCAATTGTCCGATATTGTTATCCCAATTGAATGTAACGAGGAGATTGGCTTCGGGTCCCATGCCAAAAGCGGGTTGCAAGGGAATAGTGGTTTTACAATCTCTCATAGGAACTACATTCACATAAATGTCTGTGCTGCCTTGAGAAAAACATTTTAAACTTGCAATAAAAAAAATAAAAATAAATAATCTTTTTTTCGTCATTATGATTATGGTTTGAGTGTTAATTCAATTTCAATAGGTTTGCATCTTGCTAAGAAAATATATGGAAAATTGGAGTCGGGTTGGGTAACGTAGAATTGTAAGGAAAAAGTTATCGGGGCATTGGAAGGGAGATTACTGATGTCGAAAAAAACAGGTTTTGCATTTTTCTTCACCACTTCGTAACCATCTTCAAAAGAACGGAAGTAGGTCATTTTCCCTCTCGACAGAAATTTATACAATACCCTGTTTTGATTTTTGAATGTTTTTGAGGCATTCACGTTACGGTTTTTTCTCATCAGTTCGGCAAGGTCTGTATCTTTGGCAAAGAACCAAACGCTGCGTTCGTAGTTTAACGTAAAGTCGTTACCCACCATAATGATGAGTATTTTTTTATCGGTAATACTGAACGTAAGGGGTAAGTTCATCAAATAATTATCCGTTGCTTTGAAATAGTCGCACAACCGCACCTCAGTTTTTTGAGGTTTTGTTGGGGAAATTTCGATTTTGAGTTGTGCGGATACCCACAAACAACACCAAAAAAGGAGTGCAAAAAGGATAATTTTTTTCATCATATATTAATCCTGTTTAAATTCGACCCATCCTTGTGGTTCGCCTTGTTTCAGCACCCATTCGGCAACGTCGAGGTCTTCGGGGTAGGGGTATTCGTTTTTGGCGTGGTAGTCGTCGTAAGTAAGGTAATCAATTACGCGGTCAATATAGTCCACTAAGTGGGTATGCACGCCGCTATCTCCGGTATTGAGGCACACGCGCCCCTTAAAGTCTCCGAAGAATCGCACGTTGGGGTGCCACACATCGGTAGTGAACGAGAACTGCGGCTGTCCGTCTGCGCTGGGGTAGTTGTTGGGCAGGGTGATACGCATTACATGTTCATAACCGAAAATAGGAAGTTTCAGTCCCTGTTCATTTTCCGGCTTAACACCGGTAATACTTTTTACATTAAAAACGATGTCATACACAATAGGCAATCCCAATCCGTTTCTTTTGCGGATGATGTAGGAGCCCTGCGTATCGTTTTCATATCTGCGGTCTATCAGTTCCCATTCTTTAAACAAACGGGCATCTTTGCCGTTATAGGTCTTTCCTTTGTAGGTTTCTATTTCTCTTTCCATTATCCCGCAATTACTCTTTTAATAATAATTAATTTATCGCCTTCTTTAACGCCGTAGTCGAAGAGGCTTTGTTCTTCCCCGTTGTTTTTTTCTTTGAGGATTTCGCTTTTGCCGTCTTCCGACATACGTCCGAGGTAGTATTTAATGCGGTTTCCGCCGTTATCCATTTCCGGCAGCACCCATAGTTTATCGGGCATATTTCTTGCTTCCTCTCTCACTTTTTCGAGGGTAAATTTAATGTTTTCTTTAGGATTGAGAATCCTGATGACGCAACTCTTATTTTCATAAGAGAAGATCACTTTCATACCTTGTTTTTCTTGATTTTCCATATTGATATAATATTAATAAATTTAAGATTTAAGATTATTCATTAGTCATTATTCATTATTGTTGGCTTGGTGGAAGATAATCATAAATAAAATAATCATCGTAAATAACGCTTCTAACGTAATTAGTCATTTTTATTTTACGAAGTTGTTGTTTGAGTTCCATATCATACTCACTTTTTGGTATTAGATCCTGTATTTTTTCTAAAAACGCATTTTCCATTTTATGTAAATCTTCTGTAATTTTTATTTTAATTTTTGTTACTTTATTTGCCCATTTTGTATATTCTTCAGGAGCCACTGCACCAAATTCATGTACTGTCTCATGCCACATTATCTGTGCATCCAAATTTTTATAGTCTTGGTATCTTATATAAGATTCAGCGAAGTAAGCGCCTGCTTTAAAGGCTTTTTTAACGGATTTTGCTCCCGGAGTATTGTCAATAATTGTGTTCACATATCTATTACTTATCATCATTTTCTCCCATGCCTGAATATCTCTTTCATTCGGAGCAGAAAAATTGTCATATATCGACTTTCCAGCGGAGCCGACTTTCCAAGCATAGCCACCATATTCCTTAGTGTAATCGACAACCTTTTGTATATTGGGTGAAAGCGGAGGAAGTAAAGATTTTGCAGGTTCACTACTTGCTCCTCTCTTAGCGGAAACTCCCCCCAATATCGCAGCTCCTAAATTTTTAACTCCTTGCCAAGCGTTATACTTAACATCTTCTTCAGCCTTTTGTCTTAATTTTTTTAATTCTTCCCAAAAATCAACATCTAATTTATAAGTAAAATATTCCAGTGTTTTATTTGCAAAATTAATCCAATCTTCTCTTGCTATTCCATTGATTATGTAATTTTTAATTCCTTCCCACGAATTTCTTTCCAGGTCAATAAAAATTTTGGGTTGATTTCCATACTCCACTGCCATTGCCAATAAATAATTAATATAGGAGCCATCAATGCGAACTGCATTGCCTCTTTCCTTATCGGCTGCATCTGCAGAACACAAGTACGTATATTCTTTGCTTGTTCTTGTTATAGGAAAGAATTTACTTCGGGCAACAGGATTGTAAGGGTTGGGGATAGCCATTTTGTTTATTTTATATTTAGTTTTTGCATTATAATATTTTGTTTAATTTTATCGTTCTTTTTTTACGTTGCAAAAATATTTATTTTTTTTAGTGCATTGTTTCTTTTTGTTTTTTTAATCTGCTTTATTGAACTCTTCCAGACTGCTTGCAATTTTAGTTTTTAGTAACTGAACAGTGTATTTATTCTTGGCATCTCTAACCATAGTAATCTTATGCCGAAGAAACAAATATTGCGACATATTATTTTTTGAATAAGGTAACGTTTTACTTCCGTCACATTGGAAGGTAATACAGGTAGTAATATATACACGACGCGGAGCGCCGGACAGACCATTTACCCAAATTGCCTGACTCCTAAAAAAAACATTATCTTCTAATGATTCATATTGCTGTTTAGTATAATAGTCATTATTATTTTCTGTATAAGATACTTTAGTTTCTTCGTTGCTAACATAAGTAATAAGGTTATCTACTTTTATGCTGTAGGCATAATAACGTAAATCAATACGATAGCGAAGATAAAACACGCTACTCATGTCGGGCGATGGCCGATTATTTTTTTCAAACTTCACATCAAAGTCTGCACTGTAACTCTCAAGTGTAATATGTGGAATATGTGATAGACACATTGAATACTCTTCTAACATAAATTTATAATTACCCAATTTTTCTTTCTTCAGTTTTTCCGTAACTGATATAGGGTTCTTAGATGTGTCTATCTTGTTAAAGTTTATGTTACACTCGTTGTTGCTACAGAATATTGAGTTTTTGATAAAACTTTCCATTGCCGTATCGGTAAGCCATTCGGCTATTATAGTGAAGACAATAGCTGCAAGTGATACTATAATTCCCAGCACTCCAAAAGCAGCGCCTTGTGCAAATACAAGGATAGCAGAAGTAGCGTACGCTACCACTGACAAACCATAAAATGCCGCTGCCGCATTATTATTTTTCATGAGCCTACCGTATGCCTTAATCCAGGAATCATATATGTCAACACCCGTTCCAATAACCGAAAATACCTTAAAAGCAACATCAAATTTTTTTAGAAGAAGAGTATTTTTCTTAATATTTTTTTTTGCAAATCCTTCTAAGAACGTGGTTCCCAGTGCACCTACGTTTGCCCCGAATTTTATTTTCTCTTTTATATCTTTTTCCTGTATAGAAGAAAATAAAGAATATATATATATTCCCGACATAACACTCTGAAAACCTTTGTGGTTTGAGATATATTCTATGAACCTGTTGCTTTTAATACTGGCGGCGCTCCTGCTGAAAAAAGAGTCTTCTTTGTTTACTATTTTCTTAATGGGTTCTACTATAGAATTCTTTGCTAACTTAATCTGTTCTTGTATTTTTGATTTTATGCCAGTACCTTTGTTTCCGACTTGCTTTTCCAGTGCATCTGTTACTTCCTTGTCTCTTTTGCACGCACTCTCGTTTCCCACTTTTGAATTATTCTCCAATATTTCGTTGTCAAAAATATCATTCCGAAAAGTAACATACGTTGAGTGTAAAAAATCAAAAAGTGTATCAATGTTGGCAGAACTCTTTGTTCCTTCCGAATAATCAGAGAATAATGCTATCATATCAAGCTCTTTATACAGCAGTTTTCCCACTTGATTTCTCTTTTTAGATATGTTTTTCAAGTATTCTTCGCCAGGGTCTTTGTACGCTTTTTGAATCAGTGTTCCAAAGCAATAGATATCTTTCTTTTCGCCGTCTATATGTTGGTCTTTGGTGTGAGGCAATATGGATAAAGTACAGCACAAATCCATTACTAATTTTTTTACTTCTAAGAGCATTTTATTAAAAGCCTCCTCTTGATTAGAATCAGTAGGAGGTTTTAATTGCGCAAAAAAGCCACAATACTTTTCGAAAGAATCACTTTTTAAATTTATTACCAGGTTTTCTCTGTATTTGTCTATGTGTTTTCTTATGGACTTTCTCCGCTCAACTGCTAAAATCTGTTCAAGAAACTCTTTTTTTGTTACTTTTCTTGCCTTATCTAAATCGTCTCTATATCTTTCTCTTATCTGTTCATCTTTTATATCTTCAACATCATTATCATTAACATAGAGGCGATAATACATCATCATACCCAGATTATGTATGGCAGCATAATGTTCCAAATCGGAAGAATTGCCCAAGAGGGTTGAATCTGAAATTATAATTTCATTTTTTTCGAGAATTTTAGTCTCAAACATCTTCTTTTTTATCGTTGAGAAACTTACTCCTGTTCTTATAGAACGAATAAAGGCTTCATGATCAAGATGTTTATCTTGCAGATACCATTCCATTTGTTTGGCTACGCCAACAGGGTCGTCCACAACAAAGAACAGATCTTTTTTTCCTTCCGGCTTGTCATAGTTGTATTTTGCTTCTTTTACAAGGTTGTTTAAACGAGATTCGCTATATTTGCCAATTCCTGATATCTGATGGTAAACAGCCATATCCTTTACACTAATTGCCCGAGATTCAGAATCAAATGATTGTAAATCAAGTTTGTGCATAAAATCATCTCTTTTTTCCTTAAGAACACCTATCGCCTCTGGGGTGAGTTGCACTTCGCTATAAAACAAGGCTATCTTATCTGTTTCGGATACGATGAGATAGCCACTACCTGCTTTAACTTTTCTACCGGAAGTTTTATTTGTTTCTTTAAACGTAATATTTTCTTCATCATATTTCAATTCATATATATCTCTGGCTGTTTCGCTATATACATAAAGCCAACCAAATCTCAAAGGCATCGGATAGAGGTGGTCGGGGGCGGTTACCGTAGAATTATCGTTAACTTTCTCCTCGTCCTTTTTTAATGTATATTTACTGTTGTTTTTGTTCGGATCTGTTATAAAACAATGGATTCCATATCTGAAAGGATATACTCTAATTCCACTCTCAATGGTGAGTAGATTTTTCTTCTCAATAAAATCTTCTACAAAAGGATCGCTTTGTTTAATTTCAATATGCAACTCTTTATCAATCATTTTGGTGGTAATCTCAAATTCTTCTCTAGAATAAGATTTATTATCCTCCACTGTTAGAGTAGTGTTACCCACTTTTTCATTTTCTTTATCCAAAATGGTAATATCAAGATTTTTGCCAATAGCTTCTTTAGGATATAATATGCCCAGTTCTATCTTGACCTTGCTTCCCTGTCTTGCACTTTCAATGGGAATGTATTTTTGATCTTTGGTAACAATTACCCACCTTGAAATTTCAATTTTAGGGGTCGGTTTCTTTGGATCTCCTGCTTTCTTCGCATCATTCTTAGAACTTTCTTTTCTTTGATCTTTATTGGAAGTTTCCCCAGTAGTTTTTTTTTCTCCTTGTTTATTTCTCATAATCTTTATTTTTTGCTTATTATTATTTGTTTGTTATTAATTAGGCACAAGTTACGATTACATCTCCACTTGCAACACAATGGGGGAACTCTATTTTTGAGTTTATTTCATTATGGTGGTGCTTGTTACCGATGTTGTGCCGGTGGTGGCGTTGCTGATGGTGTAGGTGTTGCTGCGGCTGCTTTTTTTGAATTATCATTCAGTCGTTTCATATTATCTTCTACTTCCTTCTTTTGTTTTTCTAATATATCAGGTCTCTCTTTTTCAACCCGATCATTAAGCACAAGGTCATCAGTTGCTTCGTTCATATCATAGTCTGATGAATCATACTTTATTATTTCACTGTCCTGTTTGAATTTAAGAATTGCTTTCCGGGTATCACTTGTATTATTTCCCCAATCTCCGTCTATTAACTTACCTATATTATATCCTAAAAATTTTAGTTGAGCCTGGATTCTTCTTTTTCTTCTTCCTTCGTCATTCATGTGTGGACATATCAATTCATGAACCGCCCAACATGCAGTTACGTAAGTACTATTATTAAAGTTACATCTACCCTTGGGACCGTCAGCGGTAGGATTATTACTATCCTGACTATTAATTGCACAATAACATGGGAACATTAGTGGAAAGTCATTAAGTGGTATTAGATTCAAATTCTCTTCGGGTAAACCGTTTAGATTTTCTCTAAGCCCAACTCTAAAGGGGGCTTGTTCATTTCCTGCTTGTATATTTAGATGCACATGACCGGGCCATTTTGAAGGATCATCAAGATTTCCGGTACGTCCGGCATGTGCTATAATTTGTCCTGCCATAACATATTGTCCGTTTTTTGCCACAAAATCATTTAAATGTAAATAACTGATTGTGTGACGTTCATATAGACTTTTACTTGCAACGAATGTCTTAAATGTTAGCACACTAAACCTTCCTGCTTTATTTTGGTCCCCCTTATTCCAATTCGTATTACCGACTGTTCCTCCATGTATTGCATAGACATTGGCTCCTTTTGTAGCATGGATATCAATACCTGCATGTCCGGTTGTTCTCCACAAATGTGCGTTGCCTGGCGCATTTCGCTTCTCTTTAATTGTTTTCGGGGCCTTAGAATTCGTGGAATAGTCCGGATTCGGCACATCCACATAGATATATTTCCTGTTTTCTGTTTTTCCGTAACCTTTTCCTCCATAATCGTCACCGGTGACCTTGTTGTTTCCTCCAAGATCAAAATATGTTGTAGGAATATGCATATTCAAATTTTTATACCTGTCATCCTGTATATGGGTTTGAGTACCATTATCCTCTATCTCATCCCACACCGGTTGGCACCATTTCATAGCAAAGAGTGTAAAGTGAAATCCATGTACCTCGCAAAATGGAGAAAAGAGTTTAGTGTCGAATTTTTCAAATTTTCCGGTATCTTCTTTAATGACAAACTTTTCAGAAACTTTAAGTTCACTCTTTTCATCTCCATGTTGAATCTCCCATCCGAAAGGCTTTCCCCAATCGGTTTCTTGCTTAGCCCCTTTTGGCCAAACAATTTTAAATGGTGTATCCTGATAGGTAATGTGCATTTTATTGTCTTTCATATGGTTGTGTCTAATCACAGCAGTAGTATTTCCTGTAATTCTTTCCAATACCACAGGGAAATCAAAAAATCCTATTTCAATATCTGCTTTTTCATTATCTAAAAAGGGTTTCGGAATAAACAGGGTGAGCCACCCCTCCTCATCAGTAGTCACATGTGAGTTATAGTGCAACACCATTTTCCTCAGCAACGGCAAATATTTTTTCTCGTCTTCATTCTCCTTTATTTCAATGTTGCTACCCTCTGGCGCTCTCTCCTTCCAATATTCCTTAAAAAGTTTTTTAAATTCCGAGTCATATTTATATTCTTTGTCTTTTTCTTTTTTCTTTTTATAGGAAACAGCGGGAAGTTGATCCATTTTGATTTCTTTGTTTCTTACACCTTCTTTACAAAATGAGCCAAGAACAGCCATTGAAGATTGAATCAGTTCATTTCTGTTACGATAATTGTATCGTCTCCCACCATTATTAAATTTATATTTTGCATCGCTATCTATCTTTTCTGCTGCCTTTCTCTTCTTTTGTTCTTCCTTTGTCTCCTCTCTCTCCTTTGGTTTCTTCGGTATCTGTACACTTAAAATATAGTTTTCGGCATTTCTGTCAAATTCTTCGGTTATTTTTTTATTTCCTGCGGTAAAGACTATTTTTTTAACCATTGCATATTTAAGGGGTTGCCGTGAGCGGGCATCAATAACCTTTATATATATTTTGGCAAATTCAAACATCATCACCTGAAGTCTGGCATCTCCGATAAACTCTTTTTTAAAAGGTTCTTTTTGTTCTACTTTAACATATAGATCTTTAAAAAGCCATTCGGGTTTTATTTCAATTTCCTCAGAATAGGAAGTTTTGGCATTACTGTCTACTGTCAGTTTTGTTTTAGTTACTTCTTTTTCCTTTTCGCCATCTATAATTATAATATCAATGACATTTCCTGCTACTACGTCACTATTTTTTATAGATAACTCTATTTTAACCTTAGTTTCTATTTTAGCTTCAGAAATCTCTTTGTATGTATCATTATTATTTTTGTCTTTGGTAAGGATTACCCACTTTGAGGTAAGGATTTCGGGTTTTTTAGATTCTTTTTCCTTCTCGGTTTGTTCTTGTTGACTATCTTTTTTAGAAGATTCGGCTCTCACTTGAGAATTACTGATAGTTCCTTTAGTCCCTGGCGTTGTGGATTGTTTGTCTGCCATAATTCATAGATTATTAATTGTCCTACATTTTGTTGTTTAAATATTTTTTTCAATTTTCTTATGTTTTTACCGTAACATTACCTGCAAATGTAACTTCAATCACACCGCCCCATATACACATACATTTACAGTTGTCAACCAAAGCGGGCATATTTTTCACCAACACGGTAGGTTTTCCGGGTATCCAGGGTGCTACTGTATTGGGGATGCAGGGCATTGGGGTTAATACGCCGCTGGCAGAGGCGGTGGCTGAGGCTACTGTTGGATTTGCCAAAGACTGGCACATTCCGAAGGTAGCAATATTCACCATAGGTTTAAAATCCATAATATTTGCCATAGGTACCCCCGCGCAATTGATCATTTTATCGGGCAATACCGTGAAAGATCCGGGTGCTATCCCGAAAGTGCATTTCAATAAAGCGCCGTTAACTACAAAAAATCCCATAATTAATTTTTTTTTCTTTTTTCTATCAATTTTTGATTAGAACCGATAAAATTCGTTTTTACTATCCTATTTGAATCATAGCGCCCTTAATGGTAGTGCTGGCGCCGCCGTCAAATTCTCCTGTGGCAGATCCTGCTACTTTTATAGACGCCCCTGCATTCACTTCGGTATTGACATCACTTTCCACAGTAACGTTCATCCCTTTAATTGTGCAATCGCCGGTTGCGGTAATTTCCGTAGCGCCCTGCACAGCAACTGTTTTATCTCCATCCACTCCAATTTCCATATCTCCACTAACATTCATACTGGTATTTCCGTCAGAGGTTGTAATTATATCTGCTTTTGCCGATACTCTTGTATCCTCATGACTTAATAGTATAATATTTTCATCCGCCTCCCCGTCAATATCTGTAGCTGCTTTCAGAATAATACTGTTTCCGGCTTCCAAATAAATATCTTCATCTGCATACAAACGGATATTACCTGCGGACCTTAGCTGTATCAATTTGTCATCCGTATCAAACATGATTTGATATGTAAAATCATCTTCTGTACCGTCGGTAATCAAAATTCTTCCACCATCGTCTTTGTCGTGAAATTCGATGGAGTGTCCGTTTTTAGTACGAATACCTTTAAATTCGTTTTTCTCATCTTCAGCCCAGGTGTTCCATGGTTTTTGGTTTCCATGATAGAGCGTACCTATTACGTAAGGTTTTTCGGCATTACCGTTTTCAAACCCAATCAACACTTCCTCTTCAATTTCGGGGATGAAGTAGAACCCTTTGTCAGTTCCGCCGTGTGGTTGGGCAATGCGGATCCATGGGGTCATCCAGTTTTCATCCTGTTGTTTTTGCCAGAGGAACTGTACGCGCACGCGCCCCAGTTTTTCGGGGTCTTTGTTGTCCATTACCACTGCGCGTTGCGGTTCGGCTTTGGGGTAGTAGTCGCCGTAAATAAAAGGCGGGTATTCGCATTCGGCAGGGATTGCCGTAAATTCGTTTTCGTAGTTGCCCATATTATCCACATAATGAGAGATGCGGCAAATTAACAGTTCATCGTGAGGACATGTACCTGTCTTATCATTATTTTCATAATATTCTTTCATTTTAATCACGCTGCCTATTTTCAGGTCGGCGCGGTTGCTGCTTCCGTAACATACCATCATCTGTGTTTTTCTACCCAGCCCCTGTACTTTGGCAGAGATCTCAAGTTCATCAAAATCCTCTTCCGGATTGGAAGAGATTCTGTCTTGAAAGGTTTCTTTAGTATATAGTGCTTTAGATTCGTCGTAAGCAATGTCGATCATATTGTGCATGGCAGGATCGGTAACATCCGCTCCTTTTTTTGTCGGCTCATCATATTTTAAATAATCGTGGTAGGCATGTGTAAATTTCAGATGCTCCATATTTAACCGGTACTGGTAATTAAGTATATCTGATCCCACGCTCAACTCTAAGGATTCTGTTTTTTCAATCTTTCCAAACACCAATTTCTCATTATCATAATAGAGCCATTCACCGTACCGGCAAGCCAACCGGCTCAAAAAGCCGTAATTGGTTTCATTATATTGTACAGTATATGGAATCTCTTTTTCAAATCGGGGATTATTACTTACGGGGATAGTTTCGTTGTCATAAGGTTTCAATGTTTCTTCGACAATATTCTTCAACGTTGTCTTTTCATAAGAGGCGCAATGAGGAGAGTCGTACAGCAGATAATCGGGGCTGTAGGCAGTCACTTCTATTACAACGCCCGACCGGAAACTTTTGCGTATAAGATTGGCGTTAAAAATGATTCCGGTAAATATCATCGAATCGTGTTGTTCTTTTACCTCTTCATCATATCGGGAAGTAGTAATAGAAAATTCTACTTTTTTCCCCAACAGCTTTTTCGAAAGAGAGAAATGAATATCATCTGCGTCTCTATTCAGATTTACTTTTCGCATCTGAAAGCGAAATTCGTTAGGTTTGTGCAATTCCTGCACTAAACTGACTTCGGAAAAATCGTATTCATTATACATTTCTCCGTCAATAGTAATGGTTACTTTTTCAGTTAGAATAGACATAATATTAAAATAAGGCGGTTACCGTTTATGCTTTTCTATTTTAGTTTCTCTATTTTGTGTTTTCAGTGTTTGCTTTTTCCGGAATATCGGGTCTTTGTCCTGTTGATGGTTTTTCCCCCGAAGAATTATTAATTGTTTTTTCTTTGACGTCAAAGAGTACTGCATTTGCCTCTTCGCCGAAAATAATTCTGGCAGGGAATATGGATAATCGCGTGTACATCTGGTCGGAGGAGTGCATATTGAAGTACTCGTATAAACTTACGCAAAAAGCGTCTTCAAATCTAATGTATCTATCTGAGGAACTTCCTTTGCTCACCACTTTCATATAAATCCAGCCACTCTTTTTTTCGTTGGGTTTTTGCATCCAGTCGTGAAAGAACATATCCGCGTCATCGGGAGCTACCACTGTAAATGTGATTACGCCGGGTTTGGGTTTTTCTGCCGGCTGTGCGGTATCCCGTTGCATCTCCTGCGTTAAAGTGTAACTACATTCCATAACAAGGTATGGGTCGTCGTTTTTGTTATCAATAAATAAATATGCTTCGTGTGCCATATTTTTGATTTTAAAGGGTTAATTTTTTTAATTAAAATGGGTGGAAATGTGAGATAACCCTTTCGGTCACGCGTCGCGTGTCACTATCTCACATTTCCATCCGGCTTTAGTTAATGTAGATTACTTCCAAGCATTTTTATAATCTACGTTTCCGATTTTGATTTCCTGACAGGAGATGATAATGGTTTCAGTGTGAGCAATGTCCACATTTTTGCTTGCATCAGCCCAGTCTTCTTTGTAGTCCACGCAATAGGCTTTTTTAAACGTAATTTGTTTCATCTCATTCTTGATGTCATTCGCTTTCATAATAATGATAGCGCCGTCCTTTTTCATGTCAGGGTCTAACATCCAGCCCAGAAGTTCGATGTTGCCATCGTTTTGAGCTTTAACGGTTACTTTGATAAGTCCGCCTCTAGGAATTCCGGCGGGTTGATTCTCTTTATCAATAGATTGATTAAAAGAATAACTGTAGGATTGTACTTCACGTTTTGCGAAGCCATCCACTGCTAATAGTACAGGTGTTTCTGCCATAATACATTTGGTTTTTAAAAATTAATAAATAAGGTTAATAAAAAGGGTTTTTAATCAGTTGATTCACATTTTTTGCTGTTTTTATCAGCGGATAATTTGATGGTAAAGTTCTTTGCTGCAAAGAACGGTACGATGTCAATATCAATTTTGATCTCTTTGGTTACCGGATCCTGGAAAGGATTTTCAATGGTATAGTCTTTAAACAATTTGCCTGCTCCCTTGTATTGGTTGAGGAAAGCCTGAATGGTAGATCTTAATTGTTTAGGAGAGTTGAAGGGGTCCCAGTTTTCGAGGGCAACTTTGTGTACGTAGTGCATCAGGTTCTTTTTCACCCAGTCGAAAACGCGCACGATAGGATACTCTTGCATAGCGGTATTGCTGCCGGTATAGAGGTTGGTATTGTTGTAAGCCATTACGCGACCTTCGGAGATTACCATAGGTATTACGTGATTGTCCCACAAGCCTGTAATCTCTTCTTTCATCATATCTAAGTGAACGCCTTTAATTTCGCTCAGGGTACCATATTTTTCACCTGCGGTACCTTGTGCCATCGGGGTATTTCCATTTAACAATTTTCCTGCCAGCGCTCCTGCGGGTGGAATATAGAGCGGGTTCATTTCGCCGGCAATAGATTCGGTGGGACGTCCTACTAACCAGTTAGCGGTAACAATCACATTTTGCAACTCTTTATCTGCATCTTTGTATTCTTCGGTCTGTTCTTTCAGGATGTCATACTCTCTGCAATCTTCGGAGTCGGTAACCACCATAAATTTGTATTCGTAAGCCATTTTAGCCCACATATCACGCACTTGTTTATCTTTAAATACGTGTCCGGGTAATGCCAGCAAACTGTAGTTGTCTTTCAAACTCAAACGTCCGAAAGCATTGTACAGCAAACTCTTTATTTCTTTGAAACTTTCGGAGTCGCTGTTTTGGAGTTCGTCGGTTTCGCCGCTACCGGAGTATTTTTCTACATTTATCAAACGGAGATTGGTAATTTTATCCATTCCGGAGTTTTTGAAGAAAGAGTCTAACGTACGGTACGAAGTTTCCAACTTTTTAATTTTATAAGAAGCAATCTGGAGATTGTCTTTCAGGAGATTTTGATATTTCTCGCTTTTTTGGATGCAAAGGGCCACATATTCAGAAGCGGAGGTTTTGTCTTCGCTTAGAATTTCCAACCACGTAGTAATATCTTTTGCCAATCTTTCGCGTTTGCTTTTAAACTGGTTTTCGTTTAAGAACATCATTTTGGTAGCCTTGCTTGCCGGGTCGAGGTCGGCGGCGTCGGGCATAATAGAAGCAAATGTTCTGAATCCGCCAAATTTGGCTAATAGGTCAGCTACCGATTTACCGGGTTGCGCTTGCTGTTTAACCTCTTCCTGGGTTTGTACAGTTTCTTGTTGTTGTAATTTAGGTTCAGCCATAACTATAAAATTTTAAAATTATTTAACTTGATTTAATTCTTCGAGAAGAGATTCCAAAAGCGCTTTCAAATCGCTACGACCTTCGGGGTCTTTTAAGATGTCGCGTAAACGGGCGTTTTTCTCAATCGTTTTTTGCACATTTTCACAGTTTTCTTTTTTGGTGCGCAAATCACTTAAAAACGGGCTGTTGGTAACAAGATTACCTTTACCGTTGTTGATTTCAAAATCTTTCATTTCTTTAAAATTCAAGACCTCTTTTTTGGTCTCACCACCGTCGGCAGTAAAATCAATTTCAACTTTGGGTTTAAAGTAGTCGAAAGTGTCTTTGAGGTTTTTAGGATACACACCTCTTTTTTGTCCGTCTTCTTCTACTTCTTTCATTGCCAGTCCACGGTTGTCGAAAGTAACTTCCGACGTAAACTGGTCCACATACATAGTTTTGTTCTGAGATAATCCCTCAATACCTGCTGAGGAATCCTCATCTTCCAATCTGGATAGAAAATTTTCTTTACTCATATTATTTTGTTTTTTAAAAAGGTTAATAATTTTTTTTATAATGTTTAATAAATCCATTCGAATTTGTCATTTTGGTATTTTAATTCTACTTTTCCACCGGCTTTCACATCGCCGGCAATAATCATTTTAGAAAGCGGACGGCGGAGTTCGTTCCGGATAATACCTAAAATAGGACGTGCACCCAACTGCGGTGAAAATTCCGATAACGCTAACTTCTTCTTAGTCTCATCTGAGATAATCAGTTTAATATTCAATTCGTTTAACGTTTTCATAAGATTTTTCAGGTGAATGTTGAATATCATCAATACGATCTCTTCGGTAATTGGCGAGAAGGGAATGATTTCGGTAAGACGACCCAAAAATTCCGGCTTGAATTTTCGTTCTATCATAATCTGTTTTAAATCGTTGGAAGAAGGAATTATGCCTGCTTCAAACGACTTGAAGATATAGTCGCTCCCTACATTGGAAGTAAATACTACTAATGAATTGGAGAAATCGCCGGTACGGTTCAGTTTGTCGTGAATTCTACCTTCATCCATAATTTGGAGGAAGATGTTGAACACATCAGGGTGTGCTTTTTCAATTTCATCGAACAGGACGATAGAGTATGGTTTCTGACGGATTTTGTTTACTAACAAACCGCCTTCTTCGTAGCCTACGTAACCTGCGGGGGCGCCTGTCATCGTTGCCACCGAGTGAGATTCCATAAATTCGGACATATCGAAGCGAATAATAGCGGACTCATCCTGAAATAGAAACTCTGCCAATGCTTTTGTTAATTCTGTTTTCCCTGTACCGGTAGGACCGAGGAAGAATACGGAAGCGATGGGTTGTCCTTTTTTGCTCAAGCCGGAACGCGATTCGTAAATAGCGTCCAACACGGTTTTAATGGCGTGGTCTTGTCCAACTACGCGCTCTTTGATAGTAGCCTCTGCGCTCACTAATTTATCGCGCTCTTTGCTCTGCACCTTCCCGATGGGAATACCGGTTTGTTGGGCTATTACCAACGAAAGGTCGGTGAGTTCAATGTGTGTGCGTTTGATTTGCACTAATTTGTGTAATTCTTTTAAGACTGCTTCAAGATGCTTGATTTTCTCGTCGTTGTTTTTCAACCCTGCAAAGTCCACGCTGTCGTCTAATTGAGAAGTAAGCAGGAAACTCAGGCGGTTGAATATTTCGTGGTTGAGCCATTTCAAATCGAAGGCTGTTTTTTCAACTCCTTTTTCTTTGGCGGCATCTTTAATTTCCGTCAGTTTTTCTATCATCAAATCAATCTCTTTTTCGGAGATTTCATTGAGTGTATGAATATGCGACAAGGTTTTGTCAATCAGGTCGAAGGCAGAATCGGGGAGGCTGCGTTCGCCCATATATCTTTTGGAGAGACGAATTGCTTCTTCTACCACTTCGTCCGAAACCTGCAAGTCGTGGTGATCTTCGTAGCGTACCTTAGCGCCTTTGATAATACGGGAGGTCATTTCAAAACTTGGTTCTTCAATAGTAAGTTTTTCCAGTTTACGGGTAAACTCCTTATCGGTTTCAATGTTTTTGGTAAATCCTTCAACGGAAGTAGTGGCAACTAAGCGGATAGCGCTTTTGGTCAATTCTTTTTTCAACAGATTTGCGATACCGTACAGCATACTTTGTTTATCAAAAATCTTGTCAATACCTTCAATGAGCAGCACGGCGTTATCAATGTTGGCAATTTCAGTGAGCACTTTTTTCGCGCGGTCTTCAATTTCACCTTTGTAGTTGGCTTCGGAGGAGAGGGCAGACAGGTCTAACTCGTAAACAGAGCCATCTTTAAGAAAGTCGGGGACTTCACCTTTGATAATCCGTTGTGTAAGGGCGTCAATGAGGGCGGTTTTTCCAATTCCGGATTCCCCTACAATCAATACATTGGATTTATTTTTCTTGCCCAGAATTTCAAAAATGGCTTGCATCTCTTTTTCGAAGCCGATAATAATGGGCATATAGCCGTTTTTGGCTTCAATGGTTTTGTCTATAGTGTATTTTGCCAAACTGTTTCCGGTTCCGGTAGCAGATGTTGAGGAAGCCGCCGAAGATCTTTTATGGTCTTTGGCAGGCGCCGAACTTTCAAAATTTACCAACAATTCATCGGCAGTGAGCGGTAATGTTTTCAACTGGTCGAAAGGAAATCCCACGCCGGGGGTTATGGTAGCCGCCATCAATACCACGGGGGTAATGGTGTCTAATCCATATTTGCGTTGAAAACTTTCGGCTTCTTCAACCACAGCAACTAAAGCATTGGAAATAGGAAAATCGAATTTGGGAGAAGGCGACTTGGGCAGCATCTTCACCCGTGCATTTGCCCAATCTACAAGATAGTAGTAGTCTTTATTGAGATCTTTCTCAATAAATTCAACCAACCCGATATCTTTATGCAGCAAAGCTTTTAAAAGATGGGCAGGTTCAATTTCTTCGTTCATAAATTCTTTTGAATACGACTCAGCGATCTTAAGCGCATTTCTTGATTCAACGGAAAATATACTGTTATCAATCATAAATTTGTTATTTGGTTTATTATTATAATTTTATTGTTTAATTACTTTTATATCGGAGTGTTCGTTCAAATAATACGCCCAACAAGCATATTTTACCTTTATTGTTTCTTCATTATGCGTGGTTAAAACAAGATCTGCTTCACTTGGCACATGAGTAGAGACGTATAAAACGTAAGGCGGGGTTACTTCGTTTTGAAGATACTGAAGTACAATGGCATTTGCTTGTTCCTTCGTAATTTGCGCGTGCAAAGAGGCAGCACAACATAAAAAAATAAAAAGGAAAAAGCTAAATTGTTTCATTGTTTTTTTATTTATTTAGTTATTTTTTTGCTTTATAGGCAAAATTGCCTATATGTTTTTTTAAGGGTTTAAGTTAACTTGGTCATACAATCTTATATTATTTTAAAAAGTCAGACAAAATAGTGCAGTTTTTTAGTGTGTGAATACCTCCCCAACAGCTTTTTTAAGCAAATAGCGAAAGCGCTATTTTTGAAGTATATAAGAGAGATTGTAGTAACAAAATTAGTAATAAAACACATTTTATAAAACTTTTTGGGAGGCAAAAATATATTTTAATTTTAATTTTTCAATTTTTGTTATATCAGGATAA
Source organism: Bacteroidota bacterium (assembly GCA_009787115.1). Taxonomy (GTDB): domain Bacteria; phylum Bacteroidota; class Bacteroidia; order Bacteroidales; family WCHB1-69; genus WRNX01. The sequence continues at coordinate 69,047 of WRGQ01000170.1, forward strand.
AAAAATGACATATTCGGGTTTTCATCAACGGAAAAAATTATCATTATTAAACTCCATTGTATAATCTATGTCAATGCAACAGTTTTTTTTTAGTTATCAGTTTATGAGATATAAAACCCACTCATTTTTTTTCTACTTATTTATAATTTTCAATTTTCAATTTTCAATCTTAAATTCTTTTGCTCAACCCGGCGGTGGTCGTCCGGCGGGCGGTGGGCAAGGCGGACAAATGCCGGATCTCGGTTCGCTGGGCGCTGTGGTGGGTATGATTGTAGATGAGAACAAAGCCCCCGTGCAGTATGCTACGGTTTATGTGATGAACGCTCCAGATTCTACTACTGTTACCGGCGGAATTACCGATGAAAACGGCAGAATTGTCATTATAGATATTCCCTGGGGAACCTATTTTGTTCAGGTCAATGCTATGGGATACAGCAAACATTTCAGTCCCGAATTTACTTTAACGCAAAGCAGCCCGCGCTATGTGATGCGGCAGTTTGCCATTACCCAACGACCCCAACAACTGAAATCCATAGAGGTTACTACTCAAAAAGAGATGTTGCAGCAAAATTTGGACAAAAAAGTTTACAATGTGGAAAACAGTATTATTACCGAAGGCGCTACTGCCGTGCAGGCATTAGCCGAAATCCCCTCTGTAGATGTGGATATTGAAGGCAATGTTTCACTGAGAGGCTCAGGAAATGTTACTATTTTAATAGACGGAAGACCCACCAACCTCACGTTAGACCAAATTCCGGCATCCGAAATTGAGAGTATTGAAGTCATTACCAACCCTTCCGCACGATTAGACCCTGACGGTATGGGGGGGATCATCAATGTGATTCTTAAAAAGAAAAAACAACCCGGCTTTAATGCCTATTTCAGCGGAGGTTTGGCAACTTCGGTATTTATGAAAAAACTTTACTTAGATGGCGGAAATTTTTCGGCAAACCTGAATTATACTTATAATAAGATAACAATGTTTTTGAACTATAGTTTCCGAAGCGGACAGTGGCGCAACGCCGGCGAAATGGAACGTACCTCGTGGTTTCAAAGAAATGAAGAAACTCCTGCGGATTCTACTTATCTCAAACAAAATAATTTCAGCAATGCGCAGTTTTTCGGAAATAACGTACGCGCCGGCTTAGATTATTTTATTAACAAACAAAACACACTGTCATTCTCTTTCGGATACAACAAACACGACAACAAGGATACTACCCGTTTAACTGCCGATAATCTACGCTGGATGTTGAATGATAATCAAATATTGACCAAACAGTCATTTAACACTTACGGACAGGACGGTGCCGGAACCCGATACGGCAACAACTTTTCAGGAAATATCAGTTATAAGAAGGTTTTTAACAAGCAGGGCAGAGAATTAACCTCAGACCTGTACTATACCGAAATCATCGGAAATCAAAAAAGTCAATATTTGCAGCATTTTACACTGCCCGATACGTTGCCCGATTATTTCCAGAAAACATACACCGATATGCGCAACAGATCTGCTACCGCGCAGGTTGATTTTATTACCCCCATAGGAAACGGCGGACGCATTGAAACCGGTTATAAGTTTTCGTACCGGTCTATTGGTCAGAAATATCGTTTGTTTTACGGAAATACATATTTAGATGCTCACGAGGATCAACAGCAAAGAAACGACTTTCTGTATCAGGAGTTAATTAACGCCGCCTATTTTATCTATTCCAATTCGTTTTGGAAAGTCTTAAAAGTACAGTTAGGATTACGTACGGAGTTTGCTCATACGTGGTCGGAACTGTTTCCCGCGAACGCAGAATCTAAATCTTACATCAAAAATTATTTAAAACTCAAAAATATTCTTTATCCCACCATTCATATACGATATGATATCAATGATTATCACGCTTTGCAGGTAAGTTTTTCGCGAAGGGTAACACGTCCGAGATTTTTTAGTTTAAATCCGTTTGTAGATGTTTCCGACAAACAGAACCTGCGTATGGGAAATCCCAATTTGGGTCCCGAATTTGCCAACAATGTAGAGTTAGGATATTCAATGAATATTAAGAGTTCATCTTTTAGCGCTACCGTTTTCTATCGCCAGCGTACCGATTTAATTACGCGCTATACCGAAATGCGTCAGGCATATATTAAAGACGGATTGATTTACTATACGCTTATTGATGATGAGGTTTATACTTTGCCTATTGATGAAAACTATCTGGGATTGGATACCTTTACTTATACACTAACCTCTTCACAGAATTTGAACAAAAGTCAAAGTATTGGATTGGAGTTAGTTTATGGACAAAAATTATGGGGTTTCTGGCGTATTAATTTCAGTGGCGACTGTTATTATGTAAAGATTAACAGCAATGATTTGATTGACCCTAACCTGTCTGACGATTGGGCGTATGGGTTTCGATTAAATCAAACGTTTAACTTGCCGAAGAGTTGGGATTTGCAATTAAATTTCCGTTTTCGTTCGCGCTCTATTACCACAGGCAGTATGGGCTGGGGCGGTGGCGGCGTTGGGCAGGGAAGACGCAATGCGCAGTATTCGCTCAACCTCGGTGTCAAAAAATCGTTCCTGAAAAACGCTATGTCGGTAAGTTTAAATATTCGTGACTTAATCTATAATCCCAAGACCATCGTTACCTCTTACGATTATACAAAGCCCACAAGCGGTTACTATTCTACGAGCACCCGCTGGCGCAGTGTTCTTCAGGCGAACCTGACACTGACCTACAAGATGAATAACTACAAACAGCGCAGAGAGCAAACGCGCGACGTGGACACCGGCGAGGCACCAACCGATTAAGAGTTGATTAATCCAAACGGTGTCTCCACCTCAATAATTTTTTTTGCAATGGGATGTTCAAAAATTACTTTTTGGGCTTGCAATGAAATAGAGCCGTCGGGGTTGGAGCGTTTGGCGCCATATTTTAAATCTCCCTTGATACAAGCGCCATTGGCTGACAATTGCGCACGAATTTGATGATGTCTTCCGGTAAACAGTTCTACTTCCAACAGATGATAGTTTCTGGTAGAGGTCAGATATTTATAATGTAATGAAGCATTTAAATAACCCTCTTTGGGTTCGTTAGAGATTACGCTTCGATTTAATTTTTCATTTTTTCTAATAAACTGTTCCAGTGTTTGTTCCTCAATTTGAGGTTTTTGTTCTACTAAAGCGTGATAAAACTTTCTGATTTTCCGGTGCTTGAAAACTTCGTTCATACGAAGAAGACCTTTTGAGGTTTTGGCGTAAATCACTATGCCACTCACCGGTCGGTCAATGCGGTGAACGATTCCCACAAAGACGTTGCCGGGTTTTTGGTATTTCTCTTTCAAAAATGTTCTGATTTTTTCCGACAGCGGTTCGTCACCGGTTTTGTCGGCTTGCACAATCTCGCCTGCAAGTTTGTGTACAATAATTAAATGATTGTCTTCGTATAAAATACGTTCAGATAAAGGGACAATATCTTTCATTATTTCTACATTATTTTTATGTGCGGCGAAAATAGGATTTTATTAAGACCGCAAGACCGTTCACCGCTTCACCACTTTCCTCATCACCACTCCTTGTTCCGTTGCTATCCTGACAAAGTAAACCCCCGTTTGCAAATGCGAAATGTTGATTAGATGATTAGATAATACATTTTTCCCGTAAACATCAAACACCTCAACATTGTTCATTATTAATTGTTCATTGTTCATTAATATTCGCAGTTCTCCGCTCGTGGGGTTCGGATAAATCTTGACCTCTGCCAAATCGTTTTCCAAAATGCCAACCGGAACGACTTCAAGAGTGGCTATTACTTCGTGCCACGAATGTATAGCATCATTATTACAGCATAATTGTAATAATCAAAGTTTTGAGCGGTAAGTGTAAGGGTATAGGGCATAAAATTTGTTCCTTGTTTTTGAACGGTAAAATTAAAGTTATTTTTTTATTGATTACATTTTTATTCTGTAGGAGTTTTTGGGGATACTTACAATCGGTATTGCCTCTATTAACTTTCGGGTGTACGCCGTTTGCGGGTTATTGTAAATCTCCTCCGCATCGTTGAGTTCCACAATCTTGCCCCGTTGCATCACGGCAATTCTATCCGACATATATTTTACTACCGATAAATCGTGAGAGATAAATAGATACGTAAGTTGAAACTCCTGCTTTAAGTCGTTGAGCAGATTGAGTACCTGCGCTTGCACGGAGACGTCTAAGGCAGAAACCGACTCGTCGCAGATAATGAATTTCGGATTTACCGTGAGCGCTCGCGCAATGGCAATGCGCTGACGCTGTCCACCGGAAAACTCGTGCGGATAGCGATGCAGGTGCGCCTCACACAGTCCTACACGCTCCAGCAGTTCTATCGCTCTCCGCTTCCGTTCTTTATCGTTATTTAAAATGTGATGTACTTTCATCGGCTCTAACAACATTTGACCAATAGTTAAACGTTGATTTAAAGAAGAGTAGGGGTCTTGCAAAATGATTTGTATCTCTTTTCTCAACCGACGCATAGCAGCATCAGAGAACTCCATCAAATTGTTTTCTCTGTAAAAAACAGTTCCGGAATCGGGCTCCACCAATCGCAGCAAAGTTCTGCCCAGCGTAGTTTTTCCACATCCCGATTCGCCCACAAGCCCTAAGGTTTCCCCTTCGTAAATGGTAAGGTCAATATTTTCTAACGCTTGAAAATAAGATTGCTTTTCAAACAGTTTTTTTTTGCGAACAGGATAATATTTGTTAAGGTTTTGGATTTTGAAAAGAGGAGGGGCTTTTGAGACTGTAAGACTGTAAGATTGCTTTTTGCTTTTTGCTTTCTGCTTTCTGCTTTCTGCCCTCTGCATTGTTTCTTCCACAGTAACTAATCTTTCCGGTTTTTCGTCCAATTTTGGTCGGCAGGCTAACAAGCCTTTGGTATAAGGGTGTTGCGGATTTTTGAAAATGGTTTGCACATCACCCTGTTCAACGATAGCGCCTTTGTACATTACCAGCACACGGTGGGCAATTTGAGCCACCACCCCCAAATCGTGTGAAATGAAGATAATGCTCATCCCATATTTCTCTTGCAGTTGTTTTAAGAGTTCAAGAATATTTTTTTGCACGGTAACATCTAACGCAGTGGTGGGTTCGTCTGCTATTAAAATATCAGGATTACAACACATTGCCATAGCAATCATAATGCGCTGCTTTTGTCCGCCTGAAAGTTCGTGGGGATACGAATGCCATACTTTCGTCGGATTTGGAAGTTGCACATCGCCAAGTAACTCAATAGTTTTTTGCTTCGCTTCTTTTTTAGACAAATGAGTGTGCAGCAACAACGCTTCCTCAATTTGCTGCCCGCACTTGATCACAGGATTTAACGAAGTCATCGGCTCCTGAAAAATCATCGCAATTCTGTTTCCGCGTATTTGCCGAATCTCTTTTTCAGATTTTTTTGTTAATTCATTGACGGAATTGTTATAATCCAAAAAAATTTCTCCATCAACAATTTTAGCGCTTTTGTCGGATAACAACCGCATTATAGAGAGCGCCGTTACCGATTTGCCGGAGCCAGACTCGCCCACTACGCCAATGGTTTCCCCCTTTTTTAATGTGAATGATAAAGAAGATAAAACCGGATTCCAATTTTCATCTTGTTTAAGTTCTAATGAAAAATTTTTTACTTCAAGAAGAGGTGCTGCTTCATTTTCCATAAAACTTATTTATTATTTATAAACAACTGATTATTAGTTAATCTTGTTGTATAAGATTGAATAATGGCTTTGAGTTTTTGTTCATAAAGCGCTGCAACCTCCGGTAACTCCGGAAGCAAGTTTTTTTGCATCAGCATATCATTTTTAATATCATAAAGTCCGATGCTTGTTTCGCCGTCAAATTGCAAAATAAAATCATCGGAAACAAGTTGATACACCCCCCACGTATAGTTGGCTGAATATGAAGTATAGGTGGAATCAAAGATATTATTTCCATACGAAAAGAGCGGTTCATCAATATGAAGATATGAAAACAGGGTGGGCATAATATCCAATTGTTGCATAGCGCCAATTTTCTGATTTACAGTTGCTTTCGGATAATAAAAGAAAATAGGAATTTGCAGCGTATGGAAGATGCTCATCTTGTCGGGACGAGATCCATCTCCGGTATGATCTCCTGTAATAATAAACAGGGTATTGTCGTACCACGAATTATGAGATACTGTTTCAAAAAATTCTCTAACGGCACAGTCGGTATAAGAAGCCAGTGCGTGAATGGGACGTGTTCCGGTTTTAAGGTCAAGCCCTTTTGCATCTTTGGGAATTACAAACGGATTGTGCGAAGAGAGCGTGAGTACACTTGCAAAAAAAGGTTGTTGGACGGTATTTAATTCTTGAGCAACAAATTTAAGAAACGAGCGGTCACTGATGCCCCAAACTCCGTCATAATCGGAAGGATTAGGATATTCATTTTTTCCATAACAGGTTTCAAAGCCCATAGAATAACAATAACTTTCAATATTCATTGAGCCGTTTTTAGCGCCGTGAAAAAAGAGCGTGTTATAACCGTGTTTCTTTAACGCTTCCACAGAAGAGAAGGTAACATTGCTGGCAAAATGAGTTTCATTGGCGCTCCTGTCTAATAATTTGGGTATCCCTGCAAAAATCGCCTGCAACGCATCAATAGTGCGGTGTCCGTTGGCAATCCCGTTAAAAGAGACAGATTGATGCATCAAACTGTCTAAAAACGGGCAATACCCTTGCGAGCCATCTATTCCGTTAATAAGATATTGCGAAAATCCCTCCAGAATAATAACAACCACATTTTTAACAGGATAACAGTAATTATAACAAGGTTTTATGCAATTAATAATGGGAGAATAATATTGTTCAGCTTCATTTAAACTTGTAAAATAGTGTTTTTCAACATTATAATTTTCTCCATAACTTTTAATCAAAGTAAAAGGAGTGTTGGATATCAGTGCAGAGTTTTGAATAGAGGCATATTTTCCGCTATCAATCAACCCGAGTGGTCGTGTTTGCCATCCGCCTCTCATACAAAAAAATGAAAGAAAAAGACCGAAAAGAAAAATTGAGATCTTGTAAACAAAAACTTTCCACGAAAAAGGTTGCCGTAGCGTTTCCTTTGTCATCATTCTGTTTGAGAGTTTTACAATATAAATGATTACAAAAATCGTTACAAAAAACAACAATATCAAATACCAAAACTGTTTACAGAAAGAGGGAAGTAAACTCTTAAAATCAAATCCAATTTGTATGTAAGAAAAAAAATCGCAGGTCATTCTTTTTAAAACATAAGGAAAGTATGCCGTATCGAAGTAAGAAACAAGCGCTGCAAAGCCATTGATGATGATAAAATAACCATCGAAAACAGTTCGGTATATTTTATTCCGGTAAAATGCAAAAGGCAACAGAATGGCAATGATATAAGGAAGATTACAAAAAAATATAGCGGATAAATCAAATCTTAATCCATGGAAGAAAAGGGAAAAATGGGCATTGGGCAAGGTATGTGCGTTTACTGCAAAAAAAAGAATGCGAAAAAAAGAATAGAGAACCAACAATAATCCCAAACGTATGCAAAGAGGGTATAATTGATTGTGAATGTAATGTTTGAGAGATGGTATTTTTTTCATTTGATTTTATTACAAGTGCAAAAATACATTTTTGTAATCTTTTTTGTGCTAATTTAAAGATTTATATTAATAAATTTTCTTTTTTTGCGACTTAGAAAAAAAAATATTCATTTAATACATTATTACATATGAAAAAAGTTGTCATTCTTTTAATTGCTGCCACCGCATTAATATCTTTTTCCTGCAATAAATATTGTTATTGCAAACATTACATTGACGGGGTACTTGATAAGAATTATACGCAAGGTGAATTTGTGAATGAATCGGGTTCGTGCGCAGATTATAATGAAGAGAAAACAATAGAAGGAGTAACTTATGAATTAAAATGCAAATAACCTGCATTTTCTGCATCTAAGAGTTCTATTTTCTTTTCAATTCCCCAGTAAAAACCTCCCATTTTTCCTGTTTGTGCAATGACGCGGTGACAGGGGATAAGGTATAATATCGGGTTTCTTCCTACAGCCGTACCCACAGCCCGTTGGGCATTAGGATAGCCGATAGAAGCGGCAATTTTTCCATACGTTGATAAAGAGCCTGTTGGAATTTTCAATAAGGCTTCCCAAACTTTCAGTTGAAAGGTAGTTCCTTTTAAATAGAGCACCAACTTGTCTCCTTTTTCCCATTTTCCGGCAAATAGTCTCTTCACATGGTCGTGCTGTTTATTTTTATGTCTTCGAAATATGCCGTTGGGAAACCTGTGTCGCAATTCCTCTAATGCGCATTCGCGGGAGCGTGCATATCCTACAAAACAGACCCCGTGGGACATAGAGGCTACCACTATTTTTCCAAATGGAGAAGAAAAGAAATGGTAAGAAATAATGCACTTATTTTCCCATTCTTTAGCAGGAACCGGCTTTATTTTTACAAACATCTTATTGGGAATACCCATATTGGAAAGTTCTTTCTTTTTTCTCATAGAAACATAGTTATGGTATTTAAAACATTAAGAACATTCGCCTAAAATATCGCCGGAACGGTCGCCGCAATTTTCGGAAGGATCTACTTCAATCTCTTGCACGTGGTTATTTGCATCTTTGCAAACACAGGTTTTGGTACACGATTGTAAAAAAAGAGCCGTAAGCCCAAAAGAAATAATGAATAGTGTTTTTTTCATAGAAACATTGATTATGATTGTAAAATATTTTCAATTTCAGAGACGGATTTTGGGAGATGCGTACCTAAAACACGATGTCCCTCTTCGGTAATCAACACACAGTCTTCAATTCTGATACCGCCGAAGTTCCGGTAAGTTTCCACTTTATCATAATTGATAAATGCTTCAAATCTCTTTTCATTCTTCCAGATATCAATCAAATGAGGGATAAAATAGATACCGGGTTCCACAGAGATTATGTGTCCCGGTTTTAAAGTTTTTGCCATACGCAACGAGCCCCATCCGAAGATTTTGCTGCGTTGTATAGTTTCATCGTAGCCCACAAAATTTTCGCCCAAATCTTCCATATCGTGCACATCGAGACCAATTTGGTGTCCCAAGCCATGAGGCATAAACAAAGCATGAGCACCCAGCGCTACCGATTCTTCAATGTTTCCTTTCATCAATCCTATTCTTTGCAGCCCTTCGGTTAAAACAGTTACGGCAAGTTTGTGGTTTTCAATATTTTGTATTCCAGGTTTACAGTTAGCAATGCCTGCCATATTGGCTTGATATACCGTTTCGTAAATCTCTTTTTGCATAGGCGAGAACGTACCGGAAACCGGCATAGTGCGCGTATGGTCGGAGCAATAGTTCATCACATTTTCGGCACCGGCATCCATCACCAAAAGTCTCCCTTTTTCCAAAATCAGATTGTGGTTGTGGTTGTGCAGTGTTTGACCGTTTTGTGAAAGAATAATGGGGAAAGAGGGACCGCTTCCCATACTTAGCGCTATACCTTCCGCTATGCCGAAGAGTTCCCGTTCGCTAACCCCCGGCTTGCAATGTTTCATCACGAAAGTGTGCATCTGTACACCAATTTCATTGGCATTCTCCATCTGCTCAATCTCTTCCGGCGACTTAATTTCACGAAGCGCTACGATTCTTTTAATCAATTCTGTGGAAGGTATTAGTTCTTCAATATTTTTTTTCAGCAAACGCGTCAGTTCAATTTTGTTATCTGCCCGATAGGGCGGCGTAAAATGTACCTGTTTATTTTTTAAGAATGAGGATAATTCAGACAGCGGGCGTACCTCATCTACGGCAACCTCGACAGCCAAATCAGATAATTTGGGTTGGTCGCCCATCCAAATAATATCATCAATCTCAAAATCATTGCCAAATAACAACGATTTTTTTTGTTCAAAATCAATGACGCCTACAATATTTGGTAACGATAATCCGAAAAAATACAAAAAATTACTGTCTTGCCGATAATGATACGTATTGGACGGATAGTTTGCCGGCGATTCATTATTGGATAAAAAAAGCGCTATACCTGTTGAAAATGCCGCACTTAATTTATTTCTTCGTTCCTGATAAATGTTTGATGCAAATAGAAAGTTCATAAATTAACAGATTTAAAAAAACATTCACAAAAAAACAAAAATTTTATTACACACCCAAATTATAATAAAAATATATTTTTGCTGTTTACATAAAATAGATCTATAACATAATGTCCGGAATACATACTTTTTTCTTATCACCCAAAAAATTAGGCTTCCATATATTATTGGTTACAGGGGTGTTCATAGTGATTTGCGTGGTGGCTTTGTTTGTTTTAGATTCTTATACAAGACACGGCACAGAAGTAATGATGCCCAATTTTATCGGGATGGACTCAAAGGAATTATTGAATAAAAATGATGTTTCCAAAGATTATATTATTGTTGTTTCCGATTATTTATTTGATAAAAAAACAGTTCCCGGAACTGTTTTGAAACAGGATCCACACGTAGGCGAAATGGTGAAAAAAGGAAGAAAAGTATATGTTACGGTGGCATCGAGTACACCTCCGAAAGTAATTATGCCCCAATTGCAGGATGTTTCTTTGAGGCAGGCAGAAATTATGTTAAAAGCGATTGGACTTCAATTGGGCCCTGTTATCTACAAACCGAGTCCTTATGAAAATGCTGTATTGGAACAACTTTATAACGGCAGAGAGATCAGACTGGGTACAGAAATCAGTGCAGGGGAAACGGTGGTTTTGGTGGTAGGGAAAAACCCCGAAGACTTATCATCAGAGAATGATAGTAATGAACAATGAGTAATGAATAATGAATAATGAATACATACACTAAATTTAAACACATCATCCTGTCGGGAACACTTTTTGTATTTTTAATATCAGTATTGTGCAGTTCTGTTCAGGCGCAGGAATTTTTAACGGGAAGCAGAATAAATCCTCAGGTTTTCAATAAACCTCAACAAAGAGGCGATATTTCGGGTAATCCAAAAACTGAGACACAACCCCTGTTGCTTCCTTTTTTTGAAGATTTTTCAAATTATACCGGTTATCCGAATGAAAATCTTTTTATTGACAGGCAGGCTTTTGTAAACAGTACATTTCCTGTTTTTCCCCCTTCTATTGGCGTGGTCACTTTGGATGCCTTAAATGAATACGGTGAAATTTATCCGCATTTGAATACAGTGCCAAAAGGAGCCGACACTCTTACTTCGCAATATATTAGATTAGATTCGGTGTTTGTAGATGCTACAGGACGAGAAATTACACTTGCAGATTCTATCTATTTCAGTTTCTATTTTCAACCGGGCGGCGCCGGTATTGCTAATGCCGGTCCCGGTGAGCGTATCGGAAATCAACCCGATAACGGAGACTCATTAGTGTTGGAGTTTAGATATTTCCGTCCGGGAGATACTGTTACTAACTGGAAACACGTCTGGTCAACTCCCGGATTTAATGCAAATATCTGGATTGAGGAGAATCCTTACCAGTATTTTAAACAAGTGATGATTCCCATCACTGACGAAAATTATCTACGCGATAATTTTCAGTTCAGGTTTAGAAATTATGCAAGCCTTGAACCCCAGCAGGGAATTACCGGTTGGGAAGGTAATGTAGATCAATGGCATATTGACTATATCCGATTAGATGTCAATAGAACTCGTAACGACGTTTTTACAAACGACCTTGCCTTTGTAACTCCTACTACCTCTTTTTTACAAAATTATCAAGCGATGCCGTGGAAACAGTTCAGGAGTTCCACAGATATGAAATCCAATTTTACAAACCATCTCACCAATCTCAGCGAAGGAATGCGTACTTCTAAATATCAATATACTATTACTCAAAAAAATAATATTGTAGCAGAATATGTATCCGGTTCTATTGACATTGCTCCTTATGCTACGCACGGATTGCATTCTTATCCTTCTCAGGCTTCGCCGGACATCTCTTTGAAACCAAATTTAACCGATACGGCAACTTTTACCGTAACCCACGTTTTTCAAAATGCTGCGGGAGTTGATATTTATCCTCAAAATGATACTTGTGTTTTTGTACAAAAATTCTACAATTACTATGCTTATGACGATGGTACTGCAGAGTATGGCTATTGTCTGAATAATCAATTTAATATCGCTTCTTTGGCAATGAAGTTTTCGTTGCGTGTTCCCGATACATTAAGCGCTGTGCGTATGTGGTTTAATCAAACAAAAAATCACGAAAATGAAAATGCCTCATTTTCTATTATCGTTTGGGAAGATAACAACGGAGAACCCGGCAAAGAAATCTATACAATGGAAGAAAACAAACCCGAATTTGCCAATGAATTTCTCAACTTTGTCGAGTATAAACTCGACAAAAAACTTTTGGTATCGGGCGACATCTGGATAGGATTTAAACAGCAAGGCAATCTACAATTGAACATTGGCTTTGACCAAAATAATGATTCAAGAAATTTCTTTAAATATAACACCAATGGAACGTGGAGTATCTCTGCTTTTAAGGGAACTCCAATGCTGAGACCGGTGTTTGGCGAACTCGAAATACTAAATCTCTTTGACCATTACGACCAAACAACAAATACCGTTATTGCTCCTAATCCGACGAGCAACAGTTTTCAAATTTCAAATTACAAATTTCAAATTACAAAGGTGGAGGTCTTTACTGTTGCAGGAATGAAAATAGATGAAAAACAGTGTAGAGATAACTATGTACAAATGAATGTTGCAAACTATCCGGCAGGAATCTATTTGGTAAGAGTATATAAAGAAAACAGCGCCCCTGAAATATTTAAACTAATTAAAAAGTAACAAGTGTCAATCATTTAATATTTAACATTTAATCACTAATCACTAATCACTAATGAATTTATTATTATCCCGCCCCATTGTATTTTTTGATGTTGAAACCACAGGATTGAATGTTGGTAAAGACAAAATTATTGAATTAGCCTTGCTGAAAGTTTATCCCGATGGCAGCGAAAAGGAAAAAGTTTGGCGTATAAATCCTGAAATACCTATATCAAAAGAGGCTGAAGCTGTGCATGGCATTAGTAACGCCGACTTGAAAGATAAGCCGGTTTTTGCCGAAGTAGCCAACGAGATCTTCAACTTTCTTCAAGATTGTGATTTAGCAGGATTTAATTCCAATAAATTTGACCTCCCTCTTTTAGTAGAAGAGTTTTTAAGAATAGGTATGAGTTTCGATTTAAGAGATAGAAAATGTATTGACGTCCAAAATATTTTCCATAAGATGGAGCCAAGAAATTTAAGTGCGGCGTATCGTTTTTATTGTCAAAAAGAATTGGTGAATGCCCACCAAGCCCTTGCCGATACCCGGGCAACTTTTGAAATTCTTAAAGGACAATTAGATAAATACGATGGAAAACAATATGAAGACACCAGGACGGGCAATATATTCACATTGAAAAACAATGTTAAGGTACTCAGTGATTTCTCACGCGAAGTCCGAACGGTGGATTTTGCCGGTCATATTGTTTTTAATGAAGCAGATGAAGAGGTCTTTAATTTTGGAAAATATAAAGGAGTTCCCGTAAAAAAGGTTTTTATCATAGAGCCTCCCTATTATGACTGGATGATGAAAGCTGACTTTCCATTATATACTAAGGAGATTATTTCAAAAATATATAGAAATGTAAAAATGAAACAGTAATCTGTGATTAATTTAAGGTTCAAAGTTTAAAGTAAAATATGGAAACAGAAAAGATTATTTTTATCGTACTTGCCCTCGTTTTCTCGGTTTTTAGTATGGTTTTAAAATCAAAGAAGCAAAAGCGATCTTTTCCTGAAAAAGAATCTGCCGATACCGATTTTTCTATTTCATCTGAAATTTTTTCTCCTTTTTATTCGGAACCATTGTTTAAGCAATCTGATACTGAACATTTGCAGGAAAATTTCAATATTTATTCAAAAAATGTTAAAAAGAAACTCAAAATACAAAATTTTGAAAAAAATAATTCTGAGATAGAAAATTCTAAAAAAAATTCGCAAAATATTGATTTAGAAAATGAAATTATACTATTGGAGGATATTGAATGTACTGAATTACAAAAGGCATTCTTATATAGCGAAATTTTTAAAAATCCTATAAATTAGCGGATTACTATAAATTTCATATAAATTTCACATTTTTTTTAAAGACTTAATTATAACCGAAAAGAAATTATTTTATCTTTACGCCCTTGAATAAAATTCAAAATTTTTATGTTTAATATAATTTAATGGCTATGATTAAAAAATTACTCTTTACACTTTTTTTGTGTATGCTGTTTGGAGGCGCTATGTATGCCCAAAGCACTATTAAAGGGGTGATCACTGATCCAAGCGGTAAACCCATTCCGTACCTTCAAGTTCTTTTAAAACAAGAGGATAAGGTAATTAATGGAGCTTATACCGACGAGGGTGGCGCCTATCAAATTTTTGGTGTTCCTGCAGGTACGTATGACATTACGGCCGGAGGAACCATGGTATGTTTAACTACTCACACCGAAAAGGGTATTTATGTGCCAAGTTCGGAGGTGAAGTTTGTTAATCTGAAGATTGACTGTTCATCAACCGAATTGGAGGAAGTGGTGGTCGAATACAAACCTCCCATTTTTTCTCAGGACAATACGACTTCATCTACTAAATTAACAGGAGATGAAGTACGTAAAACACCGGGGCGTTCCATCTCTAACGTTCTCTCCAGTATGGGAGGGGTAGCAAGTGTAGATGGATCTGTTTCTTCTGTTCGCGGCGCTCGCAGCGATGCACACACAACCATCATTGACGGTGTTCGTGTGAGTGGTAATAGCGGAGTTGCCTGGGAAACGATTGAAGGCTTCGAACTTATACAGGGTGGTATTCCCGCTGAATTTGGAGATGCTACCAGTTTCACCGTTTTAACAACACGCGGAGTATCTAAAGACTATCACGGAAGCATAGGCCTCCGTAGCTCCCTTGAAGGATATGGGCAAATGTCAATGGATCTTATGCTTACCGGACCTATCCTCAAAGGTAAAACTCCACAAGACCCCGCACGAATGGGCTTCTTAATTGCTGCCGAAGGGAATTATAATGTTGACGGTCACCCTGCAGCAGGAGGCACTTGGGAAGCAAAACCCGAAGCAATTCAGGAAATACTTGCTAACCCTGTGGATATTATACCCGAAGGTAATGGATATAAATCCGTTTATAATGCAAATTACCTTGACAAGGATAATTTTCAAAAATTGAGAGTACGTAAAAATGCACAAAATTGGGGATTCCTTGCTCAGGCTAAAATTGATATTATGGGAGGCGGGAAAGATGCACGCGGAAGGTCAAAGAATAATCTCAGATTCTCTTTGAGCGGTTCTTATCAATATGTCAATGCCCTTAATTGGGGAAGATATGCCGCATTATTTAATTCTATAAATAATAGTGTAACTACTCAAAGTACGGTTCGGTTAAGCGCCAGAATAAATCACCGCGTAAAAACAGATACTGCTGCCAATGCCATCCTTAAAAACATTATGTATGACATTAATGTTAATTATCAATTATATAATTCTAAACAAGAAGATAAAATTCATAGAAATAATCTCTTTAATTATGGTTATGTAGGTAAATTTACTACCGATAGAACCAATTTTTATGCAATAGAACGACAGAATTTTCCAATTGGTCAGGGAGATTCAATGACTTATGATGTACCTACATTAAAAATATATCAGGGTATTTCATGGGTTGCTTTTGATAAAGACGGATATAAATTTGACGGCAACTATATTAATCCGGGCTTAGTACCTTATACACAAAATTTCGTAGATTTTATTCTTAGAGAGACAGGAGTGGATATTCGTAATGCAAGCGAAGAAGAGCGGATGATAGTTCAACAATTTTTGGCACGAACTTTGGATGATGAGCAATACACTTTCTATTCCGGATTACTTAATGGAGATGCACCGAAATCGATTGGCAATGGCTTATTTCAAGCTCCCGGCGTTGGCAATGGCTCTGTCGGTAAAGCAAGAACAGCAACCATCGGCGGAAAAGCAAATTTAGCACTAAACATTAAAAACCACGAAGTTAAATTCGGGGTTGAATTTGAAAAACGTACCGCCAGAAGTTATTCCTTGGGTGCAAGAGGATTATGGGGGCTTATGAGAGGTTTGACTTATAATGCAACTGCTATCTTTGCTCTTGACTATGGAAAACCCTACTGGAAAAGCGGAGAAAAATACCCTATATTTATTGATGGCGTTATTGCAGATACTCTGATGTATGAAGTCATTTCAACTTTTTCAAATTTTGATATGAACTTCAGAAAACTCAAAGGAATTACGGATGATGGCATACTGCTTGATATTGACAGTTATGACCCCAGTGAATTTTCAATAGACTTATTTTCTAATTATGAATTGTTCAATGGAGGAAAACCCAATACCATTTTGATTAGTTATAGTGGATATGACTATACAGGGAAACTTTCGAAGTCAAAAATAAATTTAAAAGAATTCTTCTCGGGAGGAGATTTGCATAATCAGGGCAAATATGCTATTGGCGCTTATGAACCTGTTTACATGGCAATTTACTTACAGGATAAATTCTCTATCTCAAATCTTCTTTTCAATTTGGGAGTACGTTTAGACTATTTTAATGCCAATCAACCTGTACTGAAAGACCCCTTCCTTTTCCGATCTGTATATACGGTAGGCGAATTAGTTGAAAATGGTTGGAAAATACCCATTGATAACTATGGATCTAACTGGATACCCTATGTATCAATAGCAGATAATGACCTTGAAAATGCGCCTCAAACTATTGTAGCATACAGAGATGGTAAGACATGGTACAATGCATTAGGGCAGGAAGTTGTAGATCCCGCCTCCTATTTAGGAGCCGGAGGACCTATATTGCGTGAGGCTCTTGAAACAGGCGCTCCCTCAAAGGTTTCATCTGATGCGTTCAGAAAATATAAACCCAGTTGGAATCCAATGCCCCGTATCTCTTTCTCGTTCCCCGTTTCTACAAACTCTTTGTTTTATGCACACTATGACATCATTACGTACCGTCCTCCTAATTTGCAAATCAATCCGATTGCGTATCTGTTTATTTCTGAATATAACACAGACGCTAATATTGTTACGAATCCCAACCTGCGTGCACAACGTACTA
Organism: Bacteroidota bacterium; assembly: GCA_009787115.1. Lineage (GTDB taxonomy): Bacteria > Bacteroidota > Bacteroidia > Bacteroidales > WCHB1-69 > WRNX01. Next base: position 86,231 of record WRGQ01000170.1, read on the forward strand.
TTGACTATGAAATAGGTTTTCGTCAGGCAGTAGGAGAAAATTCGGCGCTTGGTATTTCTGCTTATTACCGTGAACAGAGAGACAACATTCAAGCGTATCGCTACACAGGGGCTTATCCGAACACATATTACTCATTTGAAAACGCAGATTTTGGTACTATTCAAGGATATATTATAGAATTCTCTATGAGGGGTACAAAGAATTTATCGTTCCGTGCAAACTATACATTACAATTTGCTAAAGGAACGGGTTCAACCGCGGAATCAAACAAAGCGCTTATTGCATCAGGGCAACCCAACTTAAGAACCCTCGTAAATCTGGAGTATGACCAAAGACATAACGTGGCTGCGAGTATTGATTTTCGATATGGTCAAGGTACTAATTATAACGGACCGGTTATCAGAAAACAAAAGAAAGGCGCTGAAACCATAAAGGAAATTAGATGGTTAGAAAATACCGGAGCTGTACTGTTCGTCTCTGCTGCATCCGGAATGCCCTATTCCCGCAGAGAACTTGTATATTCTGCGTGGGGATGGGGACAAAGAACCTCAAGCCCTTTAAAAGGAACGGTAAATGGCGCTAATATGCCTTGGATTATTACTTGCGACCTGCGTATTGATAAAACATTTGTTTTGAATTTAGCAAGTAAAAACAATACTAACGAAAACGGAAAACGTAAGAATAAACCGGGGATATTTAATATCTATTTAGATTTCCAGAACCTTTTAAATCTGAAAAATGTAATTTCGGTTTATGATTATACCGGTAGTCCTTCAGATGACGGTTTTTTAACCTCTACATTGTTTGACGACGCTATTTCTAAGGGAGAGGCTTTTAATATGCCTGTTGACGTAGCAAGAAACTACTATCAAATGATGCTTATCAATCCTTATAATTATAATCAGCCTTTTAGAGTCTCTTTAGGTCTTAAGTTCTCCTTTTAATGTTTCACCCTTATAAATATAAATTAGATTATGAATAGTAAATGTAAATTTTTAATTGTTTTATTCCTTATTTTTACGGTTGCTACTATGCAGGTGCAAGCCGAAAGATATAAAGGATACATAGTAAAAAAATCTCCCAAAGACGGTTCCGGTTGCATGGCACCTGCAAGTAAAACAGAATTGGCTTTAAATAGCGTTCGCGCTTTATTAAGAACGAATGGAACCATGTGGTTTAGTGAAAGTACTGCTGCGTATGAAATCCCCAAAGGTTCCAAAAAAACTTCTCTCTTTTCAGCATCGCTCTGGATTGGCGGATACAGTTTACCTAATGGAAACGGAACCCTACACCTTGCTGCTATGAGATTTGCGCAAGTTGGAAACGACTATTGGACAGGTCCGCTGAATATGAAAACCGCTCAAATTGACCAGCCTTCATGTACTGCTTACGACAACTTTTATCCGATGTTGCGTGTTGATGTGGAAAGGCATAGAGCTTCATTTGAAGAGAAAGACTATGTAATGCCAGCCTCTATTAAAAACTGGCCCGGTAATGGACGTGTTGAAAAGGGTGAATCCAGATTCTTGGCGCCATACGTGGACGTTGGCGGCGACCCTAACAAGTATGAACCTGACCAGGGCGACTATCCTTACTATGATTTAAAAAATGAACTTTGTCCCTGGACTAAGGTAAACATAGAAAGAGCTAAAGTATGCCCATGGCTTGATGCCAATGGAAATTGTGATAAATATGGAATAATTCAAAATAATCTGGCATTGCCTATACCTCCGGAAAGAATAGCAACCCGTCAGGATCGTGAATCCGGATTTAGGGATAACAAAATGATTTATGCCGACCATGTGTTGAAAGGTGATGAAACTGTTTTTTGGTTTTTGAATGATAAAGGAAATACACATACTGAAACGAAAGGTAGTGCAATCGGGCTCGAAATCAGAGTACAAGCATTTGCTTTTGCTACGAACAACGAATTGAACAAAATGACTTTCTATTCCTACGAAATCATTAACAGAAGTTCCATTACCCTGTACGATACTTATTTTTCGCAATGGTGCGACCCCGATTTGGGATATTCACACGATGACTTTGTGGGTTGTGATGTTTTGAGAGGATTAGGATACTGCTATAATGGAAAAGAGGTTGACGGTAGCGGACAAATTAACGCTTATGGGGAAAATCCTCCCGCTGTTGGTTTAGACTTCTTCCAGGGACCCTATATTGACCCCGATGGAGTAGACAATCCGAAATTTTATAGAGGTAGAGCTAACATTAATGGAAATACTGCTGAAAAGGAATATTGTCAAAGATTTGTACATACCATTTTTGATAATTTTGACATAAATGACCCTAATCTGCTTGATAAATTTTATGTTATACCGAATACGGAAGATACAATACGTTGGAATGACCAGTTTGCGATTAATGGCGTAAATTTTGGCGATGGAATTGTAGATAATGAACGTTTCGGAATGCGTGCGTTTACTTATCATAATAATGGAAGCGGACCTCGAACAGATCCGGATATTGCTATTCATTATTATAATTATTTGAGAGGATATTGGAAAGATGGTACGCGCTTTTCTTATGGTGGGGACGCCTATTCAAATGAATCTGATAAAATAGAATGTGACTTTGTTTTTCCAGCAGGTTCCGACTATTGTAACTGGGGTACAAAAGGTAAGGATCCGGGAGATGTTTATAATCATGGAGGAAAATCAGGAAACTGGTCGGAACTAAAGCCTGACGGCAATAACACCTCACAATCCAACAATCCGGATGACAGGCGTTTTATGCAGTCTGCCGGACCTTTTACGCTACAGCAGGGAGCGTGTAACTACATTACGGTGGGTGTTCCGTGGGCTCGCGCTCTGCAGGGCGGAGTAGAAGCTTCTATAACGCTCCTGTTAGTAGCTGACGATAAATGTCAGGCACTTTTCGAAAACTGCTTCAAAATACTTGACGGTCCCGATGCACCTACTCTGACAATTAGAGAATATGACCAAAAACTTATTTTGCTATTAACAAATAGTCCGTTAAGTAATAATGCCAATGAAGATTATATAGAACCGGACAACAATATTGAACTATATAGAATTGATTTTATTCAAACTTACGATACTATCGGAAAAGATTCGATATTACTTGGAGATCTTGTTCCTGATACTGTATGGTATGACGTGTTCTATCGTTTTGAAGGGTATCAAATATTTCAGGTTAGAGGACCCGAAGTGAGCGCCGATGACCTTGAAAACCCTGATTTGGCTCGTATAGTGCGCCAGTATGACATTGAAAATTTTGATGATAAGGGCAACCCGATAGGAAGGATTATTAATTGGGAATATGATGAGAGGTTAGGCGTAACTGTTCCTAAGGAAAAAGTGCTCGGAAATAATATGGGTATTGAACACTCATTTGAAGTTACTCAGGATTTATTTGCTACCGGAGCAAGACAGTTAGTGAATTATAAAACCTATTATTTCATTGCCGTTGCCTACGCTTATAATCAATATTTGCCCTTTAATCTTGATCCTGATGATAAATTAGGTTTATTGGGACAAAAACTTCCCTATTTGAGAGGTAGAAAAACTGCTGAAGGCAGGTCGGTAGTTCCTATTGCGGCAGTTCCCCACCCGCCGACAGTGCACGGAGGAGGATCTACGCTTAACAGCGACTATGGCTCTATTCCATATATTACACGTATTGACGGACAGGGAAATGGTGGTATTGCTTTAGACCTTATGCCCGAAATAATTGATAAAATTGTTTCCGGTGGCGATAATAACGACTATAGAGTAAGAGAACTTAAATATGATAAGAATGCGGGACCACTTGGTGTTAAAGTAATTGACCCGTTGCGTGTTAAACCTTTTGATTATACGCTCATTATTAAGGATACTATTATGGATAAGGATACTATACTCGACTTAAAAAATAGAGCGGATGTTTCCAATGCTTCTTATTGGGTGCTTTATATTGACCAGTCTGTTACAGATGAAGAATTAATAAATTTAGGTTTAGTAGATAACAAAGGAAAACCTACACGCGAATTTCGTTCGCTCATGACTATAGGTATTTACAATGAACAAATTATTATGCCATTGGGTATTTCAATAGCCATTCATAATAAAGATTTTATCTCGACAGACCCGAACATTAATAAATTTAAGGACAAAATTTTGAAGAAATATGATCCTTATAGGATGAAATATATGTTCTGTCAAACTCAAAAAATTGCAATTGCCGATAATAATGATATCATTTTTGAAAACAATGGCGATCCTTGGATTACCGGTTTAATAGATGATAATAAAGATCTCCCTTCAAACTGGATTCGTGCAGGTAATAGAGATCGTGGCCCATGGGTTGTTGATGCCTCAACTAATCAAATTAGGGGGCATTATAATATGGAAAGACTTGAAGACTTTTTCATTCCATCTAATCTTATTTCAGAACCAAAACCCGGTTCTAAAGACCCTGAATCTCGCGCTTTTAAAGATTATACGGGACAATTTGGTACGCTTTGCGGTGGAACTTGGGCGCCCTATGTATTAACTTCTCCTTATGATAATGGTCCACAGGCAAAATTCACTGTGCCGGAACCGCTTCCATTCCCTACTAATGACTATGAAGGAACTACTTACGGTACTGGTACTCCGGCAGGAACAGGTCTTTACAGTTATTATAGTTTTAAAAGAATTGATAAATATGAAAGTCAACCCGGTTATAACCAAACGATGACGAACTTATACTCGGTTAACGTAGTCATTACTCCCGATAAAAGCAAATGGAGTAGATGTGTGGTATTGGAAGCCTGCGAGGATAGAACATTATCTGAAGGAGGCGCTTTGAAGAATGAACCCAGACATGCGCTCTCTGTGGGCAAAGACGGAAAACCGGATGGCTCAACAGATGGTTTCTACCAAGATGGAAAATACGGGTTGGGATGGTTCCCCGGATATGCTATCAATCTTGAAACCGGTGAACGTTTGAATATGATGTTCGCTGAAAATTCCGACGCCTCTCTTAATGAATTTGGAGATGCTGTAAATGGTAGAGACATGATTTTTAATCCGACTTCTACGTATGCCATCTTTACACAAGATCTCCCTGATTTTGGAATTTCGGCAGGATTGCAGATGCCAAAAGGAACTTATGACGAACTGTATGACCGTAACGGAGCAGATGGATTATATGCATTAGGAATTGCAAGAGTATGGGGTGGAATGCATTATGTGTATGTTTGTAATAGCGCCGGAAATACTGCCCCAACACCTTTTATTGACAGAGGTGTACTTACAATTCCAAGCGACTTTATGCTTCCTTCAAGACGTAACTTTAATCTTAATGATACCGTATTTACTCTTAATAATGGAACGAATTCTCCTACAGGTAAAGTGGAAATTACGTGGGGCGGTAATAACGGATACCTTGATGCAGATAAAAAATATCCGTTCTATGATTGCGGCCCTTATGATGAAGGAAAATGGTTGATACAGAAATTTAAACAAGTCCTCTCTTATGAAAAAGAAGTAGAAAATAATCCAAGTGCGGCAAATATACTTTTAATGAAACATACCAAAATGCAATTGTTTAATAATGTAATGTACACGCATATTCCCATGCAACCCGAAAACTCTAAGCTTAAAGCAAAGTGGATGAGTTGTGATGTTACTTATAAAATCCGTGTTACCCGTCCTTATTTGAGATATATTTCAAGATGGTATGAAGCCCCTGAATTAAGAGATTATTCAATACCTGCAGAATATGAAAAATATAAAGGATATCCTGTTTATCAACTCTCTACAAAAGGATTGAATCCTACATTTAATGATACCCGACTGTATCAGTCCATACTTGATAATATCAATATTGTACCCAATCCTTATTATGCTAAATCTCTGTATGAACTTGACGCTATTCAAAATATGGTTAAGATTACAAACTTGCCTACGGATTTGAAAAATGGGACTCCTGTTACTATCAATATTTATACGGTAAGCGGCATTTTGGTGCGTACACTTACCAAAGGAGACAGCCAAACTTCATACGTTAATTGGGACTTGAAAAACTATGCCAATATTCCAATTGCAAGCGGTGTATATATTATTCATGTAAATTGCCCCGGTATTGGAGAAAGAATGTTAAAATTCTTCTGTATTATGCGTCAAGTCGATTTGAATACTTTCTAACCACATTATTAATTAGTAACATAAAAAAAATTGATTATGAAAAAAACATATAAAACATTACTAATTTGTATCATGCTCGGATTCTTTGCAGTTGCATTTACAGCAATGGCAGGTAATAGAGACCGTTCGGGTCAGTCCGGAGCACAACATCTACTCGTTGACCCTTGGGCGCACACCGCCGGATGGGGTTCTTGCGGCGTTGCCGAAACTCGTGGCTTGGAATCTATATTCAGTAATATTGCCGGCGTGGCTTTTACTAAAAAAACCGAGATTGCTTACACACGAACACAATACTTCACCGGAAATGACGGCGGAATTAATATCAATGCCTTTGGTATTGCACAAGGATTGACATACAAGAATAAAGAAACGGGAAGAAAAGTAGATTTAGGTACTATTGCAATATCGGTATTTGCTATGGGTTTTGGAGATATTAATGCGACTACGGTTGTACAACCCGATGGCGACGGAGGTATCTTTTCTCCAAAACTAAATTATATCGGTATTCATTATGCAAAATCTTTTAATAGATTTATTCATGGTGGCGTTTCTTTTAAAATTGTAAATGAAAGTATCACGGACATTCGTAGTAATGGTATTGCTATTGATGTGGGTGTACAATACCTGTCCGGTCCGTACGAAAACTTCAAAATCGGAGTTGCCCTTAGAAATTTAGGACTACCTATGCGTTATAAAGGTGACGGAATTGCGCAGAAAGTAGTAGTGGACGGTACAAGCTTCACTTCTATATCGGAAGCACGTGCAGCTGAATTTGAACTCCCCGCTTTACTTACTATCGGTGTGTCTTACGACTTTCTTATCTTCTCTGAAGAGTATCAACTCATGAGCAAACAGGATAGAAAAGACGAAGGTTTAACCCGTAACGACGCTATCCATCGTATTACTTTAGCCGGTTCTTTTATAGCAAATGCTTATTCAAGAGACAATTTTGCTATTGGTATTGAATACGGATTTATGAAATACTTTCAAGTTCGTGCCGGATATCTTATCGAAAGTTTCTCAAAAAAAGAGATTGAAGGTAAAAATAGAATATTCGTGAACCACGAGAGTATTTACTTGGGACCAAGCGCCGGTGTTACCGTAGGTATTCCGCTTGCAAAGAAAGGTAAAGGAAATCAAATACTACAGTTTGATTATGCCTATAGATTTACTAATCTTTGGCAAGGAAATCACTACATCGGTGTAAAAATCGCTTTGTAAAAGAGACTTCTCTTTTTATGAAATAATTAAAGAGGCTTGAGAAAGCCTCTTTAATTTCTTATTATATCTAAATTACAATAATATTTTTAATTATGAATACCATTAAATACTACTCGGAAGAAAGTTTGAATGTCCTGAAAAAAGAACTTCATCATTTGGAAACTTATGAACGAAAAAAAATTTCAGCAGCCATTGCAGAGGCAAGAGATAAAGGCGACTTGTCGGAAAATGCGGAATACGATGCCGCAAAAGAAGCACAGGGTTTGCTGGAACTTAAAATCGGAAAACTAAAAGACGTCATTGCCAATGCACGTATTTTGGATGAGTCGAAAATTGATATTTCCAAAATTTTAATCTACTCTATTGTAACCATTAAAAATATGGCGAATAATATGGAGATGACTTATACCATAGTGCCTGAATCTGAAGCGGATTTTAAAGTCGGAAAAATTTCGGTATCTTCCCCCATTGCCAAGGGATTGCTGGGTAAAGGAAAAAATGATATCGCCACAATTCAAGCCCCTGCCGGAACGTTAGAGTTTAAAATTATTAATATCTCAAGATAATATGGAAACTATTTTTACAAAAATTGTTAAAGGTGAAATCCCTTGTTACAAAATAGCAGAAAACGATGACTATTTTGCTTTTTTAGACATTCGCCCTACCTCAAAAGGACATACATTAGTAATTCCGAAAATTCAAAATGATTACATCTTTGATTTATCAGACGAACAACTTTGCGGGTTAGTCCTTTTCGCCAAAAAAATAGCAAAAGCCTTAATAAAGGCTATCCCCTGCGAAAGAATCGGCATAAAAGTGATTGGTTTGGAAGTCCCGCATACCCATATCCACTTGATACCCATTAGAGTTGAAGGCGATATGAATCACGGAAAAGAGATCCTTAAATTTACTGATGAAGAGTATAAGGATATTGCAAAAACTATTATTGAAAACATTAGTGATTAGCGATTAGTGATTAGTGATTAATGATTAGTGAAACGTAAAATTAAATTAATGAATGTTTTTGAATTAGAACAAATGGCAACGCAGGTGCGTCGCGATGTTATCCGAATGGTGCATGCGGCAAAGTCAGGTCACCCCGGCGGCTCGCTCGGTTGCGCCGATTTTATGACTGCCCTGTTTTTTAATATTCTGAACTGTACTCCGGAAAATATTGACGAAAAGGGCACCGGACAGGATATGTTTTTTCTTTCTAATGGACACATCTCGCCGGTTTTATATAGCGTTATGGCGAGACGGGGATATTTTCCCGTAAACGAGTTGGCTACTTTTCGTTTTTTGGGAACCCGTTTGCAGGGACACCCCTCGCCAAAATATAAATTACCCGGCATTAGAGTGGCAACCGGATCTTTGGGACAAGGAATATCTGTAGCCATCGGCGCAGCGCTATCCAAAAAAAATAATCAGGATACAAATTTGGTATATGTCCTTTGTGGTGACGGCGAACTGCAGGAAGGTCAAAACTGGGAAGCAATACTCTTTGCTGCTGCTAATAAAATTGATAATCTCATACTTATTGTGGATTACAACAAAAAACAGATTGACGGACCTATTGAAAATGTATGCAATCTGGGAGATGTAAACGCCAAATTTAAAACATTTGATTGGGAAGTTATTGAAATGCAAGGAAATGTGATGGAAGATGTTCTCAAACAAATGAACGAAGCCAAAAAACTTACAAATCATACAAAACCCGTTGTAATTTTAATGCACACTGAAATGGGTATGGGGGTGGACTTTATGATGGGAACTCATAAATGGCACGGTTCTCCTCCCAATGATGAACAGACACAAAATGCTTTAAACCAACTCCCTGAAACAATCGGCGATTTTTAATTAATTTTTAAGTCGTGAAAATAATTTACAGATATCTCTTTAAAAAATTTTTAGGACCTTTTGCCCTCACTTTTTTCTTTGCATTATTTGTCCTTTTAATGCAATATTTGTGGAGATATGTAGATGAATTAGTTGGAAAAGGATTGGAAATATCTGTTGTTTTAGAATTTCTTTTTTATGCCAGCGGTGCGGGAATGGTTGTTTTAGCAGCCCCTTTGGCAGTGTTGCTGGCTTCGTTGATGACTTTTGGCTCGCTGGGAGAACAGTATGAAATCATTGCTATGAAATCTGCCGGAATTTCTATTAGAAAACTTATTTTCTCTTTAGCGCTCTGCTCTTTTATTATTGCTATCGGTTCTTTTTGCTTTGCTGATAAAGTTGCCCCAAGAGCTTATTTCAAAATGAGAACGCTACTGAGAAATATTAGAGACCAAAAACCAACCCTTGCCATTGAAGAAGGCGTTTTTTACAATGGATTTGATAACTACAGTATTAGGGTTGGAAGAAAAGGACGAAATAATGTGGATATTTACGATATTTTATTGTCAGACCATAGTAAATATCAGGGAAATACTACATTCACCTATGCCAAAAGAGGCAAAATGCAAGCCACAGAAGATAAAATGTATATGCTTTTTTATCTGTATGACGGCTTTTTATGGGACGAAAGTACCAACTCTAATAATTCTTCTAAAAATCCATTGGCACGTTATACATTCTCAGAACAATACAAAAAATTTGACATCTCTTCTTTTAAGTTTGAAAAATCGGATGATAACTTTTATTCAAGAAAAGAGATGGCGCTTTCTAACTCCAAAATTGTGAAAACGATTGATACGATAATGATTTCCGTAGAAAAAAATAACGAAGATATAATGACATGTTTTTTCTCTTCCTGTAACAGTTTTAAATCTTTTATCTATTCCGATGAGATGGACACAGAAAAAACAAACACATTTAAGATGTCGTATAACGATTTTAATACAAAAGAAAAGAGAGAGAGCCTTGATAAAATTATTGCCTTGAAAAATGATTTTAAGAATGAATTAAATATGAACAGAGAATATAAAAAATATTTAATGGCTAACATAAATTCTTATCGTGTGGAATGGTTGAAGAAATATGTTATTGCAACGGCGTGTATTTTATTCTTTTTCATTGGGGCGCCGTTAGGTTCTATTATTCGTAAAGGAGGAATAGGTGTGCCTTTGGTCATTACGGTTGCATTCTTTTCCACCTACTTTATGCTCTCCATTTTTGGAGAGAAACTTGCAAAAGGAGGGGCAGTCCCTGTCTGGTTTGGTACGTGGCTATCCACTTTTATCATCCTTCCCATTTGCGCCTTCCTTACCTATCAGGCTTCTGTGGACTCGGCGCTTTTATCTTCCGAAGAACTTTATAAAAAATTACAACAACTAAACTTGAATAAATTCTTTGTCAGAAAAAAAAATGAAAATACTGCAACTCACGCATAAACCTCCTGTACCGTGCATTGACGGAGGCTGTTTGGCAATGCGCCAAATAACAAACGCTCTTTTAGATGCCGGAGTTGATGTGAAAGTAGTATCTGTGGCTACCAAAAAACACCCGATAGTTTTTTCAGAACAGTTTAAACAATATCAGGAAAAAACTCAATTTGAGTCTGTTTTCATCAATACCCGCCTCAAACTCTTTAAATCTATCGGTTCCATATTGCAAAGAACATCTTTACAAGCCGACCGTTTCTTTTCAAAAGAGATGGTTAAAAAATTAGAAACCGTTTTTGCACGGGAACAATTTGACGTAGTTATTTTAGAGTCTGTTTTTGTGGGAAACTATATAGAAACCATACGAAAATACTCCCAGGCACGCATTCTGTTGCGGGTGCACAATATTGAATATTTAATCTGGGAAAGATTAACCAAACAAACTAAAAATCCGCTAAAAAAGGCAACTTACTGTTATCTTGCTCAATCACTCAAACGTTTTGAATTATCTTTGTTCAAACAGATTGACGGTTATATGCCTATCACGGAAGTAGATCATAATTTCTTTAAAGAAAGATTTCCTGCCTTGAATAGTAGGGGACTCCCTTTTGCTGTAAATCTGGCTGATTACCCCATACAGAATCATCCAATTAATGAAAACAATATTTCATTTTTTCACATTGGCGGTATGAATTGGCAACCCAATATTGAAGGAATGCTATGGTTTTTAGAGAATGTTTGGGAAAAAGTAACGGAAAAACATCCACAAATTACGTTAGCGCTTGCCGGAAAAGGAAACAAAGCCGTTTTTGAAAATCGAAAATTTAAGAATGTCCAAATTTTCGATTTTGTAGAAGATGCTCAACAATTCATAAAAGCTCACGATATTATGGTTGTACCGTTGTTATCCGGTAGTGGTATGCGGATTAAGATTATGGAAGGTTTGGCTCTGGGAAAACCAATTATTACGACAACACTCGGAGCAGAAGGAATTGAAATTACCGACAGGGAAAATATTTTTATTGCCGACACACCCGAAGAGATGATACAAACTATAGCGTTTTGTGTCAATCATGTTAAACAATGCGAAGAGACAGGTAAAAACGCCCGGATTTTGATTGAAAATAAATACAATCAGGAACAAATTGCCCAAAATCTATTAGAAATCCTAAAATCCTAAAATCACCTAATCACCTAATCCTGTAAATATCCAAACCGTTTCATCATTAAATCCTGATTTCGCCACTCTTTGAGTACTTTCACAGAAATATCCAAAAAAATGTGTTTCTCTAAGAAATCTTCAATCGCATGTCGGGCTTCAATGCCTAACTGTTTTATTGCAGAGCCTTTACTTCCGATTATAATCCCTTTCTGGCTCTCCCGCTCACAGTAAAGCATAGCGCCGATATGAACCATGTCTTCTGTTTCCTTAAAACTTTCAATCACGACTTCTACACTGTAAGGAATCTCTTTTTTATACAGCAACAATATCTTTTCGCGAATAATTTCAGAGATAAAAAACCGCAGGGGACGGTCGGTGAGTTCATCTTTTGGAAAAAAAGGCGGCGACTCCGGCAATAGCACGATAATCTTCTCTAACAACAAGTTAATATGATGTCCGGTAAGCGCCGAGATCTCAATAGTTTCTGCTTTAGGCAGCAGGTTTTGCCAATGGGTTTTTGTTGCAGTGATAATATCTTCTGCAACCTTATCTGTTTTATTAATTACCAATAAAATGGGAATAGTAACCTGTTGTAATCTTTCAATAATTTCCTGATTATAATTAGTATCTCCACATTCAATAACATACAGAATCAGGTCGGCGTCTTTCAGCGATTCATTCACGAAACGCATCATATATTCCTGCATTTTGTATGCGGGTGTTAAAATTCCGGGCAAATCGGAATATACAATCTGGTAATCATCGCCGTTCACAATACCTTTAATACGGTGGCGGGTAGTTTGTGCTTTCGCCGTGATAATAGAAAGGCGCTCGCCCACTAATCTGTTCATTAGCGTACTTTTGCCTACGTTAGGATTACCTATAATATTTACAAAACCGGCTTTATGAGAAGTGTTTTCCATTGTTGAAAAATTTTGACAAAAGTAGCAAAAAGGATGATTTTTATTTTACACACACCCGTCCGGTTTGGGCAATCCGGCTACACGACAGGCGCCACGTGCAGGACCTAACGGAAAAAGTTCGTAAATATCTTTTAATTTCAGTCCGGTTTCTTTACAGATAGAACGAATCATAGGCGCCATACCGGTCTCTTCGTAACTGCGCCGGATAATTCTGATTATTGCCCAATGATTATCTGTTAAATCTTGAATATCATCTTCTTTTGCAATCAATGTTGCCAATTCATCACTCCATAATTGCGGCTCCAGCATAAAGCCATCGCCGTCCATTTCGATTTGTTTTCCGTTAAATTCTATTGACATAAATTAAGTTTTTTTTAGAGTGCAAAAATAAAAATAAAACAACTACTTCTCTATGAAACTCTGTGCCCTCTGTGCCTCTGTATTGAATAAGAATCTTAACGCAACTTATTCAATTCCTGCTCCGCCACA